>JBDNSL010000086.1:0-10196 GCA_047719095.1 Acetobacter sp.
ATGATGGCCGCCTGACCGATGGTCAGGGCCGCACGGTGGACTTCCGCAATACGCTCATCATCCTGACCAGCAACCTTGGCTCGGAATACCTGGCCAACCAGCCCGATGGCGATACCCCCGCCATGGTGCAGGCACAGGTGATGAAGGTGGTGCGCGAGCATTTCCGCCCCGAGTTCCTGAACAGGCTGGACGAGGTTATCCTCTTCTCCCGTCTTCAGCGGGTGGATATGGCTAAGATTGTGGATATCCAGATCAGCCGCCTGCAAAAACTGCTCGAGGACCGCAAGATCAGCCTGCATCTGGACACGCTGGCCGAAACATGGCTGGCAAACGAAGGATACGACCCGGTTTACGGCGCACGCCCCCTTAAAAGGGTTATCCAGCGCAGCCTGCAAAACCCGTTGGCCGGGCAGTTGCTGGAAGGGGCTATCCATGATGGTGAGACAGTTACCATTTCCGCCAATGGAGATGGCCTGCTGATCAACGGCACTGCCGCAGCAGAGCCAGAACCCGTTTACTAAGCCTACCCGCAACAGCGGTGCACAAAAAACGGGAGGGCACACGCCTTCCCGTTTTTTATTTCAAGGAACAGGAGCCAAAAACCATGTCCGAGCCTGAATGGCTTGTCTGGGCCAGAGAGGTGCAGGCCATTGCCCAGACCGGGCTGACCTTTGCCAAAGACCCGTTTGACCGCGAACGCTACGAAATGTTGCGTACACTCGCAGCCAAGGCCATGGCCCATGGCTCTGGCGCGCCCATACAGCAGATAGAAAACCTGTTTGCCCGCCAGACAGGCTATGCCACCCCCAAGCTGGAGGTCCGCACAGGGGTGTTTGACGCGCAAAACCGCCTGCTTATGGTGCGCGAGGTACTGGACCACAACCGCTGGACGGTGCCTGGCGGCTGGGCGGATGTAAACCTGACAGCTTCCGAATCTGCCGCCAAGGAAGTGCGGGAAGAAACCGGCTACACAGTACGGATCACCCGCTTGGCCATGGTGCTGGACCGGGCACGGCAGGGGCATGAACCGCCCGAGGCTTTTTCCATTACCAAGCTGTTTTTTTTGGGGGAACTGACCGGGGGCGCACCCGCCACCAGCATAGAAACCAGCGAAATCCGCTTTTTTGCGCGTAACGAGATCCCACATGACCTCTCGACCGGGCGCATATCCCGCACCCAGATCGACCGGTTGTTCGCACACCATGCCGATCTGGGACTTATGACGGAATTTGACTAAACCAGAGCGCGCAGCACAGCACCCTGCCGGGGCTTACCCGGCGGGCCAGCGCTCCACCACACGGCAAACCCGCACGGTATGACAGGCTGCGGGCGCTTTTTAAACGTGCGCTGCCGCCGCCTGTCAGGCCATCTGGGGGATAATGTGCCTGAACTGCCGCTCAAAACGGGCACGGTCTTCGGCCAGCAGGCGCACGGTAATGTCCGTCTCCTCCTCCCGGTCCTGACGGTCTATGACCTCACCATGCTGGTACAGCCATGCCAGCGCGGCCCCTTCGGCCAGCGGCATGGCGTAGCGCACCATTTCCATGCCCGACGTTATGCGCTGGTCAATGCGGGCTAAAAGCCGGTCCAGACCATCGCCCGTAATGGCGGAAATGGCCACACTCTCTTCCCCATGCAAGGCTGCTGCCTGGTCGCCCAGCAGGTCAACCTTGTTCAGCACCTCTATCACGCGGGTTGGCCAGTCCTGCTCAAGCATGTTGTCCTTGGCCATGCTTTGCAAAACACCCAGCACATCGCGTTTCTGGGTAGCACTATCGGGGTGGGCTATGTCACGCACATGCAAGATAATGTCTGCCTCCGCCACCTCTTCAAGCGTTGCGCGGAAGGCTGCGATCAGCTCGGTTGGCAGGTCGGAGATAAACCCCACCGTGTCGGACAGAATAACCTGCCGCCCCGATGGCAGTTCAATCGCGCGCATGGTGGGGTCCAGCGTTGCAAACAACTGGTCCTGTGCATACACGGTGGCCCCGGTCAGGGCGTTGAACAGGGTGGATTTGCCCGCGTTGGTGTAGCCAACAAGAGCCACAACAGGGAATGGTACGCGCTTGCGGGCCTGCCGGTGCAGCCCACGAGTGCGGCGCACCTGCTCCAGATCCTTTTTAAGCCGGACAATCCGCTCGCCAATCATGCGGCGATCGGCCTCGATCTGGGTTTCACCCGGACCACCCAGAAAGCCAAAGCCACCGCGCTGGCGCTCAAGGTGGGTCCACAACCGCACAAGGCGGGAGCGCTGATATTCCAGATGCGCCAGTTCGACCTGTAATGTCCCTTCCCGCGTGGCGGCACGGGCACCAAAAATATCCAGAATAAGGCCGGTCCGGTCGATGACCTTGCAGCCGAACTCGGTTTCCAGATTACGCTGCTGAGCGGGGGTCAGTTTGGTATCCACCACCAGCACGTCAATATTGTCGGCCTTGACGGCTATTCTGAGGGAATCGATCTGCCCCTTGCCCAGCAATGTGGCCGAGCGGCGCATACGCAGCAGAAGAACGGCTTTACGGACAATAACCAGACCAATGGAGGCTGTCAGGCCTACGGCTTCTTCCAGCCGGGCTTCGGCAGCCCTTACGTCCTGCCCGTGGGCTGAACGCTCCCACGGCAGAATAACGGCCGCACGAGTTGCAACCGTCTGTTTTTTCTCAGTAAAACTCGTCGCCAAGTGATGGTTCCTTGTCCGCCTTTGTGCCCGCTCCGGAGGGGTCTGCTATATCTACGGGAATGCTGGGCATAACAGTACTGATGGCATGTTTGTAAATAAGCTGGGTCTGCTCATCACGCCGCAGAAGCACTACCTGATCGTCAAACCACGTAATAAAGCCCTGAAGTTTAACACCATTGACCAAAAATACGGTCACGGCCGCCCGGGAACGGCGAATCTGGCCTAAAAATGCGTCCTGCACATTATGTGCACTCTCTTTTTCCACTGTGTGCGACCCTATTCCATTTTCTTTTTTTCTTGGGAGCCAGACCTAACGCCTTACCTGACTCGCAACAACTCACTGATCAGCCAGTGTTTCGCTCATCCGATGTTACACCAAGCTGCTTGAGTTTGCGATGCAAAGCGCTGCGCTCCATGCCTACAAACAACGCAGTGCGGCTTATGTTCCCTCCAAAACGTAACAATTGTGCCTGAAGGTACTGGGTCTCAAACAGGTCGCGCGCCTCACGCAAAGGCAGGCTCATGACATCGGTCGAGGCATCAAACTTTAACAGCCCCGGTGCGTTTTCCCCAATGGTGGAAGGCAGCATGTCCGCGCGGATCAGGTCTTGGCTGCTGCCCGGCTGCATGATGAGCACACGCTCCATCAGGTTGCGCAGTTCGCGCACATTGCCCGGCCAGTCGTATGCCTGCAAAACGGCCACCGCATCTGGCGAGAGATCGCGCGAGGGCAGGCCTGCCATTTCCGCCGCACGGTGCAAAAAGAGCGTGGCCAGCCCCGGAATATCGTCCCGCCGCTCCTTGAGTGCTGGCATACGCAGCGGCACAACCGCCAGACGGTAATACAGGTCCTCGCGGAAGCGCCCGCCCACAATTTCGGCCTGAAGGTCGCGGTTGGTGGTGGCCAGCACACGCACATCCACCTTAACGCGGGAGCCGCCACCAAGGCGCTCGAATGTCTGGTCCTGCAAAGCGCGTACAATTTTGCCCTGCGTCTCCAGCGGCATATCCGCCACCTCGTCCAGCAGCAGGGTGCCGCCGTGGGCACGTTCAAGCACGCCGGTGCGGCGGCCCATGCCATCCACCCCACCTTCTAGGCCGAACAGCTCTTCCTCAAACCGGCCCGGAGCAAGGGTTGCACAGTTAAGGGCGACAAAAGGCCCGTCCGTCCGGCGGGAGCGGGCATGGATCATGCGGGCTGCCACCTCCTTGCCAGAACCCGGCCCACCGCTGATAAGCACGCGCGAGCCGGTGGGGGCCACTTTTTCTATCTGGTTACGAATGGCCACAATCTGGGCACTGTTGCCATACAGATCCGCATCCTGACCTGCACGCAGGCGCAGTTCCTCATTTTCGCGCGCAAGGCGCGAGGCCTCAAGGGCGCGGCGGACAATGACCAGCAACCGGTCCGCCTGAAAAGGCTTTTCTATAAAGTCATACGCGCCGTGCTGGAGGGCAGCCACTGCCGTCTCGATCGTGCCGTGGCCCGAAATCATGACCACGGGCACGGAGGCTTCCTCCGCCTTCATGGTTTGCAGGATTTCCAGCCCGTCCATATCCGAGCCCTGCAACCACACGTCCAGAATGACCAGAGACGGCCTGCGAACCCGAAAAGCCGCCAGCGCTGCCTCGGAACTGGAGGCAACGCGGGCCTCATACCCTTCATCACACAGAATGCCTTCAATCAGCATCCGGATGTCGGGTTCGTCATCAACGATCAGGATTTCATGCGCCATGGTCGTCTTTCACCGGCAAAACCAGAGTAGCCACAGTTCCCTTCTCTCCTGCCCTGTCTTCCAGACGGACCGTTCCACCATGATCTTCCATGATTTTTTTCACAATAGCCAATCCCAGCCCCGTTCCCTTGGCTTTGTGGGTGACGTAAGGCTCGGCCAGACGGTTCCTGTCATCCTCGGGAAGTCCCACCCCATTGTCGGCCACGACAATAGCAATGGTTTCCTCTTCCTGCGCAATACGCACCCATACCTCTCCCTTGGGAGCCACCTCCTGCCCGGATGCGTCAGCCTGCCGGGGAAGCATGGCAATGGCGTCCGCCGAATTTTGCAGCAGATTGATCAAAGCCTGACTGATAAGCCGCCGGTCACACCGAACCCATGGTCCGTGCTGTGGCAGATCAAGGTGGTACGAAATCTCATGGTGGGCGTTACGTTGCAGGATGAGCACCTCCTGCGCAATACGGGAAAGGTTCTCATCCTTCATAATTGGCTGCGGCATACGGGCAAAAGCCGAAAATTCGTCCACCATGCGCCCAATATCGCCGACCTGACGCACAATTGTGTCCGCACATTGGGCGAATGTGTCCGGGTCGGAAGTGATTTCCTTCAAAAAACGGCGTTTGAGCCGTTCGGCCGCAAGCTGGATAGGGGTGAGCGGATTCTTGATCTCATGGGCAATGCGGCGGGCCACATCCGCCCATGCCGCCTTGCGCTGGGCCTGTTGCAGGGCGGTGATGTCATCAAATGTCATCACATACCCTTCGGTTACGGTGCCGCGCAGTTCCGCCCCCACGCGCACCAGCAGGGTGCGCTGGCTGGTGCCTAGCCCGATCTGGATTTCCCGCGTGAAAACCACCTCGGGCGAGAGGGTAATTTCTTCCAAAAGCCCAGCAAATTCGGGCACACGAATAGCCAGTGGCTCGCCAATGGCGTCCGCCAGATTGGCCTGAAGCAACACGCTGGCCGCACGGTTTGGCAGTTCAATGCGCTGTTCCACATCCAGCCCGATCACACCTGCGGACACACCCGACAGAACTGCCTCGGTAAAGCGCCTGCGCTCATTGATCTGGCCGTAAGCTGCCATCAGTTCCGAACGCTGGCTATCCAGCTCCTCGGTCATGCGGTTAAAGGCGCGTGACAGGCTTGCCACCTCATCATCCCGATTGGTTTCGGGCACATGCACGCGCAGGTCGCCCTCACTCACCCGGCGGGCGGCCATGCTCAGCAGGCCAAGTGGCCGGGCAATCTGGGTTGCCAGCGCAAAGCCTATCAGGGCGGCAACAGCAAGCACCAGCAGGGCCACCAGCACAAAGATCATGACAAAGGTGAGCTGGATCTTGGCCTTGTTGCTGTTGAGGTGCTTGTAGTCCGCCACCACGTTTTCCGTTCTGTGCATGTGCTCCAGAATGGATGGGTCAACCAGACGGGTAATAACCAGCATAAGTGTGGGCGTTTGCGACAGTTCCACAACAGCGCGCACCGTGCGCTCATCGGGGGAATCCAGAATGGCCACATCATTGGAGCGCGCCATAAGGGTGGCCGCTGGTGGGGGCAGGTCCTGCAATAGGCCTGTGCGGCTCATTAACCCGCCTGCTGCGACAACGCGGTTGGTAATGGGGTCGTAGACCAGAGCTTCGGTCAGTCCGCGCATGGTGGCCTGGCTGTCCAGCATCTGGGACAGGGCCTCATGGTCTTGCAGCAGTTCCATGCCACTGGCGGCCAGTTCGTTCTGTGCGCTCATGATGTAGTTGGACATCGAGAACGCATCGGTGCGGATATTGGCGTTATGCTCCTGCAAATACCCGCGTGAGGCCTGTAGCGCCTCGTTTAGTGCGGTGTTCACCCGGTCGGAAAACCAGATCTGGATGCCGTAATGGAAAAACAGGGTGGCAAACACGCCCACCACCACCGTTGGTGCAACCGCCACAATACCAAACAGGGTTACAAGGCGCACATGCAGGCGTGTGCCCGCCAGCCCCTTGCGGTATTCCACCAGAACGGGCCAGCCGCGCACCCCCATGGCCAGCAGCAAAAGCAGCAGTACAAGCCCGTTTACAAACAGCACCAGTGGCTCAACTACGGCGTAATGCCCAAACGACATACCGCCCGAGAGCACCACAAAGGTTGCAAACACAAGGCACAGCGCCAGTGCGACAAGGGTTACGGCAACACTCCTGCGTTCAAGGGCGCGCAAAAGCCATTGCAGGCGCGAACGCGAAAAAAGATGCCGAGGGGAGAGCCGGGGTGCTTTTGTCATGCCTGCGGCTAGACTACGCCACGCACGACGGGAATCTCAAGGTCGCGTATTTTTTTACGCAAGGTATTTCTGTTCAGCCCCAACATGGCGGCAGCCTTGATCTGGTTGCCCCGTGTTTCCGTTAACGTCATCTGGATGAGCGGACGTTCCACCTCGGCAATAATACGGGCATGCAGATCGTGCAATGGCATCCCTTCGCGCCCGGCCTCAAGGTAGCGGGCAATATGGCGCGAAACTGAATCGACCAGCGGTTCGGCCACAGGTGCCCTGTCCGGCTCAAACTCGCTCCCCAGAGGGTCCGCCAGTTCCGCATCCACCAGATCGGCTGTAATGGTCTCCTGCGAATACAGGGCCATAATGCGGCGGATCAGGTTTTCCAGTTCGCGCACATTGCCCGGCCAGCGCCATGCCTGCAGGCGGGTCATGGCCTCCTCGTCCAGCATCCGGTAGCCACCCCCTGCCTCGCGGCACTGCGCGAGAAAGTGGCGGGCAAGCAAGGGTATATCCTCCCGCCGTTCGCGCAGGGGGGGCAGGCGGAGCGGCACCACGTTCAGCCTGTAATACAGGTCCTCGCGGAAGGTTCCTGCCTGAATGGCCTGCCGCAGGTCGCGGTGGGTGGCGGCAACAATACGCACATCGGCATGCAGGGGGGTGGAGCCGCCCACGGTTGTAAACTCTCCTTCCTGCAAAACACGCAGCAGGCGGGTCTGGGCCTCCTGAGGCATGTCCCCGATCTCGTCCAGAAAGAGCGTGCCGCCAGAGGCCTGCTCAAACCGGCCGGGCATGCGGCCCAGATTGCCGCCGCGTTCGTAGCCGAACAGCTCGCTCTCAATCTGCTCACGCGGGATGGCGGCCATGTTAACGGCAATACATGGCCCGTTGCGGCGGCGGCCATATTCGTGCAGGGCACGGGCCACCAGTTCCTTACCGGTGCCACTCTCCCCCGTGATCATGACCGTCAGATCCGAAGTCGTCAGCCTTGCAATGCTACGGTAAATCCCCTGCATAACCACGGACTGCCCGATAAGGGGCAGGCGCTCCTCCGGCGTTTGGGGGGATGCGGGCTTTTCGGCTTCCTGCACGGGGGTTGTCAGCGCACGTGCGACAACCGCAAGCAGTTCCTTGAGGTCAAACGGTTTGGCCAGATATTCAAACGCGCCGCGCTGGGTGGCCTTTACGGCGGTTGTCAGCGTGGATTGCGCACTCATGACAATAACCCGCAGGTCGGGCCTGATCTGGCGGATGCGCGTGACAAGCTCCAGCCCGTTACCATCGGGCATGGCCACATCGGTAATGACCAGATCGCCCTCCCCCTCCTGCACCCACTGCCAGAGCGTGGACGCATAGGGAGTGACCTGAACCTGATACCCCGCGCGACCAAGTGCCTGCCCCAGCACGGTGCGAATGGATCGGTCATCATCAGCAACAAGAATGGTGGGCAGCGGTGTCATTCGTTTGCAACCAGAGGAAAAGCAACAAGGAGAGGCTTATCGGGTCAGGGCGCACCCAAGGTCAAGGGAGGCCGCCCCTTTCTTCCGCAAGTGGAAGAAAAAGGCTGATTTCCGTTCGGCCAGGCCGACTTTCAACCTCCATCACCCCTCCGTGGTCATCCATGACCTTCCCCACCAGTGCCAGCCCCAGCCCACTGCCGTTGACCTTGGTGGAGACAAACGGCTCAAACAGATGCGGCCGAACCGTTTCCGATATACCCGGCCCCGTATCCCTTATGGTGACCACAAGGGGCAGGTGCCGCCACTGGGTCGTACCCGGAGCGGTTACACGAATACCGGGGCGGTAGCTGGTAATCAGGGTAATGTCGCCTTCCCTGCCAGCCTCCTGCAGGGCTTCTGCCGCGTTCTTGACCAGATTGAGCAGCACCTGCACCAGCCTGTCCCGGTCCCCCCAGACATGGGGGAGTGAGGGGTCATACTGCTCTATAATCCGCAGGCCCTTGGCAAAACCGTTGCTGGCCAGCAGCTTAACGTGCTCCAGAAGGCGGTGGATGTTCAGGGCGCGGTAGTCCATGCGCGCCTCGCCAAACATGCCCATGCGCTCGACCAGCGCATCTATGCGGTCCACCTCATCACAGATTAGGGTCGCCAGATCGCGGTCTGCATCCCCCACGGCCTGCTCAAGGAGCTGTGCTGCCCCTTTTATGCCCGAGAGCGGGTTACGCACCTCATGGGCCAGCATGGCCGCCATGCCCGACACACTGCGTGCTGCCGAACGATACACCTGCTGCTGGTCCAGCACCCGTGCTGTGGAAGGCTGGTGGAATGTCAGCAGCAGATGGCCCGGATGATCCAGCACCTCGGCCCCCTGCACGCTCACCCCCTCGTGGTGGAAGCGCGGGGAACTGAACAGCAGGTCATGCTCGGTAACACTCCCCCCGCGCTGACGCAGGTGGGAAAGCAGGAGAAAAATCGGGTGGTCCGATGGAGCAATTTCAGCCAGCCCCCCAGCCTTGATCTGCTGGCGGGAGATGCCAAAAAACTCCTCCGCAGCCATATTGACCGCAAGCACCGCATTCCCCGCCCCCACCTCCAGCAAAGGCACTGGCAGGCTGTCCAGTAGTAGCGCCGCGTCAGGCTCTGCCCTGTCTGGCGCTTTTGTGCTCACGCGGCGTGGGCCTGTTCTTGCTGGCGGGCAGTCTCCTGCCGGGAGGCGCGTGGTTCGCGCTGTGCACCGGCGGCTATCTGCTGGTCATAAAATTCTGCAATGCGGGACAAGGCTTCTTCAGGCGTTTCCACCTTGTTGAACGTCGCACGGAACGCGGCAGAAGCAGGCAGACCGGCCGAATACCAAGACACATGCTTACGCGCCAGCCGCAGGCCGGGGCGTGGGCCAAAATGCTCCAGCATCATGCCATAATGCTCCAGCACAATGGCTTTTTCCTGCTCTAACGTGGGGTCGGGCATATCCTCCCCCGTGCGCAGGGCGTGGCCGACCTGTGCCAAAAACCATGGCCGCCCGTAGCAGCCACGCCCGATCATAACCCCATCGGCACCAGACTGGGCCAGAGCGTTGCGGGCATCGGCTGTGGTCAGGATATCGCCGTTAACAATAACAGGCAGGTCCACCGCATCCTTTACGGTGCGCACAAAGGCCCAGTCCGCCGTACCATTGTAGAACTGCTGGCGTGTGCGCCCATGCACCGTAATCATGCGAATGCCTGCATCTTGCGCAATCCGTGCCAGCACGGGGGCATTCAGGTGTGCGTGGTCCCAGCCCATACGCATTTTAAGCGTGACCGGCACGGACACGGCCTTGACCACCGTTTGCAGCATACGCTGGGCTGCGGCCTCATCACGCATCAGGGCGGAACCGGCCATTTGCCCCACGGCCACTTTTTTAACCGGGCAGCCAAAATTGATGTCGATCAGGTCTGCCCCACGGTCCACGGCAATGCGGGCCGCCTCGGCCATGGCCTCTGGGTCGCACCCGGCAAGCTGCACGGCATTGGGGCCACCGGCATCGGCCACTTCGGCCATGCGCAGGGTTGTGTCGTTCTCACGCACCATTG
>JBDNSL010000087.1:0-10030 GCA_047719095.1 Acetobacter sp.
GGAGCAGCAGCCTTGGGCCGGGGGCGGGGGTAAAGGGGACTGCAATCTGGAGTTTGGGGTAATAGCGCCCGCCTGCGGCCTCAAACGCGCGTGCCCAGCCTTGGTCAAACACGTATTCGCCCCAGGAGTGGCCTTTAAGGTAGGCGGGGCAGACAGCGGCCAGTCGCCCGTCGGGGCTGTGCAGGCACACATGCCGTGGCACCCACCCGCTTGCGCTGGCAGTGGAGCCGCTGTCTTCCAGCGCGCTTAAAAATTCATGGCTGACAAAAGGGTTGTCCGGCCCCGCACACTGCGCCCATTCCGTAGCGGGAATGTCGTGAATGCTGTTGTGCAGGGTAACGGACCAGTCAGCCATGAGATTTTTCCATTGGGTTCAGGCGATCTCGAACAGGCCTTCCACTTCCACCGGCGCATCCAGCGGCAGGGAGGGGACGCCTACGGTAGAGCGGGCATGGCGCCCCGCATCCCCGAACACGGCAACGGCCAGATCGGATGCACCGTTCATGACCGAGGCATGGGCTGTAAAGTCCGGCGTGCAGGCAATAAAGCCGCCCAGACGCACAACGCGCTTAACGCGAGAGAGGTCCCCCACGGCTGCTTTGACCTGCGCGATCACGTTGATCATGCTGTACCGCGCGGCCTCTACTGCCGTATCCACGCTTACCGCGCCGCCCAGCTTGCCGGTGGCAAACAGCTTGCCATTGAGTAGTGGCAACTGGCCGGACACCACAAGCAGTGACCCGGTTTGTACGCAGGCCACGTAGTTGGCCACGGGGGCTGCGGGTGTGGGTAGGTCAATACCCAGTTCGGCCAGACGGGATTGGGGTGTGCTCATCGCGTTATGTTCCGTTCCTTGTAAACAAACCGGGGCCTAGCAGACCAGACGCAGGTTGCGCCGTGGGCGGGTGGGCTGCGTATCATCCCCATCAGGCAGGTCCAGTGGGAGCAGCGGGTCCGGTTCGGGCGTGCTGTCCTGGTGGGGGCCGTCGGGCAGGCGCTTGTCCAGATAGGTGTCCGACAAGGCCCTGAATGCGTAGTCCAGCATGGAAGTGGCATAGGAGGCAACCGGGTCGCCCTCCACGGTGCCCGCCGGACCAAAGCAGGAATAGGCAAAGTTTTCCACGTAAGCTTCCAGTGGCGCGCCATATTGCAGGCCAATGCTTATGGCGTCCCCAAAGCTTTCCATCAGTCCGCGCACCATTGGGCCTTCCCGCGTGGGGGTTAAGGACAGTTCACCCAGTGTGCCGTCCTCATATTCCCCGGTACGCATGAACAGGCGGTGGCCACCAATGGTGGTTTTCTGGGTAAAGCCGCCATGGCGCGCAGGCAGAATCCGTCGCATGCCGCGCTCAAGCTTAAGCCGCACGGGGGTGGGCAGGGTTTCTGGCCGGGCGGGCATACGGTCGGCAAAGCCGGTTAACGCCCGATACATGGCCAGATGCGCCTTGGGGCCGGGCTGGGGGAGAACCGTCTCCCCCGCAAGGGCTGCGGCCAGTGCGGTTTCTACCGTAAAGCCGCGCATGTCCAACCGCTGGCGGGTGCTGCTGGCCAGCCGCCCGTCGGGGCGGAGCATGGAAAAAACGGGGGCCAGCCCGCACGCTTCCACACCCAGCAGGCCGTCTATGGGGTTGGGGGTGGAAAACCCCGTTTCAATCGGGGCTACGGGCGTATCGGTTTCCACCGCCGCTTCGCTCCAGACCGCGCGCAGGGTCTCGCCCAGTCCGGGCAGCACGGTGCGTACGGGGGGCAGGGGTAGGGACTCCGGGCCGCGTCCGGCATGGGCGGTCAGTGTGGCCAGTGCGGTAATGGCGCAGGCGGCGGCGCGGCCATCTTCACTGTCATAATCCAGCCCGACTCCCGCCAGGCATCCATCCCTGTTGGGCAGCAGAATGTCCCCTGCGGTGGGGGCCTGCATGGGGGGGGCGTTGGTGCCTGCGGAGGGGGTGGGTACAAACAGGTCTGGTAGTAGCAGGTCGCCATTGCGCTGGTCCGCCATGTTCAGGGCCGTCTGGCGCAGAACCGAGCAGATCAGTTTAAGGGCTGCCACAAAGGTGCGGGCTGCAAACCCTTCTCCGGGGGAGATAAAGGCCGCCAGATTGACCACAAACCCCGCAGGCCGGTCGAACGTGCAGTGCCACACAGCCTCCACAGGGGCTGCCTGCCGCGTGAGCAGCAGCCAGACCAGCGAGCGGGCCGATGCCTCGTCAGGTGCTACGGCGCTTATCCACCGCGACGCAAGCGTGGGCAGGTCAATCGGGTCGTCGCCCGGCACAAGCTGGGCAAGTGCGGACGCTGTGTCCACACCCCACTCTGCGGGCAGGGTTACGGAGCGGAGTGGTGCGTCCGGGTCTGCTGCGGCCTCTAGTGTGCTCATCAGCACACCGTTCCAATGGCGTCTGGCTGTTGTCATGGGGGTATGTTACCGCCGGGGGCACAGGCGGCGGAACCCGACAAAACACGTTCAGCGCCCCGTTATCACCCTGCAAAATGAGGATATGGGGGATAACTTTTGCACACCCCCTGCTCGCGCGCGGTTGATCGGGTGGTTTGCGATAAAACATGGACCAGTTGGTGCGCGGAGTCCTATCATCACGTCATGGCAAATTTCGGAACATGGCTGCATACGCGCCGGAAGGGGCGGTTGATTGGCAAGGATGCCGATGGCCGCAGTTATTACGAATCAACCGGCCCGGCCCGCAAGGGTGGTGGCATGGAGCGCCCCGAACGCTGGGTGATCTACCATAAGGGGGAGGACGCCTCCGCCGTGCCGGCGGAGTGGTGGGGGTGGCTGCACCATACGCTTGATGCGCCCATTGCTGCTGCCGAGCGCAAGCCGTGGCAACTGCCCCACCAGCCCAACATGACCGGCACAGCACAGGCCTACCACCCGCAGGGCAGCCTGTACGCAACCGGCCAGCACCCGCCCGCAACCGGCGATTATGAGGCATGGACGCCACAGAATACTCCCAAGGCGTGATTTGCGGCGCATTCCCTGTTAGAGTGGGCTGTCTTATCAGGGAGTGTACGTAAGTTCATGGCATCGGCAATGGCGGAAAAATCACGGCGCAGTCTGGCGGAGCTTCTGACTGGCACAGCCGTGCTGGTGGTTCTGGCGGGCATGCTGGCCGCAGCAGTGGTCGGCGAAGGCCGCAAGACAGATACGGTCGGCTATCAGCTTGGTGCTGATTTTGAACATATCGACGGGTTGAGTGTTGGCTCGGACGTGCGGCTGGCCGGGGTGACAATTGGCACCGTGCAGAGCGAAACCGTAAACCCGCAGACCTTCAAGGCGCATGTGGTCTTTACCGTGCGCCCCGATATCCACCTTTCGGCAGATACGGCAGCCATTATCACCAGCGACAGCCTGTTGGGCGGCAAATACATTGCCCTCTCCCCCGGTGGCGACGACAAAACCCTGCCAGCAGGGGCAACCATCAGCCAGACTCAGGGTTCGATCAGTCTGGAACAGCTTTTGAGCAAATTCATTTTCTCCGTTACCGACACGCTCACCCGCGCCAACAAGGATGCAGCAGCCGGACAGGACGGAGCCAGTGGCGCGCATCTGCCCTGAAACAGACATAAAACCGGTTTAACAGGACTATTATGATTAAGGCGGACACAATGACGGCGTTGCGCATATGGCCGCAGGAGGACGGGCAACCCGTTACGTGTCAGGAAAAGCTGCGGATGCTGGAAGAAAACTGGCAGGAAGTGCAGCAGGTTTTGGCCGATGCGTTTGAGGATGCGGTGCTGATGGGGGTAAGTGAACAGGTCATGCGTGAACGTCTGGCAGAGCTTGTTTCCTCCCTATCCTCCCCCAAAGGGGTGCGGGCATGACGGGGCGGGTGCGGCGCGCGCGCCTGTTGGTGGCGGGGCTGGTTATGTCCGCCGGATGTGCTGCATCGGCCGGAGCCGTGGGAACGCCGCTGGCACCCCCGGCGGTTTATCCGGCTGGGGCATGGCAGGGTAAAGGTACCGCTGTTGTGCGCGTTCTGGACCGGCTGGACGCGCATGTGGAAGAGCTGTCCGTGCCCGTAGGGGGGGAGGCCAGACACTATAAAAATCTGGATATTCTGGCCCGCCACTGTCTCCAGCGCGCGCCAACCCGCGCCCCCGATGCCGCCGCATGGCTGGAAATACAGGATACCCACCCCGGAGGTGCGGCCTTTAAAGGCTGGATGCTGGCCGCCGAACCGGGGTTTGGTGTGCTGGAAAGCTCGGTTTACGATGTGCGCATGGTGCGGTGCGAAGGGGATGATGTCGCCCCTTTCCTGCCGCCTCCGCCCAAACCTGTGGCCCCTCCTCCGTTGCCCGAGGCCGCACCAGTTGACAATGGGGCAGGCATGGGGGCGGGAACGCCCACCCCGCCCGGCCTTGTAGCGCCAGCCCCGGCCCATTCGGCCACGCCTGATACCGCCAACCCGTTCCAGCCTGACACTGATGGGACATATTAAGGCGCAGGTTCAAAGACAGTCATGATCGTTCAGTAGCGCAACGCACGGCATGTGGTTCTGCCTTGCGCTGCAAACAGGAAATTAAAGAGGTGCAGTGTGTTTGGTTCCTCCTTTGCGCAGGATAACCGTTTTAAAATTCCATCCCTGAGCCAGTCAGCTTTTCTGCTCGATTTTGATGGTACACTGGTGGACATAGCCCCAACACCCGAGGCTGTGGTGCTCCCCCCCGATCTGGTGGAAACCCTAACCCACCTGCGCGCTGCATGCGGGGATGCGCTGGCTATTATTTCTGGTCGGCCGATTGACCAGATCGATCATTTTCTTGGCGATGTGCCGTTTGCCGTTGCGGGCGAACATGGTGTGGCCATCCGCCATAGGCCCGGTGGCCCCATTGAGCGGGCGGTCCTGCCCACCATGCCGCAGCGCTGGCTTATGCAGGCGTCCGACCTGCTGGCAACCCTGCCGGGCACCCGGCTGGAGCACAAGCAGGGCGGCTTTGTGCTGCATTACCGTGCCGCACCCGAAAAGGGCGAAATCCTGCGCCAGACGGCTGAGCGCTGGGTAAGGGAGTCCGATGGTGCGTTTACGCTCCAGCCCGCAAAAATGGCGTGGGAAATCCGCCCGACCGGGGTGGATAAAGGCTATGCCGTGTCCGTACTGATGGAAACAGCCCCTTTTGCCGGGCGTAAACCCATTTTTGTGGGGGATGACGTAACGGATGAGGATGGCATGGCTGCGGCCCACCGTTTGGGCGGGGCTTTTTTCCGTATTCCGGCCGATTTTCCAACGCCTGCGGTCTTTAGGTCCTGGCTGGCCTCCCTTGTTGCAGGTAGGGGGTGAGGCATGCAAAGGCTGGTCATTGTTTCCAACAGGGTGCCAGCAGTACGTGACCGCAAACAGCCCGCAGGCGGGCTGGCCGTGGCGCTCAGAGATGCGATCCGCGACCGGCCCTGCCTGTGGTTTGGGTGGTCAGGGCACCAGATAGCCGGAGACTGCACGGATAGACCACTGGGTGTGGATACGGTCGGGAACGTAACCTATGCGACCATCGGCCTGACCCAGAAGGAACATAACGGGTTTTATCAGGGGTATTCCAACGCCATTTTGTGGCCCCTGTGCCATTACCGTGCCGGGCTTATGAACTACAGCCGCCACGACCACGAGATTTATACCGGCGTTAACACCCTGTTCGCCACCAGACTGGCTCCCCTGCTTGAGCCGAATGATATGGTCTGGGTGCATGACTACCACCTGTTCCCACTTGGCAAGGCCCTGCGTAACCTCAAGGTTAAGGCGCGTATCGGCTTTTTTCTGCACATTCCTTTTCCGCCATGGAGCCTGATGCGCTCCCTGCCCGAGGCCGCAGCCCTTATGCGTACCCTGCGTGCGTATGATGTGATTGGCGTGCAGACCGAGGATGACGCACGGAATATGAACGAGGCTTTTGCTGTTCTGGGTATTCCGGCAAGGGCGCGTGTTTTTCCTATTGGTATTGACCCGGACAGTTTTGCCACCAGTGCGCGCGAAGGGCAGGCTCTGCCGCAGGTGCAGCGCCTTAAGCAGGACCTGCGCGGCATGCCGCTGATTATTGGCGTGGACCGTATGGATTATTCCAAGGGCCTGCCAGAGCGGCTGCGGGGGTACGATACTTTTCTCAAACGCTACCCCGAATACAGGGGTAAGGTTGTGTATCTCCAGATCACACCTGTCTCACGCGGGAGTGTGCCGGAATACCAAAGCCTGCGCGCCGAGCTGGACCAGATTGTAGGGCATATCAACGGCACTTATGGCGAGTTCGACTGGACACCCGTGCGCTACCTGACGCACCCGCTCCCGCGTGAACTGCTGGCGGCATTTTTCCAGTTGTCCAGTGCCGCCCTCGTAACCCCCCTGCGTGACGGGATGAACCTTGTGGCCAAGGAATATATTGCGGCCCAGTTGGCGGATAATCCGGGCTCGCTCATTCTGTCGCGCTTTGCAGGCGCTGCTGCGGATATGGAGGATGCACTGCTGGTCAACCCCCATGATTCGGACGAAGTGGCGGCAGCTCTGCACAAGGCGTTAAGCATGTCCGGCTCCGAGCGGCGTGTGCGCTGGGAGCGGTTGCGTGCGGATGTATGGCGCACGACTGCGGCAAGCTGGGCGCGGTCGTTTATTGCGGCGTTATCCGAGGTCAGAACAGCATGAAAAAAAACATGCGGCAGAGTACGGTTGCGCTGTGCATGGTTCTGGGCGGATTTGCAGCTCTGAGTGTTGCATGGTGGACGCAGCACAAGCTTGGCATCATGCCGTGTGAGCTGTGCCTGTGGGAGCGCTGGCCCTGGCGTGTGCTTATTCTGCTTGGGGTTGTGGCCCCTGTGCTGCCTGCCCGCTTGGGGCGGTGGGTTTTGTGGGGGTGTGGGCCTGTTCTGCTGGCGGCTCTGGGGCTTGCAATCTGTCACGCAGGGGTGGAGTGGAAGTGGTGGCCCAGCCCGTTCCCTGCCTGCCACGCAGCGCATGTAACAGGGCGCACATTGGCCGAACGCTGGGCGTCCATGCCGCTGGCACCCTCCAAACCGTGCGATGCACCTACGTATCTGATCCCCGGCCTGCCTGTTTCCATGGCGGTTATGGGGGGGATGTTCACACTTTTCATGCTTTTCGTATGGGGGAATGGTATGGAAAAAAGCAGAAAAATCCGGAGATTTTAACGTATTTTCCCAGTATCTGGCGCATGGCTGCGCCAGATATGCGAACCCGCCGGAGTGTTTATATCGCGTTTAAATTTCTTGCTGTTTTTGTGCGCATACTGGGGGCGCGCAAAAGCGTTTATGCCAAAGCCAGTTTTTAGGTCAGGTTTTGTGCCTGCATAACGGTCTGCGCAATAAAATGCAGGCGCGCACTGGCCTGAGCGCCAAGCTGGCTGAGTTCCTTATAACTGAACCAGCGAACCTCCCGCGCATCATCCCCCGCAACAGGGGTGGCAAGGGCTGGCTGGGGTTCGGTGCACAGCACGGCAAGAATAAGGTAGTGAAAAGCCAGTGTGCCGTCGGGCGCGTAATGCACACTATCAAAAACATCAATAAGAGATGTTGCTTGTGCAGAAATGGAAGTTTCTTCCATAAGTTCGCGTTCTGCGGCACGGAAAAAGGCTTCTCCCCCCTCCACCTTGCCGCCGGGAAAACCCCACAGGCCCGCATCGGGTGCGTTGGAGCGCCGGACAAGAAGAAAATCGCAGTCACGGCGCACAATGGCCAGCACACCAGCGCGGGGAAACACAGAAGGGGTGTGAGCGTTCATAGCGGTGTAGTGTAGGGTGCCCTGCATGCAGGTCAACCCATCTTTGCAGTAAAATACTGCATCTCTGCCCAGATGCGGTGTTTAATGCGTAAACTGTGGCAACAGTGCCGTAACGGGCGCGTTGAAAAAAATAGAGTCAGGGAGAACAGAACGTGACGGCGGAGTTTATAACAATTGAGGGTATTGCCAAACCTGCCTCGCGTGTTGCGTTGGGCACATGGGCCATGGGTGGGTCCATGTGGGGAGGTGCGGATGATGATAACGCCGCAAAAACAATAGATAAAGCACTCGATGTTGGCATAAACCTGATTGATACAGCACCAGTCTATGGTTTTGGCCATTCGGAGGAAATTCTGGGCAAAGCCTTGCAAGGGCGGCGCGACCGGGTTGTGCTGGCTACCAAGGTTGGGCTGAACTGGCACAATGGCCAAGTGTTCCGCGATAGCACAAAAGCACGGATCGAGGAGGAACTGGATGCCTCCCTCAAACGGTTGCACACTGACCATATCGATCTTTATCAGGTGCATTGGCCAGACCCAAAAACCCCGTTTGAGGAAACCGCCCGTGCCCTTGAAAAAGCCGTGCAAAGTGGCAAGGTCCACGCACTGGGGCTGAGCAATTTCTCCCCTGAACAAATGGATGAATTTCGCAAATTTGCACCGGTTGCCAGCATTCAGCCACCGTACAACCTGTTTGAGCGGGATATTGAAAAAGATAGCCTGCCTTATGCAATCAGGAACAATCTGGTGGTGCTGGCCTATGGCCCGCTGTGCCGTGGGCTTTTGTCGGGCAAAATGGCAGCGGGGCACGCCTTTACCGGTGATGACCTGCGCAAGGTGGACCCCAAGTTCCAGCAGCCTCGTTTTGGCCAGTATCTGAACGCGGTGGAGGGGTTAAAAACCATTGCGGAGCAGCACGGCAAAAGCCTGCTCGCACTGGCCATCCGCTGGGTGCTGGACCGTGGGCCAACCATTGCCTTGTGGGGGGCCAGAAAGCCCGAGCAGATTACAGGTGTGCAGGACGCGTTTGGCTGGACGCTCAGTGAGGCCGACATGGCCGCTATTGATGCGGTTCTGGCGCAAACCATTACCGACCCTGTTGGGCCGGAGTTTATGGCGCCTCCCGCCCGCGCCTAAGGTAGAGCCTGCCCTGCCTTAGGTGCAGGCGGGGCAGGGAGCAGGTTGTGGTGTATTAGCCACCGCTGCTCTCTTGCATAGGAGCGCGGAGTTGCCCATCTTGTCGGGTATGGGTGCTTCATCTTCTTCCGCCGCGTCGTCTTCATCGTCTTTGCCGCCAGCGCGCGGCAAAAAACGGGCTACTTTAAGCGAGCGGGCCGCAAGCCTGCCGCCGGTCACTTTTGTGCCCGAGCAGCAGGCGGCCCGCCCGCGTTTGCGTAGGATGGAGGTTGTCTCCGAATATGACCCGGCAGGGGACCAGCCACGGGCAATCAAGGAGCTTGTGGCCGGGGTGGAAGCGCAGGAGCGCGACCAGGTTCTGTTAGGGGTTACGGGGTCGGGCAAGACCTTCAGCATGGCCAAGGTGATCGAGGCCACGCAAAAGCCCACACTTATTCTGGCACCCAACAAAACACTGGCCGCCCAGCTTTATGGGGAGATGAAGCAGTTTTTCCCTAACAACGCTGTGGAATATTTTGTCAGTTATTACGACTATTACCAGCCTGAGGCGTATGTGCCACGCTCTGACACGTATATTGAAAAAGACAGCCAGATAAACGAACAGATCGACCGTATGCGCCATGCCGCCACACAGGCGCTGCTGGAGCGCAATGATGTGATCATTGTGGCTTCTGTCTCCTGCATTTACGGTATTGGCTCGGTGGAGACCTACTCGCGCATGGTGGTCAAGCTGGAGTTGGGGGGCGAGATCGACCGCGACAAGCTGATCAAAAGTCTGGTGGAACTGCAATACCGCAGGAACGATGCGGCATTTGCGCGTGGCGCGTTCCGCGTGCGGGGGGAAAGTGTTGATATCTTTCCCGTGCAGAACGAGGACAGGGCATGGCGTGTCTCGCTTTTTGGCGACGAGGTGGACGGTATTATCGAGTTTGACCCGCTAACAGGGGACAAAACAGCCGATCTGCAGGAAATAACCATTTACGCCAACAGCCATTACGTAACCCCGCGCCCAACGCTCAATCAGGCGATCAAGGGCATAAAGCACGAGTTGCGCACACGCCTTGATGAGTTTACCCATGCGGGAAAGCTGCTGGAAGCAGAGCGGTTGGACCAGCGCACCACGTTTGATCTGGAAATGCTGGAAACAACAGGTGTGTGCAA
>JBDNSL010000088.1:0-9938 GCA_047719095.1 Acetobacter sp.
CAACTTTTTTGGCCATATCCGGGACTCCTCAAAAATGTACCCGGACCGCGGTTCTAAACGATTCCTGCCGACACACCAAAGTGCTGGCAGTTATCTCCCGCGTTCCGATCAGGAAAAGCGCGCTTACCTGTGCGCGGAAGCGCTGTCAAGAGGGGGGAGTGTTTTTGCCCCCTCCCCCAGGTCCATGCTGGCGGGGTCACGCACGGTTGTAATCCCGCCCGCAGCGGGGGCCTGCCGCAGATTACTGTACTGCAGAGGCTTGAAGGGCATGAGCACATTTTCGCCCTGCGGCAACTGGCTCCGGGACCACCCACCACCCAATGCGCGAATCAGCTCCACACGCGCATCTATGGCGCGCGTGCAGGTCTGCACCATGGCTATGCGGGCATTCAGTGCTGCAACCTGCGCCACCACAACGTCCAGATAGTTGGTCAGCCCGCCAGTATAGAGCGCCATGGTCATGCCCTGCGTGCGCACTGCGGCATCCACAGCATTGGACTGCTGCCCGACCTGCACCTTGAGCCTGTTGACGCGTGTCAGCCCATCCTCGACCTCCTTGAAGGCATCCAGAACCGTACTGCGGTACAGATCTTCCTTCTCGCGGTACTGCGACCAGCTCCGTTGCAGGTCCGCACGCCGCAGCCCGCCCTGAAAGAGCGGCATCAGCGCCTGCGCGCCAAACTGGTACATGGAGTTGGAGAGAGAGGCGAGGTCGAACCCGTTATCCATAAACCCGGTCATGGCATTAAAGGTAACGTGCGGATAAAAGGCCGCGCGCGACACCCCAATGGCCCGGTTGGCCTGTGCCATGCGCCGCTCTGCCGCAGCAATATCTGGCCGCCTTTCCAGCAGGGTGGATGGCAGGGCAACCGGCAAGGCCCCTTGGGTAAAGCTCAGGTTGTCCACCGCTGCAATATGGAACGCTGAGGGAGCCTGATTGACCAGTGCTGCAATGGCATGTTCCATCACATCACGCTGGGTGCGAATGTCGGTCTCCTGCGCCTGCGTGGTGTAAAGCTGTGCCTCTGCACGGGAGACATCCATACCCGGAGCAATAGCCCCGGCCAGACGCATGTTGGTGATCTGTACCGCTGTTTTGTAGTAGCGGATGGAATCCCGATAGACAGCATCCTGCGCGTCCAGCCCACGCAGAACAATATAATCGCTGGCTAATTCTGCCTGCAGGCTCAGCCTTGCCGCAGCGTAGTCCGCTGCGCGCTCCTGCACATTCTGCTTGGCCATGCGGGTTTTGTTGCGAATGGCCGACCAGAAGTCCGGCTCCCACGTGGCTGTGCCCGAATACTGTTCGGACGACATGTACATCGGCCCGGTGGAGCCTGCACCACGCCACAGGCGGTGATCGGAGCCTTTATATTTTTGCCCACCCGCCATACCACCAATCTGGGGGTACAGCTTTGACCGGGCTTCCATAGCCAGATCACGCGCCTGTAGGAAGGCCTCCGCCTGTGCCTGAAGGTCGGGGTTAAGCCGCATGGCCTGCTCCTCCAGACCATTGAGCACCGGGTCCCCCAGCACGGTCCACCATGTGGGGCTGAGTTCCGTATCGGCACCACCAGCGGGTTGCATGACACCCCCGCCCTTCCAGTTATCCGGATAGACAAAGGTGGCAGGTTTGTAGCGGGGTGCCATATCACACCCGGCAAGTACGGAAAGCACGCAGGCCCCCACCATCAGCCGTTGTGCAAAATGCCAGTCCCCTTGTGCTTTGGCCCTCATTGACGTCCCCCGGATTCTGGCATGGTCCGGTGGTCTTCGGGCATGGCGCGGGTATCATCCCGGTTGGGGGTATCGGCTTTGGGGGGCGGCATGTTGTAGCCGGGGGTGCCTTTGACAATCCGTACCAACTGCCCGTCCAGCAGCCCGGCCGAGGGGTTGTTGATTATTCTGTCACTCTTTTTAACGCCGCGCTGCACTTCCACCGTTGTGCCCAGATCGCGCCCAAGCGCCACGTTGACCAGATGCACATGGTTGCTGTCATCCACCATAGCGACCTGCGTGCCTTCCTGACGGAACACAATCGCACCTTCAGGCAGAATAAGCTGATCAGGGTCCGCCGGGGCGCGGAAGGTGGCGGTAGCGTAGGAGTTGGGCCACAGCTCCCCACTTTTGTTGTCCAGAACCAGCTCGGTTGTAACCGTACGGGTGTTGGGGTTGAACGCACTGGCCGTAGCCAGAAAGCGGGCCTTGAAAGTCCGCTCGGGGTATTGCGGCACAATCAGCTCCGCCTGTAGGCGGGGGGAGATAATATCCGCATAGTCCTGTGGAACGGCCACAAACACGCGCATGGCATGCACATCGGCAACACTGAACAGCTCTGTGGCATTCCCGCGTGAATCCACATCGCCCCGCCCGGCGTTAACGTAGTCCCCCACATCGGCCATGCGCGACGTTACGATCCCATCAAAGGGGGCCACAATTTTTTTAAAGGCTTCAAGGGCGGCATACCGCTCCACGTCATGCTGGGCGGCCTCGACCTGCGCCTTTTCCGCCTCGGCATTGGCGGCCTGCACGTCCACCTCCTGCTGGGAGACAGCCTGCGTGCCCTGCAACGCCTTCCAGCGCCGTGCGGTAATCTGGGCCAGTTTGTAGCGTGCCAGAGCCACGTTGTAGTTGGCCTGAGCCGCGGCATATTGCGCGTCCAGTCCCGGTGTATCAATTTCGGCCAGCACATCGCCCGCTTTCACGCGTGCGCCAAAATCCTTGTACCACATTTTTACGTAGCCCGAGACCTGTGCGTAAATCGGGGCCTGGTACCACGCGGCAATATTGGCAGGCAGGGAAAGCTGGCGTTCATCCGGCCCCTGCTGCGGGTAAATCACCTGCACAACGGGCACCGCGTCACGCGCTGTCTCGCGCGCAAGCTGCATATAGGCCGAGTGCCTTTGCACAAGCCCCATAACAATCAGGACTCCTGCCACGCCAGCGACAATGACAAACCCCATTTTTCTTTTACGGGCGGCTGCCGCAGTTTTTGCCCTGGCGTCCACGCCACCCGCATTGTCGTGTTCCGGGGTCATACGCCAGCTTCCTCTTCTTTTGTCGTCGGCACGTCTTTTTTGTTGTGCAACATTGCGAACACACAGGGAACAAACAGCAGCGTGGCAACCGTTGCCACCAGCAGCCCCCCCATGACCGCTTTGCCCAACGGTGCGTTTTGCGAATTACTCAGCGACATGGGCAACATGCCGATAATCATGGCCGAAGCCGTCATCATAACCGGGCGGATACGCTCAAACCCGGCTTCAAGTGCGGCCAGAATGGCATCTCCATGTTCATCAAGGCGTTCACGCGCGAAGGCTACAACCAGAATGGCGTTGGCTGTGGCCGTACCCATGCACATGATCGCCCCCGTCAGGGCGGGCACGGACAATGTGGTATGCGTCAGGAACAGGCTCCACGAGATACCCGCCAACGCACCGGGCAGTGCGGTGATGATAATGAACGGGTCCAGCCATGACTGAAAATTAACCACGATCAGCAGGTAAACAAGCAGGATGGACATGGCCAGACCCGCCAGCAACTGCACATAGGCGCTGTCCATGGTGACCGCCTGCCCACGCACCGTAAGCGATGCCCCGCGCGGCAGATCGGGGCGCATCTCATCAACAATCCGCTCGACCTCGCGTGAGACCGTACCAAGGTCGATGCCTTCGTTGGAGGCATAGATGTCGAACACGGGCATGATGTTGTAATGGGCGACCTCGGCAGGAGTGCCCACCTGTTCGATCTGGCTCAGACCACCCAGAATCTGCGGTGTCTGCCCGCTGGGGTTGCCATCGCCCTTGTCGATTGGTGTGATTTCCAGATCATTCATGGTCTGGAGGAACGAGGCGGGGGTCTGGATATCGATCAGATGCGACACACCGGTCTTGGTATCCAGCCAGTAAACCTGGCCGACCTGCGAACTGCCCGAAAGCGAAACCAGCACGTTATCGGCCACATCCGCTTCGCTTATGCCTGTGCCCAGTGCGTACATTCTGCGGGCATTCACACGCAGGGTTGGCGTTGTCATGGGTTCCTGCACCGAAATATCGGTCAGGCCCGTAACGTGGCGCAGCCTCTCGGCAATACGGTTGGCAAAGCGGAAGTTGGCGGGCAGGTCGCGCCCGACAACCTGCACATCAATAGGAGATGGCAGACCAAAGTTGAGGATTTTCGCTGTCAGGTCCCCCGGCAGGAACGAAAACTGCGTGCCGGGAAATTTTTCGTTCAGGCTCTGGCGCAGCAGGCGGCGATATTCCGCAACAGGTGCTGCCTGATCCTTGAGCGAAATTGTAATGTCGCAGTCCTGCGTGCCCACCGTTGGCGTTGGAATATAGGCCATGTTGAGCGGGCTGAACGCCAGACCACAGTTATTGACAATCCCTTCCACCTGCCCGGGCAGCGTGTGCTCCACCTCCGTATCCACCAGTTGGGAAATCTTGCCAGATTCCTCCAGCCGTGTGCCCACGGGTGCGCGCATGTGCAGGGCAATGACATCCGAATTGACCTCGGGGAAGAAGTTCTGCCCTACAAAAAACAGCAGCCCCAAAGACCCGAACGAACACAGCACAAACACAGGGATAAAGGTCCTGCGCACCTCGATCAGATAGGTGAGCAGGGCATGGTAGCGATGCCGGAAGGTTTCAAACCCACGCTCGAAAGAACGCTGGAAACGGCCAAAAACTGTTTTGGGTTCCTGCGGGCCATGTGCGTGGGCTGCCACCTGTGCCGCCAGCATGTATTTGGCCATGGTCGGCACCAGTGTACGCGACAGGACAAACGACGCCAGCATGGCAAAAATAATGGCTTCGGCCATGGGCATAAACAGCCAGCCCGCAACGCCCGTTAACTGGAACAACGGCATCCACACAATGCAGATACATAATGTGGAGACAAAGGTTGGAATAACAATCTGGTTGGCCGCATCGATAATGGCGGTTTCCAGATCTTTTTCCATTTCCAGATGCGCATCAATATTTTCGATCATGACTGTTGCGTCATCGACCAGAATACCAACCGCAAGTGCCAGCCCGCCAAGGGTCATGACGTTAATGGTCTGCCCCGCCCAGCCCAACCCGATGATCGAACACAGCATGGCAAGGGGAATGGAGGTAGCGATAATGACCGTAGAGCGCCACGACCCCAAAAACAACAGCACCACAAGCCCTGTCAGGATGGCGGCCGTTATCATCTCCCGCACCACGTCCTGCACGGACTCCTTAACAAAGGTCGAGGCGTCATTGAGCACACGAATGCTCACACCGGGGGGGAGGGTCTGCACAATGCCGGGCAGGAGCTTTTTAATGCCCGCCACAACATCCAGCGTTGAGGCATCCCCACTTTTCATCACCACAATCAGAACGCCCTGCTGCCCCTTGACCAGCACAAGGTTGGTCTGCGGTGGCCCACCCTGGTGCACCCATGCCACGTCTCGCAGGCGGACAACGGCGTGCCCGACCTGCTTGATGGGAATGTCGTTCAGCTCATCCAGCTCACGCGGGGCCGCGTTGGTCTGCACCATCCAGTCAAACGGGCCTATGCGCTGGTCCCCTGCTGGCAGCACAATGTTCTGGCTGTTGAGCGCGCGAGAAACATCGACCGGGGAGAGGCTGTGCGCCAGCAGCTTGACCGGGTCCAGATCGACCATAACATTGCCCGGCTGCCCCCCATACGGGTTGGGAATGGCCGCCCCCGCAACCGACACCAGCGCTGGCCGGATAAGGTTGGAGGACATGTCATAGATCTCGGATGCCGTCATGGAGGTGGAGGCCACCTGCAACGTAATAACCGGCACGGAGGATGCATCATACGCCAGCACAAGGGGCGGCGTGGAGCCGGTAGGCATCTGCTTGATCACGGTCTGGGAGACGGATGTGATCTGCGTCTGGGCTACAGATGTGTTTGTACCGGGCTGGAAAAAGATTTTAACAATCCCGCGCCCGTAATAGGACTGGCTTTCAATGTGTTCGATATTATTGACGGTCGCAGTCAGTGCGCGTTCGTAATAATAAACCACACGGCCAGACATATCCTCCGGCATAAGCCCCGTGTACTGCCAGATAACAGCCACAACCGGGATACGGATACTGGGGAAGACGTCCGTTGGGGTTGAAAAAATACCCTTAATTCCAAAAACAAGAATCAGGATGGACAGCACAACAAAAGTGTACGGCTTTTTAAGTGCTATAAGAACAATCTGGTTCATTCGCCTTGCCCCCGGCTAACAACGGGCATGGCAGTCATTCTGGAAATGGTCGTCATTTGGCCAGTAGATACCCGCACATCCTTCTCCCGCTTGTGACATTATCTTTACAAACCATTACTCTAAGCCGGCGTCAGGGCCGGAAAGGTAATGCTGAAGCATGTTCCCCTGCCATCGGGACCGCTCTCTATCGTAACTTCCGCATCATGCAGATGCGCTATGGCGCAAACAAGGCTCAGCCCCAGACCGCTGCCGGGCACATGCCGACTTTTGTCTGAACGGTAGAAGCGCGACAACACATTCTGTCTTTCCTCCGGGGCAATCCCCGCACCTGTATCGGTTACAACCAACAGGACCGCATCATCTTTTTGTTTCACATCCAGCACGATACTACCGCCTTCGGGCGTAAATTTGATAGCATTATCAACCAGATTGGCCAGAAGTTCGATCAGAAGATGCCGATCCCCCCATACAGGCCCCTCTGCCGCAGATGGAAGAGCCTGTAGTTTTTTGTCCTCCATTTCGGCAATGGGTTCGTACAGGTCGAACACATCATCCATCAACTCACGCAGACTGACCTGAGCAAAACCGGCCATGCGGCGGCTGTTCTCTATTTCCGCGATCCTGAGCAATGCGGTAATAATGCCAAGGCACTGGTCGAGGTCATCCACTGCGCGGCCTATGGCGGCCTCAAGCTGTTCGGGGTCGCGCTCGCCCGACTGGGCGCGCTCCAGCTTGGCCCGCACGCGCGAGAGAGGGGTGCGCAGGTCATGCGCAATATCGTTCCCCACCGCCCGCATACCGTCCATCAGATGTTCCAGCCGGTCAAGCATGCGGTTCACACTTCCGGCCAGCCGCTCCAGATCATCACGCTCACGGTTGGCGGGCAGACGTTCGTGAATGTCCCCCGCCATAATACGGTCTATGGCCTCGTGCATTTCCTTCACGCGTGACAGGGCGCGGTGGCTGAGGGCCACGCCAAGGAACAGCGCGAACAAAAAAGTGGGCACCGCTGCAACCAGCATGGCGTGGCGGAGCATGAACTTCTGTTCTGCCAGCAGGTGAAAACTACGCCCCAGCACCAAAATGGTGTGGTCTGGCAGGGTTACTGCCAGCAGGCGCAGCGGGTAGGCCGCACCTTCCTCGGGATAAATTTCAATATTGTGCGGCTTGCCATCCGCCTCAAGCCCACGCGGCCATGTGTGCAGGTCGCCTGCAATCAGCGCATGCCCTGCATCAAACAGCCCCGCACTGTTAATGATCAGCCGCAGGTCATCGGTTGCACGGCGGCGGATAACATATTCCAGATGCTCGGGAGACATCTGGGCTAACAGTTCCGCCTCCCCTTGCAGCAGTTCTGTGGAGCGGCGGGATTCCACAGCCTCCATCTGGGCGTAAACCAGCCCGAACTGCATCAGCATCACGCCGGCCATCGCCGTCAGGGCCATAAGGGTGATCCGGAATGTGGCTGTCCGGAAAACCTCAGTCAGAAACACGCAGTTGGAACCCCGTACCGCGAATGCTCTGGATCAAGGGTTCCTCACCCGGCGCATCAACCTTCCTGCGTAGTTTGCCTATGTGCACATCCACCAGATTGGTGCGCGGGATAAACCGATACTGCCAGACATCCTCCAGCAGCATGGAGCGGGTCAGCACCTGACTGGGCCTGCGCATGAGGTATTCCAACAACCTGAACTCACGCGGGAGCAGATCAATCTCGCGCCCATCACGCCAGACACGGCGCTCAATCAGGTCCATTTCCAGCGGGCCTGCGCGCAGCCTTGTATTACGCGTATCATCTGGGCGGCGGAGCAGGGCTTCAATGCGTGCAACCAGTTCCTCCATAGCGAAGGGCTTGGTCAGGTAATCATCCCCCCCCGCTTTAAGGCCCGTCACGCGGTCATCCACGGCAGACAGCGCGGACAGGACCAGAACAGGGGCGCGAATCCCCTGCTGGCGCATGGTCTCTATAACCGACAGGCCGTCCCGTCCGGGTAAAAGCCGGTCCACCACCATCACATCGGCCTCGCCCTTCAGGGCTGCATCCAGCCCCGCGTTGCCTGTTTCCTCATGATGGACATTAAAGCCGCGACCCGTCAGTTCGCCCACAATCTCTTCGGCAATTCTGCCGTCATCCTCGATCAGGAGAACCGTCCGCCCTTCCACAAAAGGGGGTAGCGTATCATCTTCAGCCATGCCTGCCCTCTCACTCATACTCTACCGTGTTGCAGTGCCGCCCTTGTCATGGCCACTAAATTCAATTTCAGACTCTTCACTCTCGTCCTCCGCCGCAACCGGATTATCAAGCTCCTTAAGCCTGCGCGTGACCACTCGGGTGCGCCGCCTAGCCTCTTCAATGGAAAAGGACATAGCCTGTGCATTGCGCGCAAGCTTGTCCAGAACCGTATCCATTTTCAGCATTTCCTGCCGCGTGGCCCCCAGCAGGCGGGCAATGGTTTCCGTCCGTTCCTCCAGAGCGAGGGTAACATAGCCCAAGTGAATGGTGCGCAGCATGGCCGGCATAAGAGCAGGCCCCATAACCATAACCCGGAACTGCCGCCCCACCTCGTCTATCAAACCCGGAATACGGGCCACCTCCGTATAAAGCCCATCGGTTGGCAGATAAAGCACGGCAAATTCAACAGTTGCAGGGGGCTGGATATATTTGGTCGCAATTTTACGCGCCTCCGCCCGCACCGTATTCTCTAACGACTTGCGGGCCGCCTTCTCCCCTGCCGTATCTCCCTCTTCGGCCGCGTTCAGCAGTTTTTCATACGCTTCAGTCGGGAACTTGCTGTCCACTGGCATAAGGGGCGGCGTTTGGGTTTTGACCGGCATGCGAATGGCAAATTCCACCACGTCATTCCCCGGCCCAAGCCGCACATTGCTTTCATACGTACCCGGTGGCAGCACGTCGTCCAGAATGGCGCGTAGTTGCGCCTCCCCCCAGCCACCACGGGTTTTGACATTACTGAACAGCCGCTTGAGATCACTGATCTGGGCTGTCATGGCGCGGACCTCGCCCATGGCTTTCTGCATGGCGGTAAACTGCTCCAGCACCCGCTGGAACGATGTGTGCATCTGCCGTTCCACCGCCTCGTGCAGTTGCTCGGTTACGGCGTGGCGGATGGCCCCAAGCTGGCGGGCGGATGCCTCCGCCATGTTCCGCAGGGCCTCGGACTGGGCGGCCCGTGCCTCCGCCTGCTCACGCCCAAGTCCACCGGCCAGATTGCCAAGCTGCTCGGCAAGTTCGGTCCGCATGCGCTCCAGCCGGTCGCCAAAGGCGCGTTCCATGTTGTTCATGGCGGTTCTCTGGGCGGACGAGTCAGCCCGCGCGGCGGCGGCCTCGCGCTCCATCATAACATACAGGCGCGCCAGCATATCGCTGTCGGCACTTTTGGGGGCAGGCTTACGCAGGGCATGGGCCAGCACCACCCCCGCCAAAAGAGCCGCAAGGGCAACACAGACAAGAACAATTACAGAACTCATACCCCGTTGTGTCTGATGTTCGGACCAAGAGCAAGCACCCTAGCTGCGTGTTTTTGCACAAAAAGCAACACGGCCACGCAACATCCCTCATGACGCGCACGTAATGACAGGAGTGGGGGGGGAGTGATACTACCCTTGCCCACAGTGTCCTGTTCACCAACAAGACAAAAAGCCCAAGAGTGGAGAGCGCAGCTTGAACACGGCACAACGCATTCGGGGTATTCTGGCAGGATCAGCCGGGAAC
>JBDNSL010000089.1:0-9737 GCA_047719095.1 Acetobacter sp.
CACAGATGGGCATCGTCGGGCAGGAACAGTTCGTCGATCAGTAAGGGGTAAAACCATGACCATGCGTTTTGTGCGGGGCCTTTTGTGTTCCGCGGCTGTTTTTTCTTTTGCCGTTCCGGCGGTGCATGCGGCCGATACATTGGGCCAGCCCGTTGGCACTGCGTTGCAGCAGGCCCAGAGTGCGCTGGCGGCGCATAATTACGCCAAGGCGCTGGCCGCAGTGAACGAAGCCGATGCTGTGTCCGACAAAAGTGCTTATGAGGACTACGTTATTGCTCAGATGCGCGCAGCAGTTGCCTCACAGGCAGGGGATGTAGCGCAGGCGACAGCCGCGTATGAAAAACTGATTGCCTCCCCCCGTACACCACGCAACCTGAAAAACCAGATGCTGATGTCCGAAGGGACAATGGCTTATAACGCCAAGGATTATGCCAAGGCAGCCCCTGCTATCCAGCGTTATCTCAAGGAAGCAGGTCCTAGCCCGCAAATGGAAACACTGCTCGCGCAGTGCCATTATTTGCAAAAAGACTATTCTGGAACAATCAGTGTTTTAAATCCGATTATTGCCAGAACAGTCAAGGCGGGGCAGAAGCCTGTTGAATCCCAGTTGCAGATGCTCGCGGCCAGTGCCACGGCTCTCAAGGATTCCACAACAGCCACCCATGCCTATGTTCTGCTGGCGACCTATTACCCCAAAAAGGAATACTGGGCGCTTTTGCTGCATGAACTGGTTGTAAACACAAAAATTCCACCTTCCCTGCAACTGGATGTTTACCGTATCCGTCTGGCTGTGGGGGATATTTCCACCGCACGCGACTTTATGGAAATGACGGAAATTGCCATGCAGGGCCACATGCCCCAACTGGCGCTGGACCTGATGAACCAAGGGTACCTTCAGGGGGTACTTGGGCAGGGAGCAGAAGCGCCAAGGCAGGCACGCCTGAAGGCAATGGTTGAAAAATCTGTTGTAGCCCAAAAGGCTTCTCTTGAAGCAGATGAAAAGGCAGCCCTTGCCCAGACATCGGGCAATGCACTGCTGAACGTAGGGTATAATTATGTCACTCTGGGGCAGGCCCCCAAGGGATTGGCCCTGATGCAGCAGGCCATTGCCAAAGGGGTAACAGACCCCAACATTGCCCGTCTGCACCTTGGTCTGGCCCAGATGCAGGCCGGGAACAAGGCAGAGGCCATACAGACCCTGAAGAGCGTTGGGGGTGATAACGGCGCTTATGATATTGCCCAGCTCTGGGTGCTCAGGCTTGGGCAGGGTGCAGCCGTGCACTAAAGCGCATCAAAGCGCAGGTAATAAAAAAGGCCGCATAACAGCGGCCTTTTTTTGTGACTGTATCCGGGATTATCCTGCGTTTTTGGGACCGGTTGCCTTGGTGTCGGGCGTTTGGGGCGGGGTGGAACTTTCCTGCCAGCCGCCGCCCATGGCGCGGTAAATGGTCACCAGATTCTGATATTTTGCGACCGAGACATTAATCTGGGACTGCTGGGCCTGTAGGTAGTAACGCTGTGAGTCCAGTGTAGTCAGGTAGGAATCTGTCCCGGTTTCATAACGGAGTTTTGCAAGGCGGTAAGCATCTCCAGAAGCAAAGACCAGGCTGTCCATCTGTTTTTTCTCGTCCAGATACGCTTTGCGGGCAGCAAGGGCGTCTGCTACCTCGCGAAAGGCGCTCTGTACGGTTTTTTCGTAGGCGGCAACCTTGGTGTTGCGCGTTGCTTTGGCCACCTTGAGGTTGCCGCTGTTCATGCCCCATGTCCATAGTGGGATCTGCAGGCTGGGGTTAAGCCCCCATGTGGTGGCAGCAGCAGTAAACAGACGGTGGAACTGCAGGCTGGAAACACCATCTGTTGCCGTGAGAGTAAGGCGCGGGAAAAAAGCCGCGCGGGCAGCACCAATACTGGCCTGAGAGGCCAGCAGGTCATGCTCGGCGGCCACAATATCGGGTCTGCGGGTCAGCAGGTCTGAGGGCAGGCCCGCAGGCAGGTCGGCCAGTACGGACTGTTTCCCCAAGGGCAGGGGGGCTGGCAGGTTTTGTGGAATGGGTGCGCCAATAAGCAGGGTTATCAGGTTTTCGTCCTGTTCCACCTTGCGCTGTGCGTCTGTTAGCATGGTTGCACTTTGCTGGACCTGTGTTTCCAGCTGGCGCACGGTCAGCAGGTTTTCCTCGCCGTGGGTGTATTTGTCCTGTGTCAGCTTCAGGCTGCCCTGTTGGCTGATGAGTGTGCTTTGGGCCAGTGCCTGTGTGTCCCTATCACCCAGCCACGTGATATACGCCATGGCAACCTGAGAGACGACACTGATAACCATGCCGCGCATGTTTTCCTGCTGGTACAAGGCTTTTTCAGCCGCCTCCCTTGTCAGGGAGCGGATGCGACCAAACAGGTCGATCTCGTACGAGGAAAAACCAATTCCGCCCGAATAGTAACGGAACGGGTTGCGCGCCATGCCGGAGCCAGTTTTGTCAGTATCCAGCCCAGGAGCAAAGCTTAGACCCGCCGCATCGGATGGTGCCTGATACATAGGCCCACCTGTAGCCGAAATGGTGGGGAATAGGCCTGCGTGCTGCACGTCATATTCGCCCTGCGCTGTGGCAATGTTGGCAGCAGACGTGCGCAGGTCCCTGTTTTCACGTAGGGCAATGGTGATCAGGGCTTGCAGGCGCGGGTCCACAAAGAACTCGCGCCAGCCAATGTCGGCGGCCACTTTTGGTAAAAGCTGGTCCCCTGTCTTGGCATAACCGGGCCATGTGGTGGAAAGGGGGGGAGTGGGCCGCGTGTATTTTGGGATCATGGTGCAAGCGGACAACGCTTGCGTTGCCGCAACAGCCATAACCACAACGCGGAGCCGCGGGGAGCGACGGAAAAAGGACTGAGGAGCCATATCTTATTCGTTCCCGGTTGCGGTCTGGGCTGGTGGTGTGGCCTGCTTGCGTTCGCTCTGGCGTTTAACGTGAAACACACGCAAAACCAGAACAAAGAAGACAGGCACAAAGTAAATGGCCAGAAGTGTTGCGGTAGCCATGCCCCCCACCACGGCAGTGCCAATGGCCACGCGGGAGGCGGAGCCAGCCCCCGTGGCAATGGCCAGCGGGAACACACCCACGACAAAGGCAATGGATGTCATGAGAATGGGGCGTAGGCGCTCGCGCGATGCGGTAATAACGGCGTCTTCGAGGGATTCACCACGTTCAAAGGCGGCTTTGGCAAACTCCACAATAAGAATGGCGTTTTTAACAGCCAGCCCGACGGTGGTCAGCAGTCCGACCTGAAAATACACGTCGTTGTTCATGTCCCGCCACAAGGTGGCAGCGATGGACCCCAGAATACCCAGCGGAATCACCAGCATGACCGCAAACGGAATAGCCCAGCTTTCGTAAAGGGCTGCAAGGCACAACAGAATAACCAGACTGGCCAGTGCGTAGAGTGGGCCTGTAGAGGAGCCGGAGGAAATTTCCTCAAAGGACAGGCCGGTCCATTCAAAGCCTATGCCATCGGGCAGCTTTTTCAGAATATCCTTGATGGCGGCAAGGGAATCCCCCGAGCTGTACCCCACGGCAGGCTGGCCCAGAATTTCAAAGGCATTAAAGCCGTTATAATCCTCGACCTTTTGTGGGCCGGTCAGCCAGTAGCCGTGAATAAAGGTGTTCAGGGGTGCCAGTGTGTCGGTATTGGTGCGGATGTACCACTTATCCAGATCCTGTGGCAGCATGCGCGAGTCCAGATCGCCCTGAATGTAAACCTGCTTGACGCGGTCGTTCCGGGTGAACTGGTTAACGTAGATGGACCCCAGAGCGCCTTCGATTGTTGTGTTGATGTCATCAATTGTAATGCCCAGAGCGTTGGCTTTTTCGCGGTCGATATCAAGGTGATATTGCGATGCGTCTTCCATACCGTTAGGGCGTACGGCCATCAGGCGGTGGTCTTTGCTGGCAAGGCCGAGCACCATGTTCCGTGCGGCCAGCAGTTTTTGGTGCCCAAGGTGGCCACGGTCTTCCAGCTCAAGGTCAAAGCCTGTGGCGTTGCCCAGTTCGAGCACTGCTGGCGGATTGATGGCAAAAATCTGGGCGCGCGGGTCAAACCAGAAATGCATCATGATCCGCTGTGCGATGGCGGTTGATGTCTGTCTGGCAAGCGGGCGGTTTTTCCAGTCTGTCAGGCGGATAAAGAACGCACCGGAGTTCTGGCCCTGACCTGCAAAGTTAAACCCGCTGATAGCGTAAACAGATTCCACAAGCCCACTTTCGGACTTAAGGATATAATCCGTAATTTCCTGATTCAGCTTTGTGGTCTGCTCCATGGGGGTGTTTGGTGGCAGGGTTACCTGACCAAAGATCAGCCCCTGATCCTCATCGGGGAGAAAGCCGCTGGGCAGGCGGGTAAACAGGTAGCCTGCCAGCGCGCTGATCAGCACAAAGCACACAATGGAGAGTGCAGCGGAGGAAATAAGCTTGCGGACACCATTGAGGTACCCATTGGTCAGGCGCTCAAAGTTGCGATTGAACCAGCCAGCGGGTCCGGTAGTTTTAACATGCGTGCCGGGCTTGAGCATGGTGGCGCACAAAGCAGGAGTGAGCACCATGGCAACCAGAACCGACAGCCACATGGCCGAAACAATGGTAATGGAGAACTGGCGGTAAATAACCCCGACCGAACCGGAAAAAGCGGCCATGGGCAAAAAGACTGCGGTCAGCACAAGAACAATGCCAACCAGTGCCCCTGAAATTTCGTCCATGGAGATGCGGGCGGCTTCGATGGGGGAGAGTTTTTTCTCCGACATCACGCGTTCCACGTTTTCCACCACCACAATGGCGTCATCCACCAGCAGGCCCACGGCCAGCACCATGGCCAGCATGGTGAGCGTGTTGATGGAAAAACCAAAGATGTTAAGCAGACCAAAGGTTCCCAGCAGCACTACCGGCACCGCAATAGTGGGAATAAGGGTGGCGCGGAAGTTCTGCAAGAACACCAGCATGACCAGAAAGACCAGCCCGATGGCTTCGAGCAGGGTGATCACCACTTCCTCGATGGAGAGGGTAATGAAGGGTTCGGTATCCAGCGGGTAAACGGTTTTCAGCCCCGGTGGGAAGAACTTTTCCAGCTCGTCAATTTTGGCGCGGACAGCAGCCTCGGTTGAAATCTGGTTTGCGCCGGGGGCAAGCTTGAGCGCCATGCCCGATGCGGGGTGGTTGTTGTAGAAAGAGGACGTGTTGTAGGTCTGTGGCCCCAGTTCCACCCGAGCCACATCCTTGATGCGGACCTGCGAGCCATCGGGCTGGACCTTGAGCAGAATTTTTTCAAACTCGCCAGCCGATGTCAGGCGGGTTGGGCCAATAATTGTGGCATCCAGACGGATATCCTTGCGTGCGGGCAGCCCGCCCAGCTCGCCGGAGGAGACCTGAATGTTCTGGGTCTGGATCGCTGATTCCACATCCCGCACGGTCAGGGCGTAGTTGAACAGCTTGTTGGGGTCCAGCCAGATCCGCATGGCGTATTCGGAGCCGAACAGCGTGTGATCACCCACGCCGGTTACGCGGCTGAGCGGGTCGGACACGTTGGAGGCCACATAATCGGCAATGTCGGAGCCGGTCATGGAGTTGTTGGTGGAGATAAAGCCCAGAACCAGCATGAAGTTCTTGACGGCCTTGGTAATGCTCAGGCCTTGGGCCGTTACTTCCTGCGGCAGTTTGGGCTGGGCAAGCTGGAGTTTGTTCTGCACCTGTACCTGCGCGATGTCAGGGTTTGTGCCCTGCTCAAAGGTCAGGTCAATTTCCATCTGTCCGGAGGCATAGGACTGTGCTGCGATGTATTCCAGATGATCCAGCCCGAACATCTGCTGGAGTATGGGGCGCACAACCGTGTCGTTGACCGTATCGGCGGAAGCGCCGGGGTAGGTCACGGTAATAGCGATCTGGGGCGGGGCAATGCTGGGATACTGGGCAATAGGCAGCCGCAGGATGGACAGGCCGCCAAACAGCATGATGATCAGGCTGATCACCCACGCAAAAATGGGTCGGTTGATAAAGAACCGCGAAAGCGACATGGATTTACTGCCCTTTTTGTGCAGGCTGTGCCGCAGCACCGGGTGCGGTGTCGGTCTTGGGTTTGCTGTCCAGCACCGAGACCTTTGCTCCGGGGGTTATTTTCTGCGTGCCGCTGACCACCACGCGCTCACCGGCCTTGAGCCCGTCTGTCACCAGCCAGTTGGTGTCTATGGCCATGCCGATCTTGATCTGGCGCAGGGCCACGGTGCTGTCGGGCTGCACAATCCATACCTGCGGATCGCCGTGGGTGTTGCGGCTGACGGCCTCCTGAGGGACGAGCAGGGCGTTGGGGTCAATCCCCTCGTCAAGCTGGGCGTGGACATACATGCCCGGCAGCAGCAGCTTTTGCGGGTTGGGCATGATCGCACGCACGATAACGGTGGAGGTTGTTGTATCCACGTTCACTTCGGCCAGCGCCATGTGGCCCTTGAATTCGTAAGGTGAGCCGTCTTCCAGCGTCAGAACCACGGGGACCTCGCCATTGGCCTGACGTTTGATGCGGCCTTCCGCCAGTTCACGCTTGAGGCGCAAAAGGGTAATGGCGGGCAGGTTGACGTCTACATAAATGGGGTCCAGCCGGGTGATGATGGCCGTGTTGGAGGTCTGCTCGGCGGTAACAAGCGCGCCCACCGTAATCAGTGTGCGGCCGATACGTCCGGAGATCGGGGCATACATCTTGGTGTAACCAAGGTTGACCTGAGCACTTTCCACCTGTCCCTGAGCGCTCTGTATCTGCCCCTGCGCCTGCTTTTCCGCGGCTACGGCGTCATCATAATCCTGCTGGCTCACGGCGTGCTCACGCACCAGCTTCTTGTAGCGGCGGACCTTCGCCTTTGCTGTGGCATCAAGCGCCATGGCCTGGGCCAGTTGCCCACGGGCGGTATCGTACACGGCTTTATAGCGGGCAGGGTCAATCTGGTAGAGCTGCTGGCCAGCCACCACATCCGAGCCTTCAACAAACAGGCGTTTGAGAACAACCCCCGTGACCTGTGGGCGGACCTGAGCAATTTCAAACGCATCCGTGCGGCCGGGCAGGCTTGTATGCACACTTACGGGTTGGGGTTGCATGGTGACAATGCCCACAGCCTGCGGGGGCGTCCGCGGTGCGCTTTGCTGGCGTTTGCAGCCTTCCAGCGCAAGCAGGGCAACCGTGCAAAGCAGGACCGGACGAAGAGAAAAAGTGTGTGTTGTCACTTTGGTGTGGCCCTGTGTGTTGAAAGGTTTTCCGCACTTGTCAGGCTTTGGCGCGCTTTGGCGGGGCCGGGGGGCATCTGCCCTGTTCGGCCCTGTGGGGCTTGCGTCAGATGCTACCGTGTGAAGAAAACGGAGTGGAAAAATGAAGCTGGGAAAACAGTACTAAGTGTTACCTTTAGCCTGCAAGCTAAAAGTGGAACTGCTGCAAGTCAAGAGCAGATCAAACCAAAAACACAAGCATTATTGCGGGTGTCAGGCGGTATTGCCGCCGCTTTCGTCCAGCCGTGTGTCCCTATGGACCCATGTTGAAAGCAGAAGCCCAAAGCCCAGCATGACGGTAAGCATGGCCGAACCGCCGTAGGACACAAGTGGCAGGGGCACCCCCCCAACTGGGATTGCCCCCATGACCATGGAGAGGTTGACCAGACAGTAGAAGAAAAAATTCATGCTGATGCCAAGGGCCATCAACCGGCCAAACCGGTTGCGGCAGCGTATGGCCATAACCATCCCGCCCATAATCAGCAGAACCAGCAGGGCAATAACGGCAGCCGCACCAATAAAGCCCCATTCCTCGGCAATCATGGTGAAAATGAAGTCGGTCTGTTTTTCGGGCAGAAAGTTCAGCTGGCCCTGCGAGCCGTGCAGGTAGCCCTGCCCCCACATTCCGCCCGAACCCAGTGCAATCTTGGACTGGATAATGTTGTAGCCAGCTCCTAGCGGGTCGTTCTCGGGGTGGAGGAAGGTGGTAATGCGGGCCTTCTGGTAGTCATGGAGGTGGCCATAGGCCAGTTGGATAAGGGATGGCACGGGCAGGATAAGCAGAATAATCTGCCACAGGCGCATGCCCGCAGTAAAAAACAGGGCCGCCCCAATCCCCCCAATAATGACCGCCGTGCCCAGATTAGGCTCCTTGAGCACAAGCCCCACGGGCACCAGCACCATAAAGGCGGGGGGGATAAGCCACAGCGGGTTGCCCATGCGGGCATGGTCCATGCGCGAAAACCATGTGGCCAGCACGGCTACAAGGGCAATTTTGGCAAACTCGGAAGGCTGGATCTGCAACCCGCCCACCATAAGCCATCGTTCGGCTCCCTTGCCCACATGGCCCATGTGCAGCACCGCCACCAAAAGCACGAGCGAGAGCGCGTACATTCCCCATGATGCGCGCATGAGCACGCGGGGGGGCAGCATGGCCACGGTGACCATAAGCACCAGCCCCACGGCAAAGCGGGCCGCCTGCGGGGCTGCAAACGGGTAGGGCACACCCCCTGCCGCAGAATAGAGGGTGACGTAGCCAATACCGGCCAGAGCGCAAATAAGCAGCACATACAGCCAGCTTATCCGCCACAGCTTGGCCATAAGCCTAAAGCTGGGTTCGGCCCGTAGCAGGCGTTTATGGAACCTGATGCGATTATTCAAAGCTGTCATCCACCGTGGCCACACTTTCGGGCGGGGGAGTGGTGTGGTTGGACGGGTCGCGCAGGAGCGTGTCGCGCATGATGTTGCGTGCCAGCGGGGCTGCGGCGTCCGCCCCGGTATTGCCATGCTCGATAACGACCGAAACCGCATAACGTGGTGCGTCGTATGGCGCAAAGCAGATGAACAGCGCGTGGGGGCGGTATTCCCACGGCAGGTTGGCGGAGTTGAAGTGCCCGCCCTCACGCAAGGCGCGCGAGACGTGGCGCACCTGCGCCGAGCCTGTTTTGCCTGCCATGGTAATGCCCGGCAGGTCAAGCTGCGCCTTGGGGGCCGTGCCGTGGGGTTCGTTCACCACGGCAAACATGCCTGCCCGCAGGGCTTCGAGATATTTTTCGGGCATGTTCAGGCTTGGCCAGTTTTCGGCGTTAGCCATAGGGCTGATCTCGCCATTGATGGCGCGCATCAGGTGGGGCTGTACGGCCCGGCCGGTCGCCATACGGGCGGTGTAGGTGGCCAGTTGCAGGGGGGTCACCTGTATGAACCCCTGCCCAATGCCGCTGACAATGGTGTCCCCCCCGTTCCAGTGGTGGTGGTGGGCCTGCCGCCACGCCGGGGTGGGGATCAGCCCTGTGCGGGTATGGGGCAGTTCAATATCAAGTGGCACGCCAAGGCCCATGCGGTGTGCGGTCTGGGCAATACGGTCCATGCCAATGCGGCGGGCGATTTCGTAAAAATAGACGTCGCAGGAGTATTTGAGTGCGAGGTGCAGGTCCACCGACCCATGACCCCAGCGCGACCAGCAGTGAAAGCGCGTGCCCCCCACATCCAGATGACCGGGGCAGAAAACCCGGTCTGTGGGGGAAATCAGCCCCGACTCCAGTGCCGCCATGGCCACAGCGGGCTTGAAGGTGGAACCGGGCGGATAAACCCCCGCCACCGCCTTGTTGATAAGGGGTGTGTGCTGGTTGTTTGTCCATTCGATCCACTGGGCGTGGCTGACGCCACTATCAAACAGCGACGGGTCGAACGAGGGGGTGCTGACCATGGCCAGCACCTCGCCATTATGGCAGTCCA
>JBDNSL010000090.1:0-9705 GCA_047719095.1 Acetobacter sp.
CCGATATCGGAGGAATGATGATACACGATTATCTGCGCACCCTGATTTCCTTCGTTTTTGTGTTGGGCGTTCTGGTTACCTTTCACGAACTTGGGCATTACCTTGCGGCACGCTGGCGTGGTGTGCATGTGGAGGTGTTCTCGCTCGGCTTTGGCCCGGCCCTGTTCAAATGGCGCGATAAAAGCGGAACCGAATGGCGCGTCTGCCCGATTCCCTTGGGCGGATACGTGCGCCCCCATGGGTTTGATGACCCCGAGGACGCAACGCCAGAACAAAAAGCCGCATGGATTGAAGGGCGCACATTCCACGATAAATCCGTGCTGTCGCGGGCAATCGTTATTCTGGCTGGTCCGGTTTTTAACTTCATTTTGGCGTTTGCACTGTTTGTGCTGCTGTTTGCCACGGCAGGACAGCCGCATGTGCGCAACGAGGTTGCTGCTGTCTTGCCGGGAAGTGCCGCGCAGAGTGCGGGCGTACAGGCGGGTGACGTTATCTTGCGGGTTGGCACACATGACGTGACAAGTGTGGAGGCAACGCAGGCTCAGGTTGCCCAAGCTCCGGGGCAGAAGACAACACTGCTGGTGCAGCGCAATGGCCAGCGGGTGGATGTGCCCATCACCATTGGCAGCACGCAGGATTCGCGCGGCAGTGGGGTCGCGCGCGGTCTGCTGGGTGTGGAGTTTGCTGTAGAGCCGGGCAAGGCGTTGCCGCTGCCACAGGCCATTACCGCAGGTGCACAGGCCACGTGGAAGACCGTTGTGCAGACGCTGGCGGGTGTCTGGCAGATCTTTAGCGGCCAGCATACAGCGCGGGATTTGGGCGGTCCGCTCAAGATCGCGCAGCTTTCGGGGCAGGTCGCGCAGTATGGCTTTGCCAGCCTGCTGTCCTTTATGGCGCTGCTGTCTGTTAATCTGGGTCTTATCAATCTCTTTCCCGTTCCACTTCTTGATGGTGGACGTCTGGTTTTTTATGCCATAGAGGCAATAAGAGGACGTCCTGTTTCCAAGCGGGTGCAAGAGGTTAGTTTCCAGACAGGGTTTGCCCTGCTGGCAGGTCTGTTTGTGTTTTCGACGTTCAATGATCTGTCCAGCTTCGGGTTGTTCAGGTGGGTTGCATCGCTCGCGGGATGATAGTGAACTGGACTGGAAGGGAAGGCTTGCGTGACAAGGGTAAATTCGGATACGTCCCTTGCGGGCGAGACAAGAACGGAGGATGGGCTTCCGTGCTAAACCGACCCGGATGGAGGGAGGCAGATCTTGGCGGGTAAACGTTCGGCCCTGTTCGTTTCTGTCTGCATGTTGCCTTTTTTCCTGATCCAGGGACGGGTGGCCATGGCTGCCCAGAACCCGGACACGCAGGCACCAGCAGCTGTTGCATCGCCTCAGGGCGATTCCGAAAATGCAGGGCCACAGCCCGATGCTCAGCCCGCGCAGCCAGCACCTGTTGGCGTGATTGATGAGATCCGTGTCTCAGGCAATACCCGTATCGAGACCAATACGGTCTTGTCCTACATGGTTGTCCGCGCAGGAGACCCGTTCACGCAGGACGATCTGGATCGGTCCCTGAAAACCCTGTACGCAACCGGGTTGTTCAAGGACGTGACCTTGCGGCGCGAGGGCAGCACGCTGCTTGTGAAGCTCAAGGAAAACCCGATCGTCAACCGGATCGTGTTTGAGGGGAACCACGCCGCCAAGGATGAGGACCTGCGCAAGGTGCTCTCCCTGCGTCCGCGTGCCGTGTTCTCGGCAGAAACTACGGCGGATGACCGGCAGCGCATTCTGGAAGTGTATGCCCAGAAGTCCCGCTTTGCTGCCGTGGTCACGCCGCAGATCGTGCGTCTGGCGCATAACCGTGTGGATGTGATCTTCCAGATTAACGAAGGTCCGAACACCAAAATTCGCAAGATCGCATTTGTTGGCAACAAGGCCTACAACGAAGCCGAGCTTGCTGGTGCCATTTCCTCCAAGGAAACAGCTTGGTACCACTTTTTGGGGTCGTCTGATGAGTACAACCCCGAACGCGTCAAATACGACGGGGAACTGCTGCGGCGTTTTTACCTGCACAACGGTTATGTTGATTTCCAGATCAAGGACGTAAAGGGCGAACTCTCGCCTGACCGTAAATCCTTCTACATCACCATCACCATGGACGAAGGCATACGCTACCGTCTGGGCAAGGTGGATATCCGCTCCAGCCTGCGCCATGTGCCTGCCAAGTCCTTGCGTAAATACGTCGAGCTGTTTCCGCACCAGTGGTATGATGGCAAGGCGGTGCAGGATAATGCGACCGATATTGAGGAACTGCTTCAGTCGCAGGGGCATCCCTTTGCGGTGGTGCGTCCGACTATTGCCCGCAATCCCGAAAAGCGGATTGTCAACCTGCTCTTTGACGTAAGCGAAGGCCCGCGGCGGTATATCGAGCGGATTGATATTAACGGCAACACCATTACGCAGGATAACGTTATCCGCCGGCAGCTTCCGTTTGCCGAAGGTGACCCCTATACGACCAGCTATAAAAAATACGCCAAGGAAGGCGTTCAGGATCTGGGCTACTTCAAAACGGTGGAGGTTAAGGACAGCCCCGGTTCTTCCCCCGATCGTACTAACGTGTCTGTAAATGTTGTGGAAAAACCAACAGGCGAATTCTCGCTTGGTGGTGGGTACTCAACCGACGTTGGTATTATCGGTAACGTCGGGCTTAAGCAGCACAACCTGCTGGGTACGGGTATTGATGCCGGGTTCTCGGGTACGGTTTCGTACTACCAGAAGCAGGCTGATCTTTCCGTAACCGATCCTATGTTCTTGGGGCGGAACCTGGTTGTCGGGGCGGATATTTTCTTTATCGAGAATAACTACCAGACGTACCAGAACTACTCGGAAGGCCGTTACGGTATTACCCTGCGTATGGGGTATTCCTATAACCGCTATCTCTCCCAGTCGTGGAACTACAGCCTGATCCGCCGTTGGGTTGGCGATATGTGGAGCGAATCTTCTCCGTATATTCAGGATCAGGAGGGCAAGTCGCTCCTGTCCCAGATCGGCACGACCGTTATGTATGACCGGCGCGATAACCGTATGCAGCCGCATAGTGGTTATTTTGTTTCTGTCGGGGGTGACTTTGCCGGTATCGGTGGGGATGAAAACTACGTTCGCGGCAAGATCAACGGTGGGTATTATATTCCCCTTGATGATCTGACCAACAGCCATAACTGGACGCTCGCCTTCCGTGGCGGTGCCGGGTATCTGGCGGACTGGGGCAATAACGGCCGTCGTGACGTGATCGATAACTTCTATCTGGGTGGCACCAACCTGCGTGGCTTCCTTGATGGTGGTGCCGGCCCGCGAAGCGTAGGTAACATAAACCATCAGTCCGAAGATCTGCTCGGCGGGCGCTTTATGTACAATGCCTCCGCTCAGTTGAACTTCCCGCTCCCCTACCTGTCGGAGATGGGGGTGGGTGGCCGTACCTTTGTGGATATGGGGAGTGTCGCTGGCATACGCGTCAAGCAGCTCTATACCAACCCCGCGACCGCTGGTGCCAATTACACCGCGATCTCGGGCGATATGGTTAGCCCACGTATAAGTGCTGGTGCAGGCTTTTCATGGAAAAGCCCGTTTGGACTGTTGAATATTGACCTTGGTGTGCCGATCAGACGCAGTTATAATGACCGCACACAGCTCCTTCGCTTCGGCTTCGGCCAGCAATTCTGAGGTAATGATGCGTTTCAGTTCCAAAGCTGCCCTTCTGGGGGCTGTTTGCCTTTCTTTTTCCGTCGCTCTTATCCCGGCCGCTCAGGCGGAAGGCGGCAGCGGCTGGTTCGTGCCCAAAAGCCAGCCCGCAGCGCAGGCTCCTCATCCTGCTGCACATAATGCGGCTCCGGCTCCTGTTGCTCTGCCAGCACCTGCTGCTGACAGCCAGGAAGCAGCCGATCAGGCTCCTCCGGTTCTGCCGCTGCCGCCTATTCCCACTGTGCCGGAAATTGCCAAGGAAGCGCCTCCGCCGACAACCATTATTGGTGTGATCAGTGTTTCTGGCGTGATGCGCCAGACCTCTGCCGCCATGCAGGTGGAGCGGGTGCTGGGTGGCCGACGTGATGCTCTGGCGCAGGATTTGCAGCGTGAGCAGGCAGGCTGGCGCGATGAGCAGCAGACATTGCAGGCTCAGGCCAAGTCCCTGACATCTGACCAGATCCAGACCCGCGAACGCAGCCTGCAGGCCAAGGTGATGAAGGCGCAGCGCGACTTCCGGAACCGCAATCGGATCATTCAGGAAGCAGCACAGGTTTCTCTGGGTCAGATCGAGCGTGAACTGGTGCAGGTTATCCAGAAAGTGGCTTCAGCACATGGCATGAACCTTGTGTTGCACAGCGAGCAGGTTGCCCTGCATGTGGACGGTCAGGACATTACGAACGAAGTGGCTGCCGATCTGAATAAGATCCTGCCCAGCGTCTTTATCCCTGAAGCAAATGTGGACCCAGAAGAACTGGCAAAATCTGGCAAGATGCCCACAACTGCTGATGGTGACCAGCAGGTAGCTCCTACAGGGCCTGCTCCCGCTCCGGCCCCTGCCGGGAAAAAATAAGAATGGTGGATTGCAGGGCGTCTTCCGGCCCGGCTGATCCGCGTTTTTTTGCGCGTGTCGGACCATTTGACGCAGCAGCACTGGCAGAAGCCGCCGGTGCTGACCTGCGCCCCCCCCGGCAGGGGGGCTTCCCGCAGGAAGGATATGCTGGCATAGCCCCTTTGCAGGTGGCCGGTGCGCGGCATGTCAGTTTTCTGGATAATCGCCGGTATGCTCACTTGCTGGAGCATACGGCGGCAGGGCTGGTCATTGTTGCACCTGCATTTGCCGAAAAAGTGCCAGCGCACTCCGCAGCACTGGTTACGGCTACACCCTACCTGGCATGGTCACGTATTGCGCGGCTGTTTCATCCGCGTCCGCCCAGCAAGGCTGGCATTCATCCGTTAGCTGTGGTTGATCCGTCGGCTGTGGTTGATCCCACGGCGGAAGTGGGGCCGTTTGTTGTTGTCGGCGCTGCGGTGGAGGTGGGGGCAGGCTGTATTGTTGGCTCTCACTCGGTTTTGGGTGATGGTGTGCGCCTTGGTGCGGAATGCCGTATTGGAGCCATGGTTACCCTGTCTCACGCGCTTGTGGGGGATCGTGTGACCATTCTGCCGGGTGCGCGTATCGGGCAGGACGGCTTTGGGTTTGCTGTTGGGCCTGATGGGTTTGAGACAGTACCCCAGCTTGGTCGTGTGGTGATTGAGCATGACGTGGAGATTGGTGCCAACACCACCATTGATCGTGGGTCGGTCAATGATACGGTTATTGGTGCGGGTTCCCGGCTCGATAATCTGGTGCAGATCGGGCATAATGCCCAGCTGGGGCGGTGCTGTATTGTGGTATCGCAGGCTGGTATTTCCGGCTCAACAGTGCTGGAAGACTATGTGACTGTCGCAGCTCAGGCCGGGCTTATCGGCCACATCCGTATTGGTGCCAAGGCGCGCATTGGTGCGCAGTGTGGCGTTATGTCCGATGTTGAGCGTGGGGCAGATGTTATAGGCAGTCCTGCCATGCCATTCCGGGAATTTTTCCGGAATGTGGCGGTATTGCGTAAGTTGGCGAAAAAGGCGTCTGGGTCGGCCAAGGACGATTCAGGCAAAGTATGAACTTATCCCGGCTATGTCCGGTACAGAGGGTGGTTTAGGGGACGTGGAGACGAAACAAGAATCCAGGCAGGACGGCCAGACAATCGCATCTATTGATGTCAACCGTATCATGCAGGCGATTCCACACAGGTATCCTTTCCTTCTTATCGACAGGATGGAAAATATTGTCCTGGGGGAAGAGGCAACTGGTATCAAAAATGTCTCGGTCAACGAACCGTTTTTTCCGGGGCATTTCCCGGGGCGGCCCGTTATGCCGGGCGTCCTTATCGTGGAAGCTATGGCCCAGACGGCAGCCACACTGGTTGTTCTGTCACTGGGGGAGGCATTCGAGGGCAAGCTTGTCTATTTCATGACAATCGAAGGCGCAAAATTCCGCCGTCCGGTTGAACCGGGCGACCAGTTGCGTATTCATGTTGTCAAGGAACGGCATCGCTCGAATGTGTGGAAGTTCCGTGGCGAAGCACGCGTTGATGGTGTTGTGGTGGCCGAGGCAACTTTTAGCGCCATGATTATGGGCTGATTTTGGCACTTGGTGTGCTGGTCGGGTCAATATATGCTTCAATTCTGTTTGCTACTGGCAGAAGCCGCGGAAGCGCGGAAGCTTGCGTTCTGTGTCGCAGGCGGCGGAATATTAAGGGACTGAAGTGGTGCACACAGTAGAGGAAGCCCGGCAGACATGTGTTCACCCAACGGCTCTGGTTGCTCCGGGAGCCAGACTTGGGCGAGGGGTTGTCATTGGTCCGTGGTGCACTGTCGGGCCAAATGCAGTCCTTGATGACGGGGTTGAACTGATCTCCCACGTTGTGGTGGACGGGCACGCACATCTGGGTGCGTATTCGCGTTATTTTCCGTTCTGTACGGTGGGTATGGCGCCACAGGACCTTAAATACAAAGGTGAACCCACCCGGTGTGAGGTCGGTGCGCGTACGGTTGTGCGTGAGCACGTGACCATTCACAGGGGAACGGCTACCGGTACTGGCATAACACGGGTCGGTCAGGATGTGCTTATCATGGCTAACGCCCATGTTGCGCATGACTGCGTTCTGGGTGACCGTGTGATCATTGTTAATAACGTGGTCATGGGTGGCCATGTGACCATTGGTAACGATGCGCGTGTTATGGGTTCGGCTGCCATCCACCAGTTTGTCAGGATCGGCCATGCCGCCCTTGTGGGCGGGGTTGCCGGGGTAGAGGCCGATGTCATTCCCTACGGCAGCGTGCTGGGCAACCGCGCCAGACTGATTGGTCTGCATTGGATATGGTTGCGCCGTAATGGTGTGCAGTCAGCCGAAATCCACCGGATGCGCAAAGCCTTTTTTACGCTGTACCCCAAGGCCAGCGGCGATGTGCCTTTTCAGGCCCGGCTTGAGCAGGTGCGGCAGGAATTTGGCCAGGACAGCCGTATTGAAGAAATTCTGAACTTTATTGATGCACCCAGCCGCCGGGGGCTTGTTCGTCCCGCGCGGGGTGGTGCTGCTGATCAGGCCGAAACCGAAGGCGCGTGAGTGCTGTGCCAGCAACGGTTGGCATTCTGGCAGGGGGTGGCCCTTTGCCGGGTATGGTTGCTCAAGCTGCCAGTGCGGCTGGTTTATCCGTTTTTATAATCGGGTTTGAAGGTTTTGCCGAACCGGATGTTCTGGCTCCATGGCCGCATGAGTATGCGCGCCTTGGTGCCGCCGGGCGCATGTTAAGCCTTTTGCGTGAACATGGCTGTTCCGATCTGGTGCTGATCGGGCCAATCCGCCGTCCTTCCTTGCTCAGCCTCTACCCCGATGCCGAGGGTGCGCGTATTCTCGCACGCCTTGGCAAGGCCCTGTTCGCGGGGGATGACGGGTTACTGGCAGCACTCGTGCGTATTTTGGGGGATGAGGGGTTTTGTGTGCGTGGAGCGCATGAATTTCTTTCCCACTCCGTTGCAAAGCCGGGCATTCTTGGGCGCATTGCACCGGACGCACAGGCGCTGGTTGATATCGGGCATGGTGTTACCGTTGTGCAAACACTGGGCAGGCTGGACATAGGGCAGGGCTGCGTGGTGCAGAATGGCGTTGTGCTGGCGGTAGAGGCCATGGAAGGCACAGATGCCATGCTGGCGCGCGCGGGCACGTATCGCCAGCCCGGTGCGGGCGGGGTGCTGGTTAAGCTGCTTAAGCCGGGACAGGAAAAAAGAGCGGACATGCCAACCATTGGCCCGCTCACGCTCCAGAATGCACATGCGGCTGGCCTGCGCGGAATTGCGTTTGAGGCAGGGAACACGCTGCTAACAGACAGAGCAGCCTGTGTTGCGGAGGCGGAGCGGCTGGGCCTGTTCCTGATTGCCATAGACCCGGCGGCCTACGTGCAACACGTGGAGTAACGCAGGCCGCAAGGTCTTGGCGAAAGGGAGAATGTGCAATGTCCAGTTTTTTACACACCATGGTTCGTGTGCGAAATCTTGAGCAGAGTCTGGCGTTTTATGCCCTGCTTGGTATGCATGAACTCCGACGCAGAGATGTGCCAGAGGGCAAATACACGCTTGTTTTTATTGGATTTGCGGATAACGCAGCCGGACAGGCGGAAATTGAACTAACCTACAACTGGGGCCAAGATAGTGGCTACGATGTGGGTTCTGGCTTTGGCCATTTTGCCGTGGGCGTGCCCGATGTGGCCGCTGCTGTGGAGCGTATTCGCGCAGGGGGCGGTAAGGTTGTGCGTGAGGCAGGGCCGGTCAAATTTGGCACAACATTTATTGCGTTTGTTGAGGACCCCGACGGCTACAAAATTGAACTGATCGAACGCGCTGAATAGCTAGCCGGTAGGGCGCTGTTTAAGGCGCGCTGTCAGCCGGTCCAGCGAATCATTAATTGTGGTGGCCGCTTTTTCAACGGCAGGGTCCTGACTGAGCGAAAGCTGCTCAGCCGCCAGCATGGCGGGTGAGATAATGCCGCGTATGTCGTGCCGCAATTTTGGGTCATTTACTGCCACAGGTGCTGCCGGGGCGGGTGTCTCCACAGTGGGGGCAGGTTGCGTGCCCGGCTGTGTGGTTATCCATGCCGCACAGGCCCCTGCAAGGCCGACCAGTGCCGTGGTAAGCAGGTAAGATGCCCCCATGCCCATGGCCAGCAGACAGGCCAGAACGGGCAGGCTGGTCACGACCAGAATATTGCGGATACCGGGGGAGGAGAGGGACATGCGGCGTTTTACCAGATGGATGATCGTGCGCGAATAGTCATGCGACTCTGCACTGCACATTGACGTTCTTCTATCTGAACTTTATAAGCCGCGACTTCAAGAGAGAGTGGCTCGTACTGCGGCCACTGGCGAAGCATATTCAAACTGAAGGGAGTGCAGCCATGAAGCGCACTTATCAACCGTCCCGGCTGGTCCGCAAGCGTCGTCACGGGTTCCGCACCCGTTCGGCTACCGTTGGCGGCCGTCGTATTCTGGCAAACCGTCGTTCCAAGGGCCGCAAGCGTCTTTCCGCGTAAGCGTTGTCCGGCAGTCCGGTTTTGATGGACTGGTCTGAAGGTCAGGAGCAGCCAGCCGCAGGGGCGCAAGCGTCCATGCGGCTAAAAAAGAGAAAAGAATTTCTCTTCATGGCGGCCAAGGGGCGAAAAGCCCCGGTGTCTGGTCTTGTCCTTCAGCTTTTCAGGCGGCCCGATTCGGACCCTGCCCGTATTGGCTTCACGGTGACCAAAAAAGTGGGTAATGCCGTGGTGCGTAACCGGGTCCGCCGCAGGCTGCGTGAGGTTGTGCGCAGGGTGGAAGCCGAGACACCGCTGAATGGGCTTGATCTGGTGCTGATAGGGCGGGGTGCCACGCGCGACCGCTCCTTTGAGGCTCTGGTGGCCGATTTTCGCAAAGCGTTGAAGCTCTGCATGCGGGATTAATGCATGTCCTGTCTTGCATTCCTGTCAATCCTGCGCTGGAACACGGTTGCGCCGTTCAAGACTACCGTTTTGTGCGGTCGTTGAGTTTTCCATTTTTGTTATGTGCAGGGGGCCAGTAGGCCAGAGCTCATGGATTCAAAACGTCTCATACTGGCAACGCTGTTGTCAGC
>JBDNSL010000091.1:0-9625 GCA_047719095.1 Acetobacter sp.
AGTCCATGATAGGACACGATGAACCCGCCAAATACTGGCGGGTTTTTTTGTGACCGGAACACGGCGTAAGAAGCCCCATCTCAAGCTCAAACTCGGGATAAAAAACTTCAATCAACGGTTCTTCGATCCCGCCAATTAAAATACAAAGTCTATCATTTCTGGAAACTCTACGTGGGATATGCTGTTCTAGAAGCTGTATCCTTTGGCTAGGAGATGATTTCTACTATGGTAAGTAAAATTTTCTGTAGAGAAAATAATTTCGTTCCCTCATTTATGAAATTATGAGAAATAACGTCAGGAATAGAAGAATGAAAATCAAGTCTCTCATTAATATAGTCTTACCTGCTGCTTTTCTTTTTCCTTCAATTGTACTGGCTTGTTCAAGTCTGGCGATCACAGATAAGAGCGGGCATGTTTATCATGGGCGCACATTGGAATTGCCAGAAGATTTACCGTCTTGGTTGACCTTCTATCCTGCTCAGACAGCATTCCAAAAAAAGTCACCTGATGGCAGTGCTGGCGCACATTATCAGGCCCTCTACCCTATTCTGGCGATTACAACTTCAGTTTATCAGGATGGTGACGATCATAACATGCTTGAGGGCATGAACGGTGCAGGTCTGTCTTTCAGCGCCAACATGGTGCCTGAAGCTACACTGACGCCGCTACCAACATCAGATTATCATAATTCTATCCCTGTAACATCTTTAGGAGAGTGGGCGCTCGCCAATTTCGCAACGGTAGATGATGTCAGAGAAGCCGTGAATAAAGGGCATTTCTGGTCTCCCGTCCTGGCCAAATTGGGCGGAGTAAAATCACCCTTTCATTTTGCGTTTTACGACAAAAAAGGAGGAAGTATTGTCGTAGAGGCGCTTGATGGGAAATTTCATGTTTATGACAATCCCACAAAGGTCATGACAAACGGTCCTGACTTTCCGTGGCATCTCAAGAACCTGAATAATTACACGCAATTGACCAACAAAGACAGATCCTCCGCATTTCTGGGAGGTATGAAAGTGGCTCAGCCTGATAGTGGGATTGCAGCTGCAGACCTGCCATCGTCAGACACATCAGTCGGGCGTTTTATTCGTGGTGTTTACTACACCAGTTACGCACCTCTTGCTCAGTCGACAGGAGATGCGATTAACATTCTTGCACACATCATGAATCGCTTTGATCGTATGAAGAATATTACCACCGATACGTTAGGGGGGGAGACACAAAAGGAAACAGGAAAAACAGTTACTGAATATACTGTATGGACAGCATTATCAGACCTTAATGATGGGGTTATGTTCGTCCGGGGATATAAAGATATAGGTTACAAGAAATTTTCACTACAGGATTTCGATAATACAACAAAACCTACCTTTGAAAGAATTAATAACCGGGATATGGCATCGCCTTACTGAGGATATAATTTGATTTATGATGCATGATGGTATGTTAATTTTCATTATGCGTGAAAAGGGTCTGATTTTTATCACAAATTTAGTGCAGCAGTGAAAGTTTGTATCGTTAGTGATTATAGATGGCTCTGTTGCAAAGTCTCGGATAGGCGATAGCCTCTCAAAGGCCAGGGTTTTCAGAAGGTGTAGGCCCCTAAGTACTTTTCGATCAGGCGCACTTCTCCCATGATGCCCTGTTTCTGTTGCCAAGGTATGGCCTGCCCCTTCTTCAAGGCGCGTATAACTTCAAAGCCCTTGAAGAAGGGGCGTAGGCCGTCTTCTGGCTTTTGAAGCCGCGAACTGGCTTGATCAGCTGTCTCAGCTTGCCGTGAGCGGCCTCGATCATAGTGTTCAGATAAAAAACATCTCCACAAAACCCGGGACAATTCAAACCGACGCAGCCCCTTACATCGAAGATGCCCAAGTGGTCTGCTATAAGCCGCGTGGTAATCTTGGGAATAACAAGGCTATATCCATTAAATCGTGGGTTAAGCCTATTATTTGCACATAATCCACAAAAACATGGAATTATAATTCTTGATGGCATTTGGAGTTAAATATATAATTTTGTGTGTTAGTGAGCGAAATCAACAGGAATACACACTACGTTGGATTTAGGCTTCAGTACTTCGAATGAGATTGTAAAGCGTCTCTGCGAGCGTCTGCGCAAGGAGCGACTGGCGCAGCAGATGACGCAGGCCGATGTGGGCGCGCGCGCCGGTGTTGGCATCAATACAGTCTCTAATTTGGAAGCTGGGCGCAATGTCGGGTTCGAGAATGTCGTCCGCGTGGCGATGGTCCTTGGCCGGGTCAAGGAACTTGAGGGCTTGTTCCTTCCGAAACTGGATAGCCTAGAAGACGTTCGCCGCTACGAAAACAACGCCCGCCGTCATCGCGCCAAGCGGAACCCGAGCAATGCTTGAGCAGATGAACGTCTATTACGAGGGCTGGGGTGAACGGTGGCTATGGGGCACGCTGGTATCCACGACAACGCTGACCGGTCGCCCCCAGATCGTGTTTGAGTACAGCAATGAGGCAAAGCAAAGAGGACTTGAACTGTCGTCCCATACTCTGCCGCTGAAGGGAACACAGTTGCGCGGGGGTTTTCCACCCCACCAGTTAGGCTTACCCGGGCCTGTCTATGACTCATTGCCCGACGGCTGGGGCATGCTGTTGATGGACCGTTTGTTCAAGCGCCGTGGTCTTGCTGTGGCGCGCATCGGGCCATTGGAACGGCTGGCTTACATCGGCAGTAATGCCATGGGGGCCATGACATTCGAGCCTGCAGCGCCTGCAGAGCGGGATATGGACGTACATATTTCACTCGATCAGCTTGTCGCTGAAGTGCAGGACGTGCTCCATGGTGCAGGCGGAGAGTTTCTCCAAAGGTTGTTGCTGGTGGGGGGATCACCCCAAGGTGCCAGACCAAAGGCACTGGTTTATCGCGATCCTCAGACAGGTAGCTTTACAACTGCTGTCACACCGAACTTTGAAGCCTGGCTGGTTAAGTTCCCCGCCGGAGATGAGCATGCAGAGGTATGTGCCATCGAAAATGTCTATGCCGCGTGTTTACGTATGTGCGGTATCCAGACCCCCGACACGCAATATTTTTGTCTACCCAATGGACTGGCTGCGTTTGCCAGTAAACGTTTTGACCGCCAGAACGGACAGCGCGTGCCCATGCAGAGCCTCGCCGCCTTTACCGGTGCCGACTATAAATGTCCCGGTGTTCTGGACTACGCGAACTTCCTGCGTGCGACCCATAAGTGTACCAACGACGTAAGAGAAAAGGCATGTGCCTTTACACGTGCGGTATTCAATGTTGCATTCAACAACCGCGACGATCACCCCAAAAATTTTTCCTACCTCATGTCGGCCACCGGTGCGTGGACGCTAGCGCCCGCTTACGACGTGACTTTTTGTGAGGGTCCGGGAGGGTATCATCAGATGGATGTAATGGGCGAGGCTCTGGAAATCGATCGAGCAGCAATACTCAGGCTTGGTCAGGAAGCTGAAATATCGACCCAAACAGCTGAGTGCATTATTGAACAAATTTGCGAAGTGGCACGTAAATTTATGGAAATTTCTAAAAATTTACACCCAGATGCGATTACTCAGCAGACACTTGATATCATTCAGAACCGTATTAACCAAAACATTGCTCTGCTGACTTAAGATGACATGAGAAAAATTGCCTGATGCAGGCAGAGGTTCAATTTGTGAAAGCAATGGCTGACCATTGGGGGTAGCCCTTATGCGATGGGCGGGTTACGCCCCCGCCAGTGCCAGCCCTTCGGCTACGGAGACAAACTCCCCACCCAGTTCCACTCTGTCTTCCCCAAAGCGGGAGGTAAACAGGGCGCGTACGGCGGGTACAAAAGATGTGCCACCTGTGAGGAATACGCGGTCAATCTGGTGTGGGGTCAGGGCGGCCTCGTTCAAGGCTGCGTCTATGCCTGCACCTAGTCGGGCAATATCGGGGGCAATCCAGCGGTCAAAGTCTGTGCGGGAGACGGTTGCCTCCAGCGTAAGCCCGGGTTGGGAGAAGGAGAGTTGGGCCGTGTCACTGGAGGAGAGTGCGCGTTTGGTGGCCGAAACAGCGTTGTAGAGTTCCTGCCCGCGTTGTTCACGCACCAGTTCAATCAGGTTTTTCAGCTTGTCCGGTTCGGAGGCTGTGCGGGCAACATCTGCAATTTCGTTCAGAATACGCGGTGTCCGCATGAGCGAGAGCCGGTGCCAGCGGCCAAGAGCGTGGTACCACTCAATTGGCACGGGCAGGGGCTGCCCCCCCATAATGCGGAATGTGCAGTCCCGCCCAAGAAAGGGGGCGACAACATTGTCTATAATACGAAAGTCAAACTGGTCCCCTGCCAGCCCTACGCCTGCATGGCCCAGAGGCTGAGTGGCGTTAGGGCTGGTGGGGTCAAACCGCACAACGGAAAAATCGCTGGTGCCGCCACCAAAGTCCCCCACAAGCACGGTTGCCGGGCGGTCCAGCCGTTGCATGAAGCGCCAGCCCGCTGCCTCTGGTTCCATCATGACACAGACATGGGCAAAACCTGCCTGTGCAAAGGCTGCGCGCAGGCGGGTCTCGCCCAGAGTGTCGTCCGCATTGTCGCCTACAAAATGGACTGGCCTGCCAACGGTTACGTGGCACTGTGCAGGGTCCAGACCGCCAAGGGCCATGAGTTCGCACAAAAATGTGGCAATCAGACTTTCCAGCGACAGGCGCTGGCCAAACACCTGCGTCTCACGAAAACTGGCCTGCGCGAGATAGGACTTCATGGACATGATAAGCCGTGTTTCGGCCGGGTCGTCCAGATGTGCCTCTATGGCATGTGCGCCAACTGCGCGGTGGGCTACGCGCCGCCCGCCTTCCATCTCCTGCCATAAGGCGAGCAGCGTGCGGCAGGTTTCCCCCGTGCTGCCTTCAGGCGTGGGGAAGTGGATGGTCTGGATCGTATGATCAGGGCGCGCAATGACAATAACACTGTTGGTCGTGCCAAAATCAATGCCAATACGGGTGGGGGAGGGTGAGGACGTCATGACCAGTGGAAAATAGTGCCACCGTGCCGTGCTGTCCATGCCTTGTGCGCCATATTGGCGTGTGGGCGCACAAGGCCGCACCCACACGCCCGGTGGTGGTGCGGCTTAGGGGCTTTGCTGGCATAGGCGGCCTGCCTGCCTGTGGGTGGCGGTTGGGGTGTTGGGCGTGGTGCTTGCGCGGGTGACCACCCGTGCGGAAAGGGCCGCCCCCGTGCAGAGCACAAGGCTGAACACACCGGCCCAGATAGATAGCCCATTGGTCTGTGTTGCACTGGCAAACAGCGTTGTTGCGGCTTGGGAGAACATCCACGCCCCACCCGCGCGGGCTGCCAGTTTGCCTGTAGGGTCCACAAGGCATGTCAGGCCGACAAGGCTTGGGTAGATAAAAAACCAGACCGCGTAGTTTAGTACAAACGCACCGCAAAACAGCAGGCGTGTGGGCGGGCAGGCCTGCACCACGCAAACACCGCCAATAAGCAGAATGGCAGGCACCAGCAGCGGGCATACGCCGTGCTTGCGGCTGCGCACGGCTGTAACAAGGCAGACCACAAGCCCCACACTATTTGCAATGGCCGACAGCACCCCAAAAGACGAGGCCGCCAGACCAACAGAGGCCCCGATCCGCTCGGTAAAAGGCCATACGGCCAAGCTGCCCCCAGTGTATAACAGCACGGCCAGCAAGGCCCATGTATGGGGTGTGCCGGTGGGGGCAGAATGTGGTTCATGCTGTGCTGCTCCGTGGTGTGGCGCACCGGTGTTGGGCAGGAGCAGCATAAAGGGCAGCAGCAGCACAACCAGCCCCGCAAGTGCTGCAAATACCCCTTTCTGCCCCGCCCACGCACTGGCATGAGGCAGAAAAAGACTGGCCAGACTAAAAACAACGGTCTGCACAACCATAACAAACGCGAGCACAAAAACGGGTCTGTCCAGACGGCTTGCGCCAATATTGACCACCGCATTCAAGGCCCCAAGGCTTCCCCCGGACAGCACCCGCAGCCCCAGCAGGGGCCACAGCCCCGCAGCAAAGGCGGAGCCAGCCTGTGCCAGCACCAGCCCCAGTGCCGCATACAACGCCACATTGCGTAGCCTGATATGGGCGGAAAAGGGGGCAAGGCCGGTCATGGCTATGGCGTAGGCCAGCATTTCCACACTGCTCCACACCCCGGCCTGCATAAGGCTGAACTGCCCGCTGCGGAGCAGTTCCCCCACGGCAAAGGGGCCGAGCGAGTTCATGCTATGGGCCGCGCAGTCCACCGCGCTAATGGCGGCCAGCACAACAAGGCCTGCGCGCTTGCCCAGAACGCCCGCCATTACAAGGCCCGCATGACTTCAAAGCCAAAGGCGCGCAAGTCACCCGGATAACGGCTGATGTTGCGGTTAAAGAATTCGCCAAAGGCGTTGGTGTAGGTCATCTGGTTGGTAATGTTATGCAGCCAGAAGGCCACTTCGGTTTTTTCATCCACCGAATGCCATGCCACGCGTACATTGCCCGTAATGACCTGCTTTTGCGAAAAAGCCTGCTTGACCAAAGCCTGCATCTGGGGAGAGGCCAGAAAGGCGGCAGGGGTGGAGGCCTGCGCGTCCGACCATGCCTGAAAACGGTAGCGGCTTGTGTAGCGCCAGTCTGTCTGGAGTGTAAAATCCCCGAAAGAGACAGGAATTTTGTAGCTAAGCAGGAAGTTGGCCGTAACACGTGGTGCGCGTTCCAGCGGCTGGCCGGAAAGGTCCACAGGGTTGCCGCCATTAAAGGGTGTTGGTGCGCTGGCATTTTTGAAGTTGGTGTAATGCGCGTCCTGATAGGTGACACCAAAGGAGCCAAACAGGTTTTGCGTGGGGCGGACCTGACCTTCAAATTCAAACCCGTTGGAGACCGCCTGGGCCGCATTTGTGGTGTGTGTGCCTGTATTTTGCAGGATTGTGACCTGCATGTTGTTATAGTCGTAATGAAAGCCAGAAAGGTTGAGCTGTGCCCGCCCACCCCAGACCCGCGCTTTTATCCCGCCTTCATAGTCGGTCAGTTCCTCGGGGTTGTAGAGGCTGAAGTCCGATGTGGTGGCGACGTAGGTATTGTAGTTGCCCGTGCGAAAACCCCGTGCATAGCGCAGGTAGGCAATAATGCCCGGTGCTATGCGGTATTTAAGGCTTGCGTCCTCGCTGTCCTTGTTAAACGTCTTGCTCAGTGGTGGGCCGCTCATGGCCTGCCCGGTATTGGGGTCTATAAAGGTGTTTGTGTTGGTGTTGATATAGGTTATGGCGCGGTTGCTGGTGTTATACGGGTTGGCGGGGTCTGTGTTGTAGGCCCATGCCTCGCCATTGGCGCTGCGCGTTTCCGAGGTAAAGCGCCCGCCAATATCCAGCGTCAGGCGGGGTGTCAGGTCAAACGACAGGGCCGAGAACACAGCGGCATCCTGTGTGTTGATGTTAAAGCTCGAGGCATTGCCCCCCACGCCAAAGGCGCTGTTAATGGGGCTGTAAAGGGGCTGCTGGCTATAGGACTGCGTAAGGTTGCGCATGTAATAGACGCCGCCCACATAACGGATTTTTTTGTTTACGGGGGATACTACCCTTACCTCGTTGCTGAGCACGCGGGCAACGCCGCCAATATTTTCCTGATAGTCAACTGCTGCGGGGCTTGCATCATCATCGGAAAAGACATTGAAGTGGTTCCACTCCAGTGCAAAAATATTGGCAAGGCTCCAGCCATTTTCAAAATCGTATTTGGCGTTGACCGACAACCCCGAGCGCCGGGTTGTGGCATCCGTGCGCCCGTTGTTCTGGATATTGCGGGTGGAGGTCTGGGCATAGCCCTGTGCATCCTTGCCGCCATCAAGCAGGCCCACATGGTCTATGGGCACCATGGTTTTGTTGCGGCCCAGATGCATTTTAACAAGAATGGACAGGTTATCGACAGGCTTGGCCAGTATTTGCCCGCGCATGTCATAATACTGGTAGCCGCCGGTGGGGTTGTCGTGGGTGCCGTTGTAGTACTGCCCGGCGTAATCACGGTTGACTATGGCAAAGCGGGCCATCAGCCGGTCTTTTATAATCGGGCCACCCAGAGCGCCTTCCTCCCCCCACAGGCCGTAATTGCCTGCGGTGCCGCGCACGTACCCATCAAGCGTATTGGTGGGTTTTTTGGTATAGTAGGAGACCATGCCTGCCGTTGTGTTCTTGCCCTGCAAGGTGCCCTGCGGGCCACGGAACACCTCCACATGGTCAAGGTCATAGATAGGCACCCCCTGTGAGGCCCCGCTATCGAGGAACACATCATCCTCGGATACGCCTACAGCGGTTGTCATGTTGGCCGAAAAGTCGTTGGTGCCAATACCGCGCAGGCGGTAGCGCGGGTTGGCCGAGCCGGACGTGGTTTCTGCCATAAGGCCGGGTACGTCACGCGCAAGGGTTAATGCGTCGCGCACGCCGGTGGTTTGCAGGGTTTTACCACTGAGTACAACAACAGAGGCCGGTGTGGTGTTGGCCTGCTGGGCGCGCTTGTTGGAGCGGACCGTTATTTCCTCCAGCTTGCCACTGGCCTGCTGGTTGGTTTGTGGTGTGGCGGTCGCCGCCGTCTGGTGGGGGCGGCCTGTGGCCTTTTGCGCGTTGGTCTGGCCTGCTGTTGGGCCTGCCTTTTGTGCGGGCGCGGGGTTGGGGGCCGTGGTCCGGGCGAGTTGCTGCGGTGTGGGCTGGGCCTGCTGGGCGGTGGCGCTGGCTGCGTAAACCGTGCCGGTGGACAGGACCAGTGCGAAGGTTACGCGGTGGGTAATGGGTGTAAGGGCCATGGCTGTTCTATCCGTTCCTCGGGTAGGGCAGTCGGGCTTCGGCCTCGAGCTGTTCCAGAGGTTTGTGATTTCTGATGTATTGGCGGTGGGCATTCGCGGGGGGCTGGTAGTCCCATGGTGTACAGCGCCCCGTGGCCAGTGCCTGTTTGATCAGGGCGCGCCGTTCCTGACTGGCCAGCACGCTGCGGTGCAGATTTGCAAAGTCCCACCGGTGCTCAGCCTCGTTTAAAAACGCGGCTTGTGTTTGGGCATGTTTGGGGTGGCCTGCCAGATTGTGGGTTTCGTCCGCATTGTTCTGCACATCGTACAACTGGTCGGGGTCTCCGGGGGTGTGGATGAACTTCCACCGCCCACGCCGGATCATGACTGTGGGGGCATAGGTGCCTTCGCCCAGATATTCCCCAAAAATTTCGTCTGTACCGAGTGTTTTGCCTTCAAGGCAGGGGCTTAGGTCGCGGCCATCGGTCTGGGGGGCGTGGGGGGCGTGGGCCAGCGCGCACAGGGTTTCGCCCACATCGGCCAGGCTCACGGCCTCGGTCACGCGGTGTGGCTGGGACTGGTTGGGCAGAACAATAAGGAGTGGCACGCGGGCCGCACCTTCATGGAACGACATTTTGTACCACTGGCCGTGTTCGCCCAGCATTTCACCATGGTCACTGGTAAAAACAATGGCTGTGGTCTTGTCCAACCCGGTTTCGGCCAGTGTGTCGAGCAGTTGGCTCAACTGGTGGTCAATATAGGAAATGGCACCGTAATAGGCCCGGCGTGCGCGCAGGATATCGGCTTCGCTCGGGGGGGCTGCATCTATGCCGCAGGCGTGGCGGATGCGCAGTTCGGCGGGGTGTGCGGGGC
>JBDNSL010000092.1:0-9579 GCA_047719095.1 Acetobacter sp.
TGCACTTGTACCTACACGGCCTGAGTGCGGGCACGGCGCAGGCTGACGGGGGGGCGCCGGTCCTCGGGTGGTGCGGGGCGGTGAGCCTTGTACTGGGGGTAAATTTCGGAACGGAAGGTCTGGCGGCTGGCATCAAACAGCACGGCAAGGTGCGTGCCCACATGGTCACGCAGCAGGCGGGCCAGCATGTTGGTAAAGCCATAGACCGCATTGACTGGCACCCCTTCGGGGCTGGTCATGGGGGGGAGGGCATGAAAAGCGCGGAAAATAAAGCCGCTGCCATCCACAAGAACCAGATGCGGAGTGTTGGTCATGGCTGGGGGAACCGTGTGCAAGGGAGGGCGGACAAAAAAGCAGACATGGCTTTGGGATATGCCCCTTGGCGCGCGCTGTCCAGCGTGTCTGGCGTTGGGCCGGGTTTTACGCAAAAACACCCCGGCTGTGGGCCGGGGTGCCTGTTTGCAACGTGCGCGGGGGCAGGGGGCTTACGCGACCGTGCTGATCCAGTTGTGCGGGTCGGGCGTGCGGCCGAACTGGATGTCGCACAGGCTCTGGCGCAGCTTTGCAGTAACGTCGCCCACCTTGTTGTTGTTGATGGTGCAGGTGTCGGTCTTGCTTTTGAACGCACCAATGGGGGACACAACAGCCGCCGTGCCACAGGCAAACACTTCGCGCAGCTTGCCCGACTTGGCATCGGCAAAAAGCTGGTCAAGCGCGTAACGCTCTTCCTTGACCGTCAGCCCCGCATCGCGCGCCAGTGTTAGCAGGCTGTCACGTGTGATGCCGTGCAAAATGGTGCCGCCAGCCAGCGGGGGGGTCAGCAGGGTGCCGTCCTCAAACACCATCATCACGTTCATGCCGCCCATTTCTTCCAGCCAGCGGCGTTCTTCCGCGTCCAGAAACAGAACCTGCTGGCAGCCGTGGTGCTTGCCTTCCATCTGTGCGGTCAGGCTGGCGGCGTAGTTGCCGCCGCATTTGGCTGTGCCCGTGCCCCCGCGGGAGGCGCGCACGGTTTCCGTTTCCACCCAGACCGAAACCGGACCGGCATCCTTGGAGAAGTATTCCCCCGCCGCACAGGCAATGACAATGAACTTGAACTCGGAGGCAGGCTTGACCCCAAGGGCTGCTTCCGTCGCAATCATGAAGGGGCGGATGTAAAGCGTGCCCACCTCGGGTGCGGGAACCCAGTCCTGATCGATTTTGACCAGCTGGGTCACGGCTTCCAGAAACAGGTCTTCGGGCAGTTCGGCCATGGCCATGCGTTCGGCCGATTTCTGGAACCGGCGGGCATTGGCTTCGGGGCGGAAGAGCTGCACGCCGCCATTGGGGGCGCGGTAAGCCTTCATGCCTTCAAAGATTTCCTGCGCATAGTGCAGTACGGAGGCGGCGGGGTCGAGCATGAGCGGCTGGCGGGGCAGAATTTCGGCCGAATGCCAGCCTTTGCCTTCCGTATAGGTAACAACAGCCATGTGATCGGTAAAAGCGCGGCCAAAACCGGGGTTGGCGACCAGGCTTTCACGCTCGGCGGCGGGGGTGCCATCCGTTTTGCGGGTGATCTTGAAGGCAATGTTGTCCGGTGCGGTGGTCATGGTGTTCTCGCGTCTTCCGCGGCGCTGGTATGGGGACCAGGGGCCTGGTTGCTCCGATATACGGTTTTGTTCTGTTGTTTCAGGCACGCGCCAAGGCGGCCTGCCGGTGGCCCGGTTGGGCTCTTTCCTATCATGTTCGCCGTGTCTGTGCCAGACAGGGGCGAACGTGTGTGTATGTGGTTCGTTCTTGTGTGTTGTGCGGCTGCGGCAGGGCTTGGCCCCTGCGGGCGAGCACTCAAGGCTTTTTTGCAAGGTGCTGTAACAATGCCCCATTCCTCCATTCGGCAGGGTTATGCAACGCTGCCTCCGCGTTTTTACACCCGCACGCAGCCCACCCCGGTTACGTCCCCCCGCTTGATTGCGCTGAACAGGCCGCTGGCGGCCCAGCTTGGGCTGGATGCGGACTGGCTTTGCAGCCCACAGGGGCTGGCCATGCTGGCAGGCAATGCAGTGCCACAGGGCATGGACCCGCTGGCCACCGTGTATGCGGGGCACCAGTTTGGCCATTTTTCGCCCCAGTTGGGCGATGGCCGTGCCCTGCTTTTGGGCGATGTCACGGACCAGCACAATCTGGTGTATGAAATCCAGCTCAAGGGGGCAGGCCCCACCGCGTATTCACGCAGTGGGGACGGGCGGGCAGCCCTTGGCCCCGTTTTGCGCGAATATCTGCTGAGCGAGAGCATGGCAGCCCTTGGCATTGCCACTACCCGCGCCCTTGCCGCAGTGGAAACGGGCGAGCGTGTTTACCGTGGAACACCCTTGCCCGGCGCGGTTGTGGCACGGGTGGCGCGCAGCCATATCCGTGTTGGCACGTTTGAGTTTTTTGCAGCCCGGAAGGACGAGGCCGCCCTGCGCGCTCTGGCCGATTTTGCCATTGCCCGGCTGTACCCGCAGGCGGCCCAGGCACCCCAGCCCTATGTTGCGCTGCTGCAAGGTGTTGTGGCGGCACAGGCAGACCTTGTGGCGCGCTGGATGCTGGTCGGCTTTATCCACGGCGTAATGAACACCGACAACATGGCCATATCGGGCGAGACCATAGACTACGGCCCATGCGCCTTTATGGATGCGTACAACCCGGCCACCGTGTTCAGCTTTATTGATAAGCGCGGGCGGTATGCCTACACCAACCAGCCCACCATAGCCCTGTGGAACCTGACCCGCTTTGCCGAGGCCCTGCTCCCCTTACTGGCAGAGGAGGACACACGCGCCATAGAGCTTGCCCAGCAGGCGCTGGCGGCGTTCCACCCCCATTTCCACACCACCTATTTTGCCGGGTTACGCGCAAAGCTGGGGCTTGTGGGCGAGCATGATGGGGATGAAACCCTGTTTAAAACCCTGCTGGACCTTATGGCAGAGGCAAAGGCGGACATGACCAACACCTTCCGCGCTCTCAGCCGTGGTGCGGTGCTGTCCGGGGGGGAGGAGGCACCGGCTGGCCTGCCTGCCAGTTTTGCCCCGTGGCTGGCCCAGTGGCGCGCGCGCGTAGCGCAGGAGGGGGGAGCAGACTGGGCTACCCGTGCGCGTGGCATGGCGCAGGCCAACCCGTGCTATATTCCACGCAACCATCAGGTGGAAGCCATGATTGCCGCCGCCGTGGAGCGGGGAGACTACGCGCCGTTTAACACCCTGCTGCGCGTGCTGGCCACACCGTACGAGGAGCAGCCGGGTATGGAGGCCTACACAACCCCGCCCCGCCCCGAGGAGGAGGTGCTCTATACCTATTGCGGCACGTAAACGCGGCTACACCACCCCGGTGGTGCTGATGAAGCGTTGCCCGTGGGACCCCACATCCACGTGGGCGTTAATGCCGTACACCGTGCGCAGGTGCTGGGGGGTGAGCACATCCGTGGGGGTACCGGAGGCCAGAATGTGCCCATCGTGCAAAAGGCAGGCCAGATCGCACTGGTTAAGGGCCATGTTCAGGTCATGCAGGACAATAATGGTCACAAGGTTGCGCTGTGCCGTCTCGCGCCGGAGCAGGGCCATGACGGTCTGCTGGTAATAGGGGTCCAGCGCACTTAGCGGTTCGTCCAGCAGCAGGGCGCGGGGTTTGCGGCCAAGGGCCTGTGCCAGCCCCGCCAACTGGCGCTGCCCGCCGGAAAGTTCATGCAGGCTGCGTGTGGCAAGGTGGGCAATGCCCACATCGTGCAGGCAGGCCATGGCGGCGTCTATGTCCTGGGTTGTGCTGGTGCCACTGTGGCGGCCGGTGGCGTGGCGGGCGGCCAGCATGGCGTCCAGCACACTCAGGCGCACGGGTTCGGGCAGGGCTTGGGGCAGGTACAGGCAGTGCTGCGCGCGCTGCGCCAGTGGCAGGGGGGTAAGGTCCACCCCGTCCAGCGTTATGGTGCCGGTTGCACGGAGCAGCCCGCCCATGGCGCGCAGCAAGGTGGATTTGCCGCTGCCATTGGGGCCAAGCACGGCACACACCGCCCCGTGGGGGAAGGGGCCTGCACACACATCCGCCAGCACGGTGCGGCGGCCATAACGCACACCCAGTGCGCGCACCACCAGCCCCTCGGCGGTGGGGTGGGTCATGGCGTGTCCTCCCCACGGCGCAGAACAATAACCAGAAAAAACGGAATGCCCACCAGTGCGGTAACAATGCCGGTTGGCACAATCACGCCCGGTACCAGCTCACGCGCAACAAGGGCTGCGAGGGAGAGGATAAATGCCCCGCTCAACATGCTTGCGGGCAGGTAAAAGCGGTGGTCCTCCCCCACCAGACGGCGGGCAATATGGGGGGCCACCAGCCCGATAAAGCCAATAACCCCGACAAAAGCCACGGCCAGCGCACATAAAAGGCTGATCCGCACAAGGGAGGCACGGCGCAGGCGGGGCACGTCCACCCCAAGGCTTGCGGCCCGGTCCTCCCCCATACGCAGGGTGGTCAGTGGCCACGCGGCCTTGAGCGAAAAGGGGAAAATACAGGCCAGAGCGCCCCCCAGCAGGCCAAGTGTGCCCCATGTTGTGCGTGTCAGGCTGCCAAGGGTCCAGAAAACCAGATTTTGCAGCGCGTCCTCGCTTGCCACAAACTGCATGAGTGCCACCAGCGCCTGAAACGAAAACACAAGGGCGACCCCACACAGGATAACCGTGCCCGTCCCCCCCTGCCGCAGGCGCACCAGCACGTCCAAGAACCAGACAGACAGGGTGGAGCACACAAAAGCGCAGCCCGCAGTCACCCACATGTCGGGTATGGAGGGGATGTGCCAGCCCAGCACAATGGCCAGCGATGCGCCAAAAGCCCCCGCAGCCGACAGGCCAAGTGTAAACGGGCTGGCTAGCGGGTTGGCCAGAATGGTCTGCATTTCCGCCCCTGCCAGCCCAAGGGCTGCGCCAACACAAGCCGCCATAAGCGCGTAGGGCAGGCGGATCTGCCATACGATCAGGCTTGTCTGCGTGTCCACGCCGGAGGGGGTTATGATGGCGCGCAACAGTGTGGCGGGGGAAAGTGCGGCAGGCCCCACCGCGCAGTCCACCAGAATGGAGAGCGCAAGCACCCCCACAAGCCCCCCCAACACAAGGCCACGGTGGCGCATGGCACGCTGGTAGGTTTGTACAATGGCGGGGTTGGGGCTGGTCATGGCCGTATACTATCCCGCTGTCCACGGGGCAGGGCAAGGGGGGCAGAGGCCCGCTCGGCCAAAAGATGCAAAAGCCATGCACGTAACATGCCAGCCCGGCTTGACGCGTGCCGTGCGAGCAGGCTTTGTACGCGCAGCTTTCCATCCCCAGTAGCGTGAATGAGACAAACGGGTTTTGGTACACACAGTTCCAGCACAGGGCGGGGTTGAACCCGGTTTTGCCCCCACCCACGGGATCACTCTTGCCTTTACGGTAGATGCCGCACAGGCGGGCGAGCGGGTGGACCGGTTTTTGTCCACCTGCCCCGGTGCGCCTTCGCGCTCCCGCATTAAAGGGCTGATCGAGGGCGGGCACCTGCTGTGTAATGGCGTGGTGCTGCGCGAACCGGCCATGCCGGTCAAACCCGGCATGGTGGTGGTGCTGAACCTGCCTGCCGCTGCCCCCGCTACCCCGCAGGGCGAGGCCATTGCGTTCAATATTCTGTACGAAGATGACGACCTGATCGTGCTGGACAAACCCGCGGGGCTGGTGGTCCACCCAGCACCGGGGAACGAGACGGGCACACTGGTTAACGGGCTGATCGCCCATTGCGGGGACAGCCTTAAAGGCATTGGGGGGGAACGCCGCCCCGGTATTGTGCACCGGCTGGATAAGGATACATCCGGCGTTATGGTGGTGGCCAAGACGGAAAAAACCCATCTGGCCCTCTCGGACGATTTTGCCGCCCGCCGTATAGACCGCGCCTATCTGGCCTTCTGCTGGGGGATGCCAACACCAGCGGAAGGGGATTACGAAGGACCGATAGGCCGCGACAAGCGCGACCGCAAACGCATGGCGCTGGTTACCCACGGGGGCAAGTGGGCGCTCACCCACTACCGCACGCTCAAGGTGTTCAGCGCCTCGGCAGCCCTTGTGGCGTGTAAACTGGCTACGGGGCGCACACACCAGATCAGGGTCCATTTTTCGGCCAATGGCCACCCGCTTATGGGGGACCCGCTCTACCTGCGGCGCGTGCCTGCCGCGGCCCGCGGCCTGTCCCCGGCGGGCAAGGGAGCCGGGCTGGACTTCCCCCGTCAGGCGCTCCATGCGGCGCGGCTGGGCTTTACCCACCCCAGAACGGGCGAACACCTGCTGTTTGAAACTCCAATGCCGCTCGACATGCAGGAACTGGAACAGGCCCTGAGCGATTCGTAATGGCGCAGGGCCGCTCCGAGTCTGCGTTAAAGGGGACCGCTATGGTCTTCTAACTGTGGCAGTTTTGCTACCATCCACACCTGTTTTCTTGACAGGGTGTATTTTTCAGGCGCACCTTCTGGGTTCATACCGCTCACTTTTCCGTAAAGCGGGAAGGGGTCTTTGGTCTCTGCTGCTCATGTCGAGGGTAGATGCAAGGGCCGTCGTAATTTTCCATCGGGTAATGGGACTCGCCGCTGCAAGTCTGGATGCACCTGTTAACGGAACAGGAACCAAATGCATCCGAGGGAGTTTCCATCTCAGGAAGGAGTACTCAAATCATGGCTTCCGTCATTGATGTTGGGCCTGAAGGCAATCTTTCAAGGTACCTTCAGGAAATTCGCAAATATCCCCTGCTTACGCCAGAAGAAGAACTCACCCTTTCACGCAAATGGCGCGATCAGGGGGATGTCAAGGCAGCCCATCGGCTGGTGACATCCCACCTGCGTCTGGTTGCCAAGATTGCCATGGGCTACCGGGGTTATGGTCTGCCGATCAATGAACTGATCAGCGAAGGCAATGTGGGGATGATGCAGGCCGTACGCCGCTTTGACCCCGAAAAAGGCTTCCGGCTGGCTACTTACGCCATGTGGTGGATCCGCGCTGCCATTCAGGAATACATCCTGCATAGCTGGTCCCTGGTCAAAATGGGCACAACGGCGGCCCAGAAAAAGCTGTTCTTCAACCTGCGCCGCCTCAAGGGGCAGATGCAGGCGATCGAGGACGGGGACCTAAGGCCCGAGCAGGTCAATAAAATTGCCACCACCCTTGGCGTATCCGAGCAGGATGTGGTGGACATGAACCGCCGCATGGCCGCCCCCGACCACAGCCTGAACGCGCCCCTTAAGGCAGATCAGGAAAGCGAGTGGCAGGACCGTCTGGTAGACGACCACGTCAACCAGGAAGAGGTTTACGCCGAGAACGAGGAACTGTCGGGCCGCAAGGCCCTGCTGGCCACAGCACTTGAAACGCTGAACGAGCGCGAACGCCGCATTTTTACCGAGCGTCGCCTCAAGGATGACCCGGCAACACTGGAAGAACTCGCCCATGACTACGGCATCTCCCGCGAGCGGGTACGCCAGATTGAAGTGCGCGCGTTTGAAAAAGTGCAGGAAGCCATGAAAAAGGAAATCGCGGCCCGCCGCAGCGCCACACTGGGGGAGTAACACCCCCGGTGTGTGCATGGGCCGTTGACACCCAGCGCAGGGCCATACACACGCGTGAGCCGTGAGCCGTGAGCCGTGAGCCGTGAGCCGTGAGCCGTGAGCCGTGAGCCGTGAGCCGTGAATGGCCTGTATGCTTGGCTGTGCTGCTCGTTACCTTTGAGGGTGCCCCGGTTTGTAGGAGGACATGCCCGTTAGCGCGGCATGGCGCGGCTGCTCAGGCGTGGGCAACGTCTTGCACAAAAAATGTGGCGTCCGTGCGCCCGTTCCAGCTTTCTGCCCGTAGGTACCCTGCCAGATGGAGCGGGGGGCGTGTTGCATCCTCCAGCACCTGTGCCAGTGGATTCCCTTCCGCCTTGAACAAAAGGGCCTTGAGCTTGCCGCCATCGCTCGCGCGGATCAGTACCCGCAGGGTGTTGCCGTCGCGGCCTATGCGGTCGGTGCGGACAATATGCACATTGGGCAGGGCAATAAGCGGCTCTGGGTTGCCTGCGCCAAAGGGGGCAAGGGCTGCCATGTCCCCTGCCAGTTCGGCTGTGGCCCCACCTGTTGCCACAACGGCGTCTATGGTCAGGTCCACGGTGGGGGGCAGGTCTGCGGCCTGTGGCAGGCGGGCGTTGAGGAAGGCATGGAACTCCGCCAGCCTGTCCGCCTCGAGCGAGAACCCCGCCGCCATGGCGTGCCCGCCACCAGTTTTGAGCACACCCGCCTGACGGGCGGCTATAATAACGGTGCCAAGGTCCAGCCCCGCTACGGAGCGGCCCGAGCCTTTTATGCTCCCGTCTTCTTGCTGTGCGCCAACAAGGGCGGGGCGGTTAAAGCGTTCTTTTATGCGGCCTGCCACAATACCCACAACGCCGGGGTGCCAGTCCTTGCCTGCCAGCACAATCACGCCGTGGCCTGCGGCCTTTTGTTCGGCGGCCTGCTCCATGGCGCGGTCCAGAATATCGGCCTCCACGTCCTGCCTGCGGCGGTTGACCGCATCCAGCCGCTCGGCCATCTGCTTTGCCTCATGCACATCGGGGCAGCGGAGCAGGCGCAGGCCAAGGGCGGCCTCGGCTATGCGCCCCCCGGCATTAATGCGTGGCCCCAGCGCAAACCCGCACGAAAACGCATCGGGGGCTTTGGTTACTCCGGCAATTTCCAGCAGTGCGGCCACCCCCACGCGCTGGCGGGTGGCCATGATTTTAAGCCCTTCGGCCACAAACAGGCGGTTAACCCCTTGCAGGGGCATAACGTCACACACGGTGGCAAGGGCAACAAGGTCCAGCAGGGGGCGCAGGTCTGGCTGGGGGTTGTCGGCGGTAAAAAAACCGCTCTCACGCAGGGTGCGCCGTGTGGCAACCGTTGCCAGAAAGCTGAGGGCGGCGGCACAGATATGCCCAAGCCCGGAGGTGCAGTCCACCCGGTTGGGGTTTACGGTTGCCAGAATATTGGGCAGCGCATCCTCGGACTTATGGTGGTCAAGTACCACCACATCGGCCTTGCCCGCCAACTGGTTGAGAATATCGGCCGAGGCCGTGCCGCAGTCCACACAGACCAGCAGTGTGGCCCCTTGGCCCACCAGTGCTTCGAGTGCGGGCAGGTTGGGGCCGTAGCCCTCGGTCATGCGGTCGGGAATATGGGTGAGAACGGAGCAGCCAAGCTGTTCAAAAAAAGCGGCCAGCACCGCACTGGCACAGGCGCCATCTACGTCATAATCGCCAAAAACGCCTATGGTCTCCCCCGCCTGCACGGCTTGCGCCATGCGGGTGGCGGCCTTGTCCATATCCGTCAGGGAGGACGGGTCGGGCATAAGTGCGCGCAGGGACGGGGCCAGAAAGTGGGGGGCATGTTCGGGGCTGACCCCGCGCATGGCCAGCAGGCGGCCCACAATTTCGGGTATGCCAAGCTGCTGGGCAAGGGCTGCGCCCAGCCGGTTGGTGGTCGGGTTGTCTGCTCCCTCCCGCCAGGACCAGCGCCGCCCGTTTACGCTGTGCTCCACATTGAGCACAGCGGGGGTGGCGTTG
>JBDNSL010000093.1:0-9493 GCA_047719095.1 Acetobacter sp.
TGAAGGTTCCGGTCGCCAGAGCCAGCGATGTCAGCAGATCGATATGCGGATCCCGTTGACCCTTAAGCACACGGAGCGCGATCCATCCAGTCAGTGCGCCCAGCAGACCGCCACCAATCGCCTCGCGGCAAAAGCTCAGAGCAATCTCGGAGGCGGTCACCCCCAGACTGTCCCCGGTTGCCAGTCCGATCGTGACGCCGAAAATCACCACGCCCACGCCGTCATTGAACAGGCTCTCCCCTGCGAAAACGGCCTGAAGGGGGCCGGGCAGTCCGAGACGTTTCAGCATACCGACAACTGAAACGGGATCAGTTGGCGCGAGAATGGCCCCAAGGACGATGCACCACGTGAAAGGAATGGCATGACCCAACAGAGGGAAGACATACCATGCCACGATCGCCAGAAAGGCAACGGCCAGAACGGTTCCCAAAACAGAGAGAGCAGCCACGGAGGCAAGCTTTGCGCGCAGATGTCCAACGTTTACCTGTGTGGCCCCGGCAAACAGAAGCAGGGACAGCGCGCCATTCAGAAGGGCCGTGGGAAGATTGATGGCTCCGAGCACAGATCGCGGGAGAGCCTGAAGGTCATAGGCCGGTATCAACGGATTCAGGATCATGACCAGCAGGGAAGCCAGCAATGAGATGACCAGCACGCCAATCGTCACAGGAAGGCGAAATATGTGGTGATTGAGAATGCTGAACCCTGCCGAGAGGGTCAGAAGCAGAGCGATGAGGCTGATGGTATCCATACCTTCACCGCTGGCCGCTCCTGTCCTCCACGTCAAGAAAAACCGGCAATTCAGGGGTCCGCTATCAGAGATAGCCTGACTGGGCTTCCATGTCCGAGATGTAGGCGTAAGTTGACCTCGGCCGCGAAGGGGCAGAGTGTTTATTTCCTTTATAAATTCTGCAACAAACCATTCATTACGCCTAAGCTGCACTGAGCCGATATCTGTCATTTTCAACGTCCCAAAAGCGCTGCCGAGATTTTCTCGGACACAAGGTTGGTTGAGAGCCTCACGTTCTCCCGCTTCAGGTGAGCGTAACGAGCTGTCGTCTTGATATCGCTGTGTCCAAGCATGTGACCAATCATCGTCAGGTCAGCCCCCATTTCCAGCGCGTCAGAAGCAAAGGAATGGCGCAGATCGTGTATCCTGACGTCGTCCAGACCGGCGGCTTTCCGAATGCGGCGCCAAGGCTTTTGCAGGTCAGTCAAATAGCCACCTTTTTTCCGCCCGGTGATGACGTAGGGGTTGTCCTCCAACCGGGTGATGGCTTTGATTACGTTGATGGCCGCTTGTCCGATCTGGACGATTTTAGCCCCGGTTTTACTGTCAGGCAGCCTCAATTCAGATTGGTCGAAGAAAACGTGGCTCCATTGCAGAGTCTGGATTTCGCGTAGTCTGCAACCTGTCAGGATAAGCAGACGGATCGCCCAGACGGCCTCTGGCATATCCTCTGCTTCATTGAGTGTGGCGCCGAGGCGCGCATATTCTTCTTGGGTTAGATAACGCTCGCGCTTCTCTTCCTTATAGCGCTGAACGCCACGGCACGGGTTGAGACCATCAGTCCGAATACCCCAGAGGTCTGCCAGGCTGAACATTTTGGACAGGACGCCGAGCGTGCGATTGGCCTGATAAGGGATCTGTCGTAGATCCCCGTGGAATCCGGAGACGTCCGCGCGAGATATATCGGCCATCCGCCATGTCCCGAATTTCGGAACGATGAACAGATCAACAGCTCTCTTATACTCGCTTTGGGTCGTTGGTTTGAGGTGGACATCCACATATTCGTCGAGGAAACGATTGCTGAATTCCCTGACGGTCATCGCCTTGCGGTCTTCTAAGCGAGCATCCGCGGGATTCTCACCGCTATGCACCCGTGCAAGAACCTTGATGGCTTCTTCACGTGCGAGATCGGCCGTCCATGGGCTCCCATGTTGCCCGATGGTGTAGCGGCGCATGCGTCCGCCGGAGCGGTAATGGATGACGTACACCTTTCGGCCGGACGGCCACACCCGGACTGCGAAGGCCGGAATGCTGTCATCCCAGAGGAAATAATCCTTCTCTGCCGGTTCGGCAGTGGTGACAATTTTTTTGCTGAGCTTGGCCATGCTTGCTCCCATCGCAGGAAACACATAGGAAACAGATGAATGCGAAACCGGGCGTAGCCGGTACGACAATTGCGTAGCCTGATGGGACAGTTTTTCAAGGAAAATAAGGGGTTCTGCGTGGTTGGGCGTAGTTCTGTCGGCTAGGGCGGGGAGGGGCGTAGGCCCAAATCCCTAACTCATAACCTGAAGGCCGTAGGTTCAAATCCTACCCCCGCAACCAAACGTAAGCGTCTGATAAGACTAAGAAAAAGCCACCCTTATGGGTGGCTTTTTTTGTGCCCGGAACAGGCCGCAGGATGCGTATAGGATGCAAATGGGACTGAAAGCGCAGCGTAGTTTGGGCTCATAACGAGGCTTTTCACGATGGCGTGAGCTTTATCGGCGGCCTTATTGATCAGTGGAAATTACGCGATGTGACGACGATACGCTCACCGGCGGAATCGCTGTCATAAGTGGTTTCCGTAGAGGAGCGATTACCGACGTCCGCGAGCAGCCCGGAAAGGTCGGTGATCTCTTTTGCTACCAGATGCACGACGTCACCTTCCTTCTGGAGCATGCCTGTCACCGCCAGCATCTGGCCGCCCAGCACCACGCGCCGGTTAGTGTCGAACATATCGGGCCAGATGATGACGTTCATGTTGGCCGTCTCGTCCTCCAGCGTCATGAACACCACGCCTTCGGCGGAGCCGGGCCGCTGCCGGACCAGCACCAGCCCCGCCACGGTGAGACGCTTCCCATCTTTCGCGGCCAGCGCCTGCCGACAGGAGATGATGCCCTTTGTCTGAAGATCCTCGCGTAGGAAGGTCAGCGGATGATCCCGCAGAGTCAGGCCAAGTCGGTTGTAATCCCGCACCACCTCGGCCCCATCGCGCATGGGCTGCAGCAGCACATCCGGTTCTTTCGCTTCCTTTGTCACCTGCGCTGCCGCAAACAGCGGCAATGGCTCATCGCGCAGAGCCTTGATCGCCCAGAGAGCCTCGCGTCGTGCCAGCCTGAGCGAGGGCCGGAACGCATCAGCCTCGGCCAGATGGGTCAGGGCTGCTGCCTTAACACCGGCCCGACGCCACAGGTCATCGATCGAGGTAAACGGGCGGGAGGCGCGTGCGGCAACAATCCGGGCCGCATCGTCGTTGGCCAGCCCCTTGACCAGACTCATGCCCAGCCGCACGGCGAACATTCCGTTGGGGCTTTCCGGCCCTTCCAGCGTGCTGTCCCAGCGCGAGGCGTTCACGCAGACAGGTCGGACCTCCACGCCATGTTCCCGCGCATCACGGACCAGTTGTGCCGGCGCATAGAATCCCATCGGCTGGGAATTCAGGAGGGAGGCCAGAAACACATCTGGATGGGTGCATTTCATCCATGAGGATGAATAGGCCAGAATGGCGAAACTCGCCGCATGGCTCTCGGGAAAACCGTAGGAACCGAATCCTTCCAACTGCTGGTAGATCCGCTCGGCGAATTCCTCATCATAACCGTTTGCACGCATGCCCTCGATCAGGCGTGTCTGAAACTGCGAGACGGTACCAGTATTCTTGAAAGTCGCCATGGCCCGACGCAACTGATCAGCCTCGGCAGCCGTAAACCCCGCACAGATCATGGCGACCTGCATCGCCTGTTCCTGAAACAACGGGATCCCGAGTGTCTTTTTCAGAACCTTTTCCAATTCCGGGGTAGGATAGTTTTCCGGCTCGATCCCTTCGCGCCTTCGGAGATAAGGATGGACCATATCCCCCTGTATGGGGCCGGGACGCACGATCGCGACCTCAATGACGAGATCGTAGAACACCCGCGGTTTGAGCCGTGGCAGCATAGACATCTGGGCGCGGGATTCAATCTGGAACACGCCGATCGTGTCGGCCTTGCGGATCATGGCGTAGGTGCGCGGATCCTCAGCCGGGATTGTCTGGAGCATGAAGTGCTGGCCCTTGTGTTCCGCGAGCAGGTCCAGCCCCTTTTTCATGCAGCTCAGCATACCGAGCGCCAGGATATCGACCTTCATGAATTTCAGAACGTCAATATCGTCCTTGTCCCATTCGATGATCTGGCGGGCCTCCATCGAGGCCGGCTCAATGGGTACAAGCTCATCCAGCCGATCATGCGTCAGTACAAAGCCGCCAGGATGCTGTGACAGGTGACGGGGCACGCCGATCAGGCAGCGGGCCAGATCAAGGGTCAGGCGGATGCGCCGGTCGGACAGGTCAATGCCGGTGTCATTGAGAGCCTCATCGTCCAGCTTGCGCCCCCAGCCCCAGATCTGACCCGAAAGGGTTCGGATCAGGTCTTCGGGGAGGCCCATCACCTTGCCGACGTCACGCAGCGCTCCCTTGGCGCGATAGCGGATCACCACCGCCGTCAGCGCCGCGCGGTCGCGACCGTAATGCTCATAGACCCACTGGATAACCTGCTCGCGTCGTGCGTGTTCGAAATCGACGTCGATGTCCGGCGGCTCGCCCCGTTCCTCGGAGACGAAGCGTTCGAATAGCAGGGAGTTGCGGGCCGGATCGATGGCGGTAATTCCCAGCACGTAGCAGACCGCAGAATTGGCCGCCGAGCCACGGCCCTGGCAGAGAATGTCCTGACTGCGTGCATAGCGGACAATGCTGTTCACGGTCAGGAAGTACGGCGCATATTGCATCCGCCCGATCAGGCGGAGTTCATGGCGGAGCGTTTCCGCCACGTCATCCGGTACGCCATCCGGATAGACGGAACGGGCGCCCTCCCAGGTCAGTGCCTCCAGCGCCTGCTGGGGCGTCTGACCGGGCACAGAGACTTCATCGGGATACTGATAGGCCAGATCATCAAGTGAGAAGCGGCAGCGCTCCACAATGTCCATGGTCCGGGCCACTGCTTCGGGATAACGACTGAACAACCGGGCCATCTCCTGCGGTGACTTGAGATAGCGATCGGCATGACGTTCGCGGACAAACCCCGCCTCGTCGATGGTGGTGTTGTGGCGGATGCAGGTGACGACATCCTGCAGGATGCGGCGGTCATGGGTGTGGAACAGCGCGTCGTTGGTCACGACGGTCGGCACGCGGGCCTGATGCGCCAGGTTGGCCAGTTCATACAATCGCATCTGGTCATTGGGGCGGCGCAGCAGTGTCAGCGCCATATAGGCGCGGTCAGCAAAGGCGTCTTTCAGCTTGCGCAGGTGCAGCGCGCAGGCATCGTCTGCCGTGTCCGGGATCATGACGATGATCAGGCCCGCACCCCAGGCGACCAGATCCCCCCAGAGCAGATGGCATTTCCCTTTTCCGGCTTGTGCCTTGCCAACGGTGAGCAAACGGCACAATCGGCCATAGGCGGCCCGGTCCGTCGGGTAGACCAGCACGGGCGGAAAATCCGCCAGATCGAGACGGCATCCCACAACAAGGCGGAGTCCGACCTGCTTCGCCGCAACATGGGCCTGCACCATGCCCGCTAGCGAATTGCGGTCGCAGATGCCGAGCGCCTCGAGGCCAAGCGCCCTGGCCTGCACGAACAGTTCAATGGGGGAGGAGGCTCCGCGCAGGAACGAGAAATAGGTCGTCACCTGCAGTTCGGCGTAGCGTGGTGCCGAGGTGTTCATCCGAAGATCCCATGCAGGAACCAGCCCTGCGAGCCGGTCTCGCCATGCTCACCGTCGCCGGCCCGGTAGAGCCAGAACCGCTCTCCACTGGTATCCTCCACCCGGAAGTAATCCCGGGCGATGGTCAGTTCGGCGTCATTCTTCCACCATTCGCCAAAGACACGCTCCGGCCCGTCAGCGCATTTCACCTTCCGCCGCACGCCGCGCCAGATGAAGAACAGCGGCGGCTGATCCGGCAGTTCCGCCATGGCCTGCACCGGCTCGGGCCGCGCCAGCAGGCGTGTCGGACGCGGCCAGTGCTCGGGCCAGTCCTTTGTCTCCTCGGGCGCCAGTGCAGGCACACGGCAGAAGGAGCGTTCGGGCAGGTCGCTTTCCACCGGGGCAAACCGGTACAGCGCCTGCGTGCCCACACGATTGGCCAGCGTGTCGATCAGGTCGGACACATCGACCTCTTCCTCCGCAATTAGGGAGGAGACGGTCTGCCGCCGATCCATTGGTTCGGCCAGCGAGGCAATCAGCACCATGCGTTCGATGCCGAACCCCGGATCGATGGTTTCGATCTTCTCGCACAGCAGCCGGGTCAGGCGCTTGACGTCCCGCACCGGCATGGCCGTGGCCACACGGATCGCCTCGGTGCGGCTGTCCACACGATGCAGCAGCAGGTCGAGACGCCGCACGCCCTGTCCACGCTTGTCCAGTCCCTGACAGAGCAGCGGCACCAGCCTGCCGATATACTTGGCGATGGTCTCGGCGGCCCCGATGGGCTCGGCGAGGTTCCGGCTGACCGCGACCGGATCGACCGGGCGGACTGGCACGATGGCTTCTCCGATGCGCCCGAAAGCCTGATCCAGCCTGCGGGCCACATCCGGGCCGAAACGCAGGGCCAGCGGCGCCCGTGGCATGGCGGCCAGCGGCCCGATGCGGGCTACACCCAGCGTGGCCAGCCCCTCGATAATGGTGGAGGGCAGGCGTAGCGCTTCAAGAGGAAGATCGGCCAGCGCAGAATCTGTCCCGCCTGAGGGCACAATGGCAATCGGTGCCCTACCATAGCGGGCGATGGCGTGCGCGGCGCCCCATGTGTCCGCCGCCACAGCTTTTGCCCGAAAGCCGGCGCCCGCCATGCGGTGGACCATGTCCTTGAGCATGGGAAGTTCGCCGCCATGCAGATGATCCGCCCCCGTCGTGTCCAGCACCAGCCCATCCGACGCATCGACGGCCACGATGGGCGCGATACGGTGCTGGAACCACAGCGCCAGCTTTTCCAGCCCCAGTCGGTCGCCCTCGGGATCGGCGCCCATCAGCACCAGATCGGGATACAGGGCCTGGGCCTTGGCGACTGGCATGCCGGGACGCAGGCCCAGCTTGCGGGCAGCCAGATCGACCGACAGCACGACCCGCCGCCGTCCTTCACGCCCGGCCAGCGCCAGCGGCGCCTCAGGCGCGGGCGCGTCTTTGCCCAGCCGCTTCCTGATCCGATCCGTCGGCCAGAGCGGCAGGTAAAGAGACACGACCCTTGCCATCACAGGCCTCCACTTCAAAATCGGCACATTCGCCTGCGCGGGCGCGGATGAGTTCCAGCAACCAGCGCGGTCTTCCCACACCGGGCACCGGTAAAGGCACGGATGGCAGGACGGAGACCCGCCAGCGTGTGACGGAAGCCGTGGGCTGGCCAAAATCTGCCGCATCCGTCTGCCGCCGCCAGCGTCGGATGGCGATGCCCAGAGAGCCGGACGTCTCGGCCGCCAGTTGCAGGCGACGTGAGGCCATCATGGACAGGCGGGCGACTTCCGCGACCACGGCCCCAAGGCCGCCATGCCGCAGCCCCTCCTCGAAGCAGGCCAGCACATCGACGTCCGATCCCGCCTCGACATAGATGGTCCGCCGCGCCGACAGACCGACTTGCTTCAGGGAAGGGGCGAACACATCCTGGCGGGTGACGATCCACAGCACCTTGCCGCGCGTGCGGGCCGCAATGCCGGCGCAGAACTGACCCGCCGCCGCACTGTGCAGGGCATCATTCCCGCCTCCTGCCACTTCGTGCAGAGCGCCCAGAGCCAGCCCGCCACCGGGCAGGCGACTGTCGATCTCGCGCACGCCAAAGGGCAGCACCTTGCGGCGTCGGTCGCTATGCCCTTCGAGACGACTGATCGCAGCCCGAAGCGTCGCCAGCCCGGTTTTTTTATTGAGTTCAGCAGTCATTTCACGGCTCGATGTCCCTTGTGCAGGCGGAATTCATGATTATATGTTCGTGATTTGTTCCGATGTGACGATGGAAGTCAATGCAAATTCGCACCGCGTCAGGCATGATGCAGGGCGCATAACCACCCGGAATTATTGGTGAAGGTACCGTAAGGAATTGAATTCAGAGACTTCTCCCGCCCCAAACAGCGACGATTATCTGTCCCGTCTGAATGACGCCCAGCGACAGGCCGTCACGCATGGGACCGGAGTCTCGCCGGGCGGGGCGGATTCATCCCCGCTGCTGGTCATCGCTGGCGCCGGATCGGGCAAGACCAACACCCTGGCCCACCGGGTCGCGCATCTGATCGCCTCAGGGGCCGATCCACGGCGCATCCTGCTGCTGACCTTTTCCCGGCGAGCCAGTGTCGAGATGACGCGGCGGGTGGCACGCATCTGCAAAACGGTGCTGGGGGACAAAGCCGGGCCTCTGGCTGACGCGCTGGCCTGGGCCGGGACGTTTCATTCCATCGGTGCCCGGCTGCTGCGGGAATATGCCCAGCAGATTGGCATGGACCCGGCCTTCTCGATCCATGACCGCGAGGATTCCGCCGATCTTATGAATCTGATCCGGCACGATCTGGGGTTTTCCAAAACCGAGAAGCGGTTTCCCGGCAAGGGCACGTGTCTGGCCATCTATTCCCGGGTGGTGAATTCCGGCGCGCCGCTCGCCGATGTGCTGCTGAAGCACTATCCGTGGTGCGTGGGCTGGGACGCGCAGATCAGGCAGCTCTTTGCAGGCTATGTCACGGCGAAGCAGGAGCAGGGTGTGCTGGATTACGACGACCTGCTGCTGTGCTGGGCGCAGATGGTCAGCGATCCGGTGCTGTCTGCCGATATCGGCGGCAAATGGGATCATGTGCTGGTGGACGAGTATCAGGACACGAACCGGCTGCAGGCGGATATCCTGCTGGGCATGAAGCCGGACGGACGCGGTCTGACTGTGGTGGGTGATGACGCCCAGAGCATCTATGCCTTCCGGGCTGCGACCGTGCGCAACATTCTTGATTTTCCGGCGTCCTTCGATCCTCCGGCATGTGTCGTGACGCTGGACCGGAACTATCGCTCGACAAAGCCCATTCTGGATGCCGCCAACGCCGTCATTGGCGAAGCGGCCGAGCGGTTCACCAAGGATCTGTGGACCGAGCGGGCTTCGGATGAAAAGCCGCGACTGGTCACCATCTGGGATGACACGGCCCAGGCAAACTATATCGCGGATCGTGTGCTGGAAGAGCGGGAGGCAGGAACACCGATGAAGCAGCAGGCGGTGTTATTCCGGGCCTCGCACCATAGCGGCGCGCTGGAGGTGGAACTGACAAGGCGCAACATCCCATTCGTGAAGTTCGGTGGCCTGAAGTTTCTCGACAGTGCGCATGTGAAGGATGTGCTCGCTCTGCTGCGTTTTGCTCAGAACCCTCGCGACCGCATCGCAGGCTTCCGGGTCCTGCAGCTTCTGCCGGGTGTGGGGCCGGGTTCGGCCCGACGCGTGCTGGACACGATGGGAGAGAGTGCCCATCCCTTAGGCTCAGGACTCATAGCCAGAACATGACGGTTGCAGCGAGGCAGATTGCCGAG
>JBDNSL010000094.1:0-9231 GCA_047719095.1 Acetobacter sp.
CCAATGCGGAGGAAGAGGCCCCCACACCCACACAGCAGCCCCAGCCCGAACAAACGACAGATGCTCCGGCCCAAAGCGTGGAAGCAGACCCCACACGCCCTCCGGCCAGTGCTCCAGAAAACACGCCTGCGCAAACACCACCCGAGCCTTTTGCGCAGGATGTTCCTGCCCCCCCTGCACCACAGCCCAAGGCAAGTGCTGCCAGCAATGCGGGACGGCCTTACCGTATGATAGGGCAGCCCCCGCCACGGCCTATCCACTGGGCGCTGTCCCTGATCAGCGAATAAGCGGTTTTGTGAAAATACTCGAAGTTACCAACGTCGATTTTTCGCTCTCGCATTTTCTGCTCCCACTGATGCGGGCCTTGCGCGCAGAAGGGCATGATGTTGTGGGCGTGTGTGCAAATGGCCCCCTACTGGCAGAAGCACGGGCGGAGGGTTTTCGCATTGAAACACCCCCATTGGCACGTTCCTTTTCCCCCTTGGCACAAATGCGCGCTCTTTGGGCGCTCATACGCCTGATACGGCGTGAAAAACCTGATCTGGTGCATGCCCACATGCCCATTAGCGGTTTTTTGGCACGGGTCGCAGCCAAGGTTTGCGGGGTTCCGTGCATTGCCTACACATGCCACGGTTTTTTGTTCAACCAGCCCGGCAACACGGCAAAGCGCCTGCTGGCCAGAGTGCTGGAATGGGGGTGCGGCGGTATAACCGATATTTATCTGACCGTCTCGCAAGAGGAGGCAGCCGATGCCAGACGCCTGCATATTCACCCCCACCCGCACGCCATAGGCAATGGCCGTAACAGCCGCGTTTTTTGCCCCAACGCACAGGCACGCCAGCAGGTGCGCACAGCACTAGGCACTACGCCGGATGCCGTTGTTATTATTGTTGTCTCCCGCCTTGTCCGCCACAAAGGCTACCCAGAACTGCTGGCCGCCATGCAAGACGTGCCAGACGCGGAACTCTGGATTGTGGGAGAGCGACTGGCCAGCGACCATGGCGCCACGCTGGACACGGCATTGGCACAGGCAGGCCACACATTAGGCCCCCGGCTAAAGCGCCTTGGCTACCGTACGGATATTCCTGCACTTCTGGCTGCTGCGGATATTTTTACACTTCCCAGCCATTTTGAGGGCCTGCCCATGTCCATTATCGAGGCCATGCTAGCTGGCCTGCCCGTTGTGGCCACGGATATTCGTGGCCCACGAGAGCAGGTTGTGGACGGCCAGACCGGGCTGTTGGTCCCCCCGGCCACTGTTGCCCCTCTGGCGCAGGCCTTGCGCCAGCTCGCCAGCCAGCCTGCCCTACGCCAGAGCATGGGGGCTGCGGGGCGCGTACGCGCCCTGACACTTTTTGAAGAGCACACGGTGGTGGACAAAACCGTGCGCTTGTTAACACGGCCCAAAAGTGCGCCAGTTAAGGGCGACTAAGGCTTAAACCCAGTCTTTATTTGGCGGGACCGTCCTGAATGGCTTTTTTAGCCTCAGGCAGAAAGCGGATGGTCAGGCGCGAGGGAGAGGCCGCAAGGCGCCCACCTGTGCGGATTTCGTCCAGACGGATGCGTACACCCGAGTCATTTTCCATCAGGTGCCCGGCAACACCCTTGCCAACCGTGGTCTCGCCCGAGAGCGCCCAGTACGTGCCCGGAAAATCCTCCAGACGTTGCAGATTATAAACCTTGCCCACGCTGTTACCGGAAGAAAAACCAATAGCGGCAGCGGATGCGCCACTTACCTCAAACGGGTAGTCATGCCCACCATAGGTCAGCACACCACCACCCCAGGTGTAGCCCACGCCCAGATCAGCCGAACGGGTTTTAAACGTGACTTCCGCCACGGCATTGCCCAGCACGGCCTCTGCTCCAGCGGGCAGAACCCATGCACCGGACAGGGCCAGAGCCGCAAGAAAACGACGGGATGCTGAGCGCATCAAAAATGCTCCTTGAATTCGGGACCCTCAAAACATGGCATAGGCTCTTGCCGCTGCATAGCCTTATTCAGGCAAGTGCGGGAATGGCGGGGTGGCTTATGCGTTCCAGATCGGGTCTTTAAGATTTTCCACAAAACTGGCGTGTGCAGCCAGTTCGGTCGCACTCGGGCACACACGCACGACCGTGCGCGCCACAGGTCCGTCATAGACGACGGCTGGGGCCTGCTCCCCGTCTGCCATAAGACCAAGCCCGTGCTGCCGCCCGCCCATGAGTTCCACATACACTTCGGCCAGCAGTTTGCAGTCCAGCAGCGCATTGTGGGTTGTGCGGGCAGACAGGTCCACACCAAACCGGCGGCACAGGGCATCAAGGCTATTGGGCATACCGGGAAAACGCTCCCGCGCCATGTCCAGCGTGTCCACCATACGGCCCATATCCAGCGGTTTGCGGCCAGCACGCTTGAGTTCGGCATTTAAAAAGCCAAAGTCAAACCGGGCATTATGCGCAATCAGCGCATCATCGCCCACAAAGGCCAGAAATTCATCCACCACGTCGGCAAATTTTGGCTGGCCTTCAAGGTCGGCGCGGGTAAAGCCGTGTACTCGGCTGGCCTCTTCGGGCACATCGCGCTCGGGGTCCAGCAGAGTGCGGTATTCCTTGCCTGTTGGCAGGTCACCAACCAGTTCAAGGGCTGCAATTTCAATCACCCGGTCCCCGGTTGCGGGGTCCAGGCCCGTTGTTTCCGTATCAAACAGGATGGATCGCTTCACGCCCTCAAACCCCTTAGCAGACTGCGGACCTGCCGCCGCGTTTCGTTTATGGATAACCCCGTGCGGACCACGGTATCCGCCTTTTGCACCCTGCGGGCATCTGGCATCTGGCAGGCAATCAGCCGCCGGGCCTGTGTGTGGGGCATGTTCCGCCGCAGTGCTACACGCCTGCGCTGCACCCACGGTGGAGCGGACACCACCACTACCCTGTTGCACAGCCGCTCTGCCCCTGTTTCAAACAAAAGCGGAATGTCCAGCACAACCCACGGTGCGCCTTGTGCGCGGTGCTGTTGCAAAAACCGGACGCGAGCGTGGCGTACCAGCGGGTGCATAATGGCTTCCAGTTTTTTCAACAATGCCGGATGGGCCAGTACAGCCTGCCGGAGCACCGCCCTGTCCAACCGACCCGCCGTTATGGCCTGCGGTACAAGCCGTGCAATGGGAGGCAATGCCGCACCACCGGGAGCCTGAAGGCTGTGCACCACCGCATCCGCATCAAACACAGGCAGGCCCGCCCTGGACAGCAGGGTGGCCACCGTGCTTTTGCCCATACCCATGCCGCCGGTCAGGCCCAGTATCTGCATGCTCAAACCTTACCCTGATCAGAGGGAGAGGAACACGTTTTACAGGCTGTTCAGAACATAGTCCTGCGTTGCCTCATCCACCTGCGGGTCTACACCAAACCATTCCTTAAAACCCAGCCGTGCCTGATGGAGCAGCATACCCAGCCCCTCCACCGTACGTAGGCCCTGCTTGGTCGCGCTGGCCAGAAGTGGGGTAACGCGCGGCACATACACAATATCAGCCACTACCAGATGCTCGGATGCATGCGCCAAAGAAGGGCTGAACACCGGGTCTGGCCCGCCTTCCATACCCAGCGAGGTTGTGTTGACCAGCAGGGCAAACTCCCCCAACCGCTGCTCCCATACCGACCATGGCAGCACATCCGTACCCGGCAGGGCTGCGGCAAGTGCTGTGGCCCGCTCCTGCGTGCGGTTGGTTATGGCAACCTTAATGCCTTTGTCCTGCAAGGCGGCGGCAACGGAACGTGCGGCCCCACCCGCCCCCAGCAACAAAGCGCGGGTCTGTGGGCGGGGGGGCAGACCACTGGCCTCCAGACTGGCGACAAACCCGGCTCCATCGGTAGAGAGGCCAAGAATTTTACCATCCTCGCGGAAGACCAGCGTGTTAACAGCCCCCGCCCGCCGGGCAGACGCGTCCAGCACATCGGCCAGCTTATAAGCCGCTTCCTTATGAGGGATGGTGACATTGGCCCCACGAAAGCCCGCCGCCTGCAAGCCCAGTACGGCTGCCACAAAATACTCGGGTGCTGCGGGGAGAGGCACATAGGCCCCATCCACCCCGTAGCGCCGCAACCAGTAATTATGCAGCGCGGGCGAGCGGGAATGTTCGACCGGCCAGCCCAGCACCCCAGCCAGTCTGGCCTTGCCGGTAATGATCTGCGCGGGAATGGTGGAAGGCTCTGTGGTCATGACCGCTGTTCATACCTTGTGCAAAAAATCTGCCATGCCGTGGGGAGCAGGCGTGCCAGCCGGGTGGCCCACTCCGCCTGCCCGGCGGGGTGGGCTATAAGGTCCTGCCGGATTTCAATTTCAATATACGGCAGGGCGCGCCGCTCACCATGGAGGGGAATGGTGTAATCCGATGTATCGGTCAGGGCGTATGGCTCGTTATCCCCCACGACCAGACCTTCGGCCTGCAACAGATCGATCATGATATGCGCCAGACGCGCATCCCTGTTATGGAGCAGCCCAACATGCCACGGGCGCGCCACCCCATGCATAACCGGGGTAAAGCTGTGTAGTGCCACCACAACCACAGCGCGCCCCTGTGCCAGCCGGGTATCCAGCTCCTGCGTGATCCGCTGGTGGTAGGGGTGCAAAATGGCCTGCTCGCGCCAGGTTACGTCTGCTGCATTCAGGCTCTGGTTGTGCGGAATAACCGTGCCATCACTGTGCGCCACAATGGACGTGGGGTGGCCGGGTGCGCGGTTACAGTCAATCACCAGACGGGAATAGACCTGCTCTATCAGCACTGCGGGCAGGGTGTCGGCCAGCCTGCGGCCAACACCGTCCACACCAATATCCCAGCCAATATGGCGCGCCCTCTCGGCCGCACTCAGCCCCAGATCACCCAGAGTGGGCGGAATGGCCTGCCCTGCATGGTCACTGACCAGCACAAAAGGCCCGCCCGCATCACGCCCGTAAACCCGAAAACTTTCAGCCAACGTGTCTGTCATTGATGTTCAAACGTCTTATTTGACGGAGGAGACAATCACAGCCGCCAGATCGGCCTCGGCCCGGACACGCCCTGCGTCCTCGCCACTCAGGCCTTCTGCGTCCAGCCCGGTGCCATCCAGCCCGTAAACCAGATAGGCGGGGTCCGTACCATCAAGCGATTCTTCCCCGCCCTCGGCGTAGCTGCGGGCGGCCACGTATTCCGGGCCACGCATCTTTTCTTCCAGCCGCTTTACGGCTGCAATCGGGTTTTCCGCCTTGATCACTTCGAGCAGCACATTAGCACCCGGGTCGATCACTCCAAAAGTTGTCAGTTCGTGCGCCATGGTCTTTTCCTGAACTCCTTGTAAACTCCACACTTTATAAGCAGAGAAATGGCCATGCAGCCACCCCCGCCCACGCCACATCTGCCATAAAAAGCCCTCGCGCGCCGCAGCACTGGCATGATCTGGCGCAGGCATGGCGGTTTGCGCAGCAGGGCATGCGCCGGTAGGATGGGCTTTGCATTCAGCCCTCTGCGGTATTATGGCTGCGGCTCAACACTACATGCAACCAAACAGGTCAGCCAATTATGTCCTTGACGAACCAGCCCCCGGCCCAAACCGCCACCACAGCCAATGCCAACGCGCAGTGGGGCGGACGATTTGCGGGCGGCCCATCAGACATCATGCAGGCCATCAACGCATCCATCAGCTTTGACAAGGCTTTGTGGAAGCAGGACATTGCGGGGTCTTTGGCCCATGCGGCCATGCTGGCCCATGTCGGTATCATCTCCACCGAGGACGAAGCCGCAATCCGCAAGGGGCTGAACGATATTGGTGCGGAAATTGCCGCGGGCGACTTTGTTTTTTCCGAAGCTCTTGAAGATATTCACATGAATATCGAAGCCCGCCTGTCCGAACGGATTGGCGAGGCAGGCAAACGGCTGCACACCGCCCGCTCACGCAATGACCAGGTTGCAACCGACTTCCGCCTGTGGGTGCGCGACGCCATAGACGGGCTGGACCAGCAGGTGGCCTCCCTCATGCGCGCATTGGCCCAGCGTGCGCGCGAGCATGCAGCCGACCCCATGCCCGGCTTTACGCACCTGCAAACCGCCCAGCCGGTAACCTTTGGCCACCACCTTATGGCCTATGTGGAAATGCTGGCCCGCGACCGGGGCCGTCTGGCCGACACGCGCCGCCGCCTGAACGAATGCCCCCTTGGCTCGGCAGCCCTTGCTGGCACGTCCTTCCCCATAGACCGGGCCATGACGGCGGGCCTGCTGCACTTTGACCGCCCGACCGCCAATTCGCTCGATGCGGTTTCGGACCGGGACTTTGCTCTGGAATACCTGTCCGCGCTGTCCATCATGGCCATGCATCTCTCACGCATGGCCGAAGAAATTGTGATCTGGTGTTCCTCCCCCTTCTCCTTCATCCGCCTGTCGGACGCCTTCACCACCGGGTCGTCCATTATGCCGCAAAAGCGCAACCCCGATGCGGCCGAACTGGTCCGCGCCAAAACAGGGCGCATCAACGGTGGGCTGGTCGGCCTGCTTACGGTCATGAAAGGTCTGCCGCTGGCCTATGCCAAGGACATGCAGGAAGACAAGGAACCCGTTTTTGCAGCAACGGACGCCGCCGCCCTCTGCCTTGCCGCGTGTGATGGCATGGTGCGCGATATGACCGCCAACACCCAGCAGATGCGCGCACTGGCAGGCTCGGGCTACTCCACCGCAACCGACATTGCAGACTGGCTGGTCCGTGTGCTCAAGGTGCCATTCCGCACGGCCCACCACGTAACTGGCCGCCTTGTCGCCCGTGCTGAAGCCCAGAACATTGGTCTGGCCGAGCTAACCCTTGCGGAAATGCAGGCCGAGGAAGCAGGTATTACGCAGGATATCTATTCCGTCCTGACCGTGGACGCCTCCATAGCCTCGCGCACAAGCGAGGGAGGGACGGCTGCGGCCAACGTAACAGCGCAGGCCACCCGCTGGCTGGACGCGCTGGCCACCACCCCCACAAAAGGCTGAGTGCAATGACCCCCCGCCTGTTCATGGGCCTGTTTTTGGCAACCCTTTTGTGCCTGCCACTGGCGGCCTGTGGCAAAAAGGGGCCTAATCAGGCCCCCGGCCCGCGCGACAAAATTACCTACCCCCACGTCTATCCACCGGACTAAGCCCCTCCGTCTGGCACAGCACGGGCCACCCCATTATGCACACGCATGGGGGTGGCTGCGCTGCCCATACAGCCGTCCCGCATCCCGCCCCCCCCTTTTTTCCAAGGCCCTGTTCGCCTCATGGCTGACTTACCTGTCCATACCGATGCCGATCCCTCGCTGGCTGACCTGCTGGCCACACACCCGCAACTAACAACAGACCCGTTATGCGGGCTGATGTTTGAGGGCGTGCCCCTTAACGCCATAGCCGATGCACAGGGCACACCGTGCTGGGTGCTGGGTGCGGGCACGCTGCGCAAGCGCCTTGCCCGCATGCACTCCGCCATGGTGGAGGCCGGGCTGGACGTAAGCCTGCATTACGCGGTTAAGGCGAATGACCACCTGTCCGTCCTGTCCATTATCGCGCAGGAAGGATACGGTGCCGATATTGTTAGCGGTGGCGAACTGGCCCGCACGCAAAAGGCTGGCATTCCAGCCCAGCGGGTAGTGTTTTCCGGCGTGGGCAAAACCGATGCGGAGCTGGAATACGCCATTGGTCTGGGGGTAGGCCAGATCAACGTGGAAAGTGCGGAAGAGCTGGCCATTATCTCGGCCATTGCAACGCGCCTTGGCAAACAGGCCACAGTCACACTGCGCATTAACCCCGATGTGGACGCTAAAACCCACGCCAAGATCACAACCGGGCTTGCCGCCAACAAATTTGGCATCCCCTTTGACAACGCAGCCGCACTGTACGCGCACGCCCACACCCTGCCGGGCCTGAACCCGGTGGGCTTTGCCACCCATATTGGCAGCCAGATTCTCTCCACCGCCCCCTACCGCGCGGCCTATGCCCGCGTGGCCGAGTTGGTGCGTACCGTGCGCGCCAGCGGCCTGAGCGTGACAGCCGTGGACTGTGGCGGCGGGCTGGGCATTAGCTACCGCAACGAGGTAGAGGGCCAGCCCGAGGCACTGGCCGGGGCAATACGCGCCGAGTTGGGCGGGCTTGGCCTGCGCCTGAGCATTGAGCCGGGGCGCTGGCCCGTAGGCCCTGCTGGCATCCTGCTCAGCAGCGTTATCCTGCGCAAGGAAGAAGGGCTGCCCCACCCGTTTGTTGTGCTTGATGCCGCCATGAACGATATGGTCCGCCCCAGCATGTATGATGCATGGCATGGCATTCTGCCCCTTGCCCCTCAGGCCTTCCACCAACCCGTGGCCCCCACCCATGTTGTTGGCCCGGTTTGCGAAAGTGGTGACACTTTTGCGCGTGACCGCCTGCTCCCCCCCCTTGGCCGCGCATCCCGTATAGCCATACTGGACACGGGCGCTTATGGTGCGGTCATGAGTTCCACCTATAACAGCCGCCCTCTGGCAACGCAGGTTCTGGTAGAGAACGGTCAATGGACGGTTATACGCCACCGCCAAACACTGGAAGAACTGTGGCAGGATGAAACCATGCCAGCCCACCCGACCGGAAAAGTATGACGCATGGGCGGTCTGAAACATGACCTGACCACGTCCACCGCGTGTGGCGGCACACTGGCGGCCCGTCTGGCCCATGTGCGCCGCAACGCGGCCCTTGTTCTGTACACGGAGCGGCTCTGGCCTGCCCTCCAGCCCACGCTGGCCCTGCTTGGGGTGTACACGCTGGCAGGCCTGCTCCGCCTGCCCCAGCACCTACCCGATGGCCTGCGCCTTGTTGGCGTAGCAGGGTGGTTAAGCCTGTGTGGCTGGCGGCTGCACACTGATCTGTCGCGCCTGCGTGCGGCCACCCCGGAAGAGATTGACCACCGGATTGAGCAGGCGTCCGGCCTGCATAACCGCCCCCTTGCCAGCCTGACAGACACACCCGCACCACTCCCCCATACCAGCAGCGCCATTTTGTGGCAGGCCCACCGGCAGCGACTTTTGGCATCTCTGGGCACGTTACGCGCAGGCTTGCCGCACCTTATGCCAAAGGGCCGCACCCGGCAGGTGGGAGCGGGCATGCTGGTTGTAGCCCTCGGCCTTGCCACAGGGGTTGCTGGCTCCTCCGCTCCGGGGCGTGTGCTGGCCGCCTTCATTCCCGGCCGGGATGACCCGGACGTACCACTCCCCCACATAGATGCATGGATTACCCCCCCCGCCTACGC
>JBDNSL010000095.1:0-9044 GCA_047719095.1 Acetobacter sp.
CTGCTGACCAAGCCCCCCCCCGCCCCACCCCCCTATGGGGTGTTGCAACACGTGTGAGGGTCGGGTGCTACAGGGGGCAGCACACCGCCATTTATGGCCGTGCGGGGGGCATGGTGGCACGCTCTTATGCGGCAATCGCCTGTGCAAACAGGGCCACATTCCGCCGCGAGTCCGCAGCGCCCAGCGGGGTATTATAAAATTGTTTATGATACGCACTCAGCCCCACAGACTCTGTGGGGGCGGGCAGTGCCTGCGGCGCGCGGGCGTAAACAATGCGTGCCATGGCGCAGGCATACGCCAGATTACCCACCAGCAGATCCGCCCGCCCCACCCCGCACCCGGCCCCACCCAACAGCCGGATTGTGGCAGCCAGATCGGGCCTGAAGGCCAGAAAATTCCGCCAGCAGTCATCATGTGTTGCGGGTTCCATCTGCCACAGGCCCAAAGCGGGACCGCCACCATTCTGCCTGAGCCACACAAGCCCGCTTTCCACCAGTGCGGTGCCTGTCAGCAGGTTGACCGCAGCATTGCCCCCAAGGCCGGGCAGGGCCAGCACCGGGCGCACCAGCACCGCTTTGAACTGTGCAAGGTCAAGGCCCGGCATAAGCAGGCCCTCCACGCGCCACATCCCATGGTGCGCGCAGGTGCAGCACACGGCCCCACAGGGTGCCATCTTTGTCGTAACCGGGCAGCAGGGTGGAGCCAGCCCCCCCCACCAGTGTGCACAACAGCCCGGCTATAACCGCAAACTTGCGCCACCGCCGCAGGCTGTCCTCGGCCAGTTGGTTCTGCCGCTTTTGGGCACCTGTGTGCTCGGCTATCTGCTGGGTCAGGCTGGTCAGGGCGTTGCGCGTGCCCGCGGCCTCCGTGGCGCGGTTGCGCTCGCGCTCCTGCCCCTGCGCCTCAATCGAGATCAGGCGTTCCATCATGGCCGACTGGCCGGACTTGAGCGTATCCACATCGCCCTCCAGCCCATCCAGGCGGCGGGCGTGGCTGTCCACAATTACGCGCAGGTCATTATCCACCGCGCAGGGGTCCGCGCACTGTGTCTGGGTCATTCATTTTGTCCGGGCATAAAAAAACCGCCCTCAGCGGCGGTCTGTGTGTTGGAGAGGTCAGGGGCAGGCAGTGTTCAGGCTGCGGGGGTGCTGGCCGCCATGACATCCGCAGGGTGTGTGGGCAGCACCGTGCTTGTGATGTCCGTGCCGTTTGCAAGGGCATTGATTGCGCTCACATAGGCTTTCATGTCTGCTGTAAACACCTCACCCATAGCGGCAGCCAGATTGGCCTGCTGCCGTATCCACGCCTGTTCCGTGGCGGCCTGTGTTTTCAGGTCAATTACGGCTGGTGCCGGGCTGTATAGTACTAACGCGCCATCACTAACCGCATATGACGCACTATTGCGCTCTGCCCATTGCTCGGGCGTTAAAACGAGAAAACCCGATTTTGTATAATCAACAGAAATATCAACATCACTGTCATACCATGCCGCAACGGGGGCAGGTTGACTGATATCGGGATTATAAGACGCATAGTATCGCGCAGAATCAGTCATGATAAAACCTCATATCGCCCAAAAAAGAATGCGCCAATTAGCCAAGGTTATGTTGGTTAACTGCATGTTTGTTATGTTTGATTTATTTATAATACTGATCGGTGAATTCCCGCGTTTCCATGTCAGGTTTCCATCAACTTCGCTTATGGGAAATGCGAAAACATAGGTGTTATCCGTGGTACAGGGATTACCCATAATTTCCCCCACCTGATAACCCAACTCCGCTATGACGCACTGCAATTGCGCGCCAAACGCGGTGGGCGTTCTACCTAAGTTGTGCGGAACACTATAAATATAGCTATTTTGTATTACTTGAGGGGCACTTACAAAATTAACCGGTATATCAGCCAGATTAGCCAGAACAGTAGTGTTGGATACTGTGCGTCCGTTGGCATCCTGCACCAGATCGGCAATGCGCGCTTGACCTGATACCGCGATAGAGCGGACGTAACGCCCCTCGGCCGTTTCAGCGTTCAAGGCATCCTTGCCGTTGAACAGCGCCACATCGGGAACAGTGGTTTGTCCACCAAATGCTACGGGGCCGGTAACGCTTTGAAGTGTTGCAAGGGCCATTTGCAAAAACTGCGTGTTGGACCAAGCCTGTGTAGCATACCCGTTAAACAGGGACTGCCACGTTGCACCCTGTGCACCGGGGGTGGAAACATTGGCCTCCGCCGTGCTGACCCAGAAGGTGCCCGGCAGCGTGCCCGCAACAACAGCTCCCAACGGGTACCCCCCGATGGACTGGGCAAACCCCGCATCAAACGGGCCAAGATAGCCCGCCTGCAACACCTGCAATGCAGAAGAAAGCAGGTTGAGCAGGCCGTTCATATCCTGCCCGCGCGGGGGTTCGCCGCCTGCGGCACGCGCAATAAAGGTTTCCGGCGGGAAGCCAAGGGCGACCGAGGCCGTGCCATCGCCCGCACTGACCTGCGTTTGCGGTATGGCCGCAATATTGCCCGCAGCGGCAGACGCCCCAATGGGCGTGCCAAACAGCGTGCGGTTATCTGTGCTTTTCATGCTCACTCACTCTGGATGGAGTAGGATACGGCCACACCCGCAGGGCGGGGCAGCACGCCACTGTTCTGAATAATGCTGACCTGCACGGGCGTTGGCACAAAGCTGAACACGTAGGTCATGCTCATATTGCCGTTGTCGCGCACATAGGCGTCCCCTTGGGCAGAGAACAATGTCATAAGGATCTGGTTGATTTCCAGCACCGAGCCACCGGCAATATTGGCCAGTGCGCGCGCGTAAATAAGCTGGCGGTATCCATCATCTGCCAGTCGGTAGTTGTTGGTTGCATCTACCCCCCGGTACCATGGCGTGTTGCCAAACCCTTCCTCCGTTAGGTCCGAGGCTTCATAAAACCCCAGATAGGACTGGGCAGAAAGGCTGAGCACGCGGGAGACCCCCACAATACGCCCCCATACATCCAGCCCGTAACCCTGTGCGGTTTGCAGGTTCCATACCTGCTGGTACCACTGGTTGATCAGGGGTGCTGGGTCCAGCATCTGGTTCCAGCCTGCAACAAGGGCCTGCATGCGCGGCGCATTGGCATACTGGGACAAAAATGTCTGCTGCACGTTTTGCATCAGCCCACCACCACACTCACCGTAGCGGTGGAAATAACGGGGATCTGGTCCAGACCCACCTGCGCCGTGGGCGCTGTTGGCTGCGCGGAAAAACCCACGGTAATGCCAACAATTTTAACCCAGTCCCCCACATTGCTGACAGTGGTATAAAAACTGCTGGCGTAAACCGTGCCGCCAATGGGCACGCGCTGTGCGCCCGCAGCCCCTTCAAACCCCGCAACAATGGCGGCCTGTACGTCCGTTACCGCAGTGGAGGGCACATTGGCCCCACTGGCCAGCACCACCGCCACATAAACCGGAACAGCCTGTGCGCGCGTAAACTGCACGCTATACTCTGGTGGTTTGGCATAATCTGCGTTGGGGTCCACCACCACAACGCAGCTTGTGCCCACACTGGTGCAACCGGGGGGTTTTTTGCGCAAAATGGCAAGCGCCACATCCGTATCCACCCCACCATTCACACACACATACAGGCTGTGCGGTGGCAGGGTAACACCCCCGGTTGTTACGGGCTGGGCCGTGCTGTTATCGCTCACATACACATCGCTCACACCGGCAACGGACAACACCTCCCCCGCCAGCGCGTCCAGCGGACCCATGGCATTGTGCGCCACAGTCTGCTGGCGGCGCAGCTCAAACGCCTGCCGCCCCTCCGCAGCACTCCCCGTTACACCGGCCGCAGCATTGGCAACACTGGTCAGCCCCACAACCGACTGGTACACGCCAATACTGTCTGGCGGGCATTCCACCGCACCCGTAAGCGTACACGAAAACGCCCCCACCCCACTGCCCGTGGCATCCAGCGTTATTGCGCCATCGGCGGCATAGGTGTTGCCACTTCCATCACGCACAAGGGTGCCCTGGGGCACAACCGCCCCCGCAGCCCCCGTGCACTGGCAGGTTACCACCGTGGCCGTGGCGGGCTTGCGGGTTATAAAATACAGGTTGCCAATGGCGTCCTGCATGCGGCCCCATGCGCGTGCGGGGTCCACACCATTGAACAGGGCCAACATCTGGTCATACGCATCGCCAACAATGGCGGTAAGCGACATGGCAAGCTGGCCCTGCGGGGTGGACAGGTCGGTATTGAGCACATTGCCAAAAGCTGCGTTCATGTCCGCCAGAACACCGGCCAGAATATCGCTCTCTGTCGGGGCGACAAAGCCCGCATCGGTCATGGTGGGGGCGGGCACGGATGTTGTGCCCACGGTGTTAGAACCCGACATTTTGCACATCTCCCAGTGTGGTGGATACAAGAACATAGCCACAGAGCTGGCGGTTTGCGCTAATCCCGGTGAGCACACACCGGGCAGCGGCCACACCAGCCACGGCCCCTGCCGCCTGTTCGGCCTGCATGCGAAAAACGGGGGCTGCCTGCGTATGGGCCAGAATATGCTGGCGGTAAGGCAGGCCGGTTGCTGTGTTGTAGTAGCACTCCCCCGTAAAAACCCTTATGGCGGAAGCAACATTCTGGCATATGCCATACGACCCGGACGCCACGGCCATGTTGCCGCTGGCATCGGGCAGGATGTCCCATGTTGTACGGTCAAGCAGTAGCGTGTTCATTGTACCCCAACAAAAAAAACCGCCCCATAGGGCGGTGTGTAATGGAAAAATTGCTGCTCTGATCAAGCAGTTGGTTCCTATTGCGGGGCACCTGTTGTGCCCCCGCCGGGCTGCACGCCCGAGTGGGTGTGGCCTTGCAGGCTAATCTGGCCTGCGCGCACATCGCCCTGTGCATCCACCCCACCTTGCACCTGCACCGCACAGTTGATCTGGCAGGAGGTGGCGTTCACCACAAAGCGGCCTGTGGTGTTGAGCACAAAGTCCTCCCCCACCCAACCTGCGTATTCCTGCGGGGCGGCGTTTAAAAACCCGCCAATATACAGGGAGTCTGCGTAATCATGCTGGCGATAGGAGCCGGGGGCGGATGGCTGGCGCGTGGCCTTTACGCTGGCTATATCGCGCCCGCACACAATAATGGCCCCCATATCCCCCACGGCCGGGTCGCAAATAAGCGCGCGCCGCCCCCCTTGCAGGCGCAGGTAGGGCACGTTGTGAATAACCCCGTGTGGCGTGGTGCGGCCTGCCCCATCCTGCTGGTGCACCATGGGTTGCACATCCACCATACCCACCGGCTCCAGCCCGGTGCCGCGCACTGCACACACCCGCACAAGGGCCGTAGCCCCCAGCATGGCCAGCACCCGGCGAATGGCCGCATTGGTGGCGTTAAAGGCACTTGCCCCGTCCTCGGCCCGTTGGGAGCCTACCAGTTTATCTTGCAAAAATCTGTCCGGCAAAGTCTGGCCTTGCCGCCTCCACTGTTGTGAACCATGGCCCACCGGGCTGTTCGGTCTGCAGTTCGTGGCGCACGCGCTGGACAACCCACAGCCCGCTGGCAGGGAGCGCGCTCCCACCCGCCTGTGTGCTACTGACCTGTGCACCCCCCACCGGCTGGGTGCCTGCCCCCTGCCCTGCAACACCCTGCGCGTACAGGCCAGTTTGCAAACTGACCGTATCGCGGAAGCGGAGGGCGGGGTTGAAGACAGTATGGAACGCCACCCCGTACTGGCTGTAACTGGGGTAACCCACCAACCCGGTGGCGACCGAAATATCATGGGCCTGCCCACCTGCCTGCACCTGCATGCCCGCAGGCCATATGGCCAGCACCCCCACCCCGATCTGGTAGGAAATACGCGCAGCCCGCGCGCAGCTATCCACCTGCTCTGCCACAGACCCCTTGTAATACACCCCTCCGCGCAGCAGCGTTTGCACGCCATAATTGGCAAAGCTCAGCCCCGCCATACCAGCAAGCACCTGCATAACTGTGGCCACAGGCACATCCCCCCCGAACGATGTGGGGGCAACCGGCAGTGCGGCCGGCAAGGCGCCAGAGAGGGCGCGCAGTTCAAACGCCACATCCGGGCTGTTGGCGTAGTCTACAAAAGCCTCGACCACACCACCAGAAAACACAACAGGTCTGGCACTGCTCCCCTGCGCCCCATCGCCCGCACAAATGGTTACTCTATTGCGCGTCTGCGCCACCATACCGGCCTGCATGAGCGAAAGACGGTTGAGCAAAGGCTGGGACAGCCCCTCCATACGCAGGGCGCAGGCCATGCCACTTTCCAGCCCTGTGCTCTCAATCAGGCAGCTTACGCGGTACCCGCTCAGGGTCAGTGTTTGTGTGTCCTGCGCGCCAAACCCGTCCTGCGCCAGCGTAAACACCACATCCACCTGCCGGTTGGCCAGAGCGGGTGTGGCCCCCTGCGCGCTCCCTTGTGCACCACCCGACGCCACGGGCGTGTTCAACACGCTCTCACTCATTGTCGGCCTCCGCGTAAACAAGCACAAACCGGCTACCCAGCCCGGTGTAATCGGGGTCCTGCGTGCCTTGGGTGTCTACAAAGGCCATGTCTGCGGGCAGCGCGCTGGCACTTTGGCGCACAAGCCATGTGCGGTCCTGGCACAGGGCACCAGCAAGCACCTGCGTGTCGTCCACCCATACGGCGGCGTACAGGCCGGTTGCACGCTGTTGCAGGTCCAGCCTTACGGCATGCCCCGCAAGAGGCACCCGCAGGCTCTGGTACGCAACAGCGCTTAAGGGAATAACCACCGCCATTACATAACCCCCGTGACAACCATATTGGAGGACAAAGCCTGCACATGCCCCCCATTGCTGACCGCCTGCCCCTGCGGGTAGGCCGTGCCCGCAACTGTGGCACTGGCCCCCAGCCGCACCTCCTGCACGCTCAGTTCGGCCAGCAGCAGGGTTACCCCCTGACGGACCTCGCGCCGGAGGCGGTAGCCGGTGACATTGACATTGGCGTAAACTGCCTCGGGCATAACAATGTGGTACAGCCCAAGGTCTGCCACCAGCGCGTCCAGTGCGGCCAAAAACAGCGCGCGTGTCTGCAACGCACCAGACAGGCCGGGCAGGCCAAAGCTGCCCAGCAGGTCACCCAGAGCACTAGCACTCCCCAACTCCATGCTGGAGCCATCGCACAGCATTTCCACCACGTACTGCCCGGGCAGTCGCACCTTGTTGTAGGAGAGGAAGGACCCGTCCTCCAACGGTGCGCTGGCAATGGAGCACTGGCTTTGCACCCCAAGGGCGCGCACATGCCCGGACGTAAGAACTGGCCGGTTATCGGGCGTAAAAATACCCCACTGCCGCTCTGCCTGCGCCAAAATGCTGGCATCGAGCATGGAGGCCAGCGTGGTGGAGGCCGAAGCCCGAACACCTGCCCCAGCCGACTGGCCCAACAGGGCGGGCACCCCCGCAGCCACGGGAATATCCCATACGGAAGGAAGACTGATGGGGAGCAAAGGCATGATGGCAAACTCCATGCTTGAAAAAATATGGTCACAATGAGGGGGTGAAGGGGGGGGAGTGCCTGCGGTCATTGCGTGCATGGCCCCGCACCGACACAAAAAAAGGCGGCCCAAAGGACCGCCTGCAAAAATGCCGCAAGGGCTATAAAAACTGGTGGCCCGCACCCAACAGCGCAGCCCACACCGAACGTGTTACGGCGAGGGCAGCCGCCAGAACTGGTCCTTGACCTGCGCGGACAGGGCGGGGAACGGGTCCACGCCCACGTTACGGATCAGGGTTTGCACGCTCACCTGATCACAATGGGGGTGGACGGGGCGGTTTTTGCATACATATGCCCCCGCCCTGTGCCGCTTGGGGGAGTACACCGCTTTCCACACCGAACTGGGGATATACACATGGTCATGCCCCTGCGTGGCAATGGGGCGCAGATGGAAGGCAGGGCCGGTCACCACATACAACTCGCCCTCGCGCCGGGCCAGCAGGCGTACCCTGCGCTCCATACGCGCCCATATGCCCTTGTTCAGCACCGAAGCCTGCGGAACAATATTGGACAGGGCATAGGTCTGGGCCTGCGCCTGCGGGGTGGGCTGGTCGCCACTGGGGGCCATGTGGCCCCGGTCATAGGGTTTGGCGTGCCTGTAATCGCTCAGTGCGGCCCCGTCGGGCCAGCGGGGGTCGGCATAAAAATGCCCGGTGCGGGGCAGTCTGGCTGCTGCTGCCACATCCTGCGCGCGCAGGTGCTCCGCCGCCCACAATGGCCCGTGTGACACGGTGGACACAAGGGCTGCATACCCACGGTTGCACAAAAGGGTCGTCCCCTGCTCCAGCCGAACACTGGTTAACACCGGCAACTGGGCGTTTACCCCAAACGCGTTGCACCGCTCCTCCTCCGCCAAAGCGGGAGCGGCCACAAAACAGCATGCAAAAAAAGCCAGTAACAGACGCATGGAGCAGACCATAAACCAGTTTCCCCCCGCATGAATAGCCATGCCGTAACCAGCCCGCACCCAACGCAACAAAAGGCCTAGAACTGCCCCATATTGGCCTGCCGGGCCTGCATGCGCAGCGTGTCCATCCGGTGTTCCAGCTCATCGCCAATGGCGCGGGCTGTGCTGCCTGTGGCGTTGACCGTAATCTGCGCCTGCACCGTGGGCGCGGGGGTGGCCCACATGGGGGCGGCCGTACTGGCCAGCCCGACCGCATGGGTTGTGGCATGCAGGTAGTCTGGCGGGCAGGGCGGGGCGGCTAGCCCACGCTGGAGAACACCAGCCATAAACCCCGCAGGGTCGCCAGCCCGCGCGGGGCCAGCGCCACCACCACCCCAAACGCCCCCCAGCCCAAAGGCAGGCTGCCCCTCAGCACCAGTGCTGGCATGCAAAGCACTCCCCCGCCCCAGCAGCATGGCCACAGCCTGCACGGCTGTAAAACGCGGCACCTGCCCCCCCGGCGCAGCCCCGCGCAGGTCTGGCCCATGCTGGCCGTGTGCTGCCAGAGCCGCGCCCCGCCCCCCCCCCGGGGTCGGATACACATCTCCGAGCCCCCGCGCCGCGGGGCGCGG
>JBDNSL010000096.1:0-6438 GCA_047719095.1 Acetobacter sp.
AGGTTCACTTTTGCGGACAACAGGGTATGACCACGTCAGAATCCACCATCCGGCCAGACTACGCGGCATTAACACAGGCCCCCGTATGCGCGGAGCCGTATACGCACATTATGGTGCCGCATTTTATCCGCAAGGATGATCTGCCCAGACTGTTTGCCAGTCTGCCCGCCATCAGCTCTGGTGGGTCATTCCCGCCCCGCTCGCTCAGGCTTGCCCCTATTGTGCAGGCATTGGTGCAGGAGATGGAAGGCCCCGAACTACGGCGGATTATTGCCCAGAAGCTGAACCTTGATCTGGACAATGCCCCCTCCATGCTAACCATCCGTGGCCGCACGCGGGAGAAGGATGGCCGCATCCACACCGATTCAGTGGCCAAGCGCGTGACCATTCTGCTCTATCTCAACCCCGCAGGGCCGGGGTGGGAACAGCAAGAAGGTTGCCTGCGCCTGCTGCGTGGCCCGCATGACATGGAGGACTACGCCAAGGAGGTGCAGCCGGTGGATGGCACCTTGCTCATCTTCCCCAATGGCCCCACCACATGGCACGGCCACAAGCAGTTTGTGGGGTCGCGCTATACCATTCAGCTTAATTACATGACCGAGGATGCCAAGGCCCGTTCGGAACTGCGGCGGCACAAGCTGTCCGCTCTGGCCAAAAAACTGCCGTTGCCCAGTTTGGGGTATTAAGCGTTTTTTCCGTGCTGTTTTCCACAGGACACAGGATTTTTCATGATTTTTCGTAAAACTACCCTCTCCCGCGTCAGAGCTGTCGCACTTGTTTCCGGCTTAGCCCTGTGCGGCAGTGCTCTTTCGCCCATTGGCGCGTTTGCACAGGCGGCGGCTCCGGCTATGCCGTCCACCCTTGTTCCGCCCTCGCTGAGCAGCGCGCAGGTGGTGCGGGCTACCCTGCCCAATGGTCTGAGGGTTGTAATCGTGCCTAACCGGCTGGCACCTGTGGTTACGACGGAAATCAATTATCTTGTGGGTTCGGCCGAAGCGCCAAAGGGCTTTCCCGGTACGGCGCATGCGCTCGAACATATGATGTTCCGGGGCAGTGCCGGGCTGGACAAGGACCAGCTTGCCGCCGTGGGCACACGTCTTGGCGGGAGCTATAATGCGGACACGACCGAGGACGTCACCCAGTATTTTTACACAGCTCAGGCGCAGGACCTGCCGGTTCTGCTTAAAATAGAAGCCCTGCGCATGCATGGGCTAACCCTGTCCGAGGCGGACTGGAGCAAGGAGCGCGGCGCGATCGAGCAGGAAGTCTCGCGCGATTTGTCCAGCCCTGCCTACCTCTATCTTGAACAGTTGCAGGCCATCTTGTTCGCAGGCACCCCTTACGAGCATGATGCACTGGGTACGCGTCCGTCGTTTGATAAGACAAAAGCTGCTGATCTGCGTGCATTTTATGAAAAATGGTATGCACCCAATAATGCCATTCTGGTTATTGTGGGCGATGTAAACCCGGTGAGCACCCTACAACTTGTGGAAGAAACATTCGGGAGTGTTCCACGTAAAACATTGCCCGCGCGGCACAAGGTTTCTCCCGTGCTGCCTCCGGCCAAAACGCTTACGCTGGCAACAGATTACCCCGTAGGGTTTGCAACACTTGCTTTCCCCATGCCCGGCTCTTCTGCTGCGGATTATGCTACGGCGGATATCCTGTCCGATGTGCTGGCCAGCCAGCGTGGAGCCTTGTACGATCTGGTGCCACAGGGTAAGGCGCTGTTTGCCGGGTTTGAATACGCACCCAAAAAAGAGGCCGGGTTCGGGCTTGCCCTTGCAGCCTTCCCCAAAGGGGGCGATGCGGCAAAAGCCATGGCGGATATCAGGTCTGTGCTGGAAGGTATTCGCAAAAATGGTGTGCCTGCTGATTTGGTGGAAGCGGCCAAACGGCGCGAAATTGCGCAAATGCAGTTCGCAGCCAATTCGGTCAGCGGTCTTGCATCCACATGGTCCACAGCGCTGGCGTTTCAGGGGCTGGATGCGCCGGGCGATCTGGTTGCCGCCTATCAGGCTGTTACCCCCGAGGCGGTGAACAAGCTTGCGGCAACATTGTTGAACCCCGCTCATGCGGTTTCGGCCGTGCTGACACCAGAAAGCTCGGGCAAGGCGGTATCGGGCAAAGGGTTTGGTGGGGCGGAGTCCTTTGCATCTTCCCCCGACAAGCCAGTCAAACTGCCTGAGTGGGCAGAAAAGGCGCTACTTAAGCTCGACAAGCCCGAACCCACTCCCCAGCCTTATGTGAGCACCCTGTCCAACGGGATCAAGCTTATTGTCTGGCCGTCCCATGTCAGCCACACTATCCAGCTGAGCGGGCAGGTCCGGCATACTCCCTCCCTGCAACAGCCTGAAGGGCAGGATGGTGTGAACGATGTGACCGAAGCATTGTTCTCCTATGGTACCACCCAGTATGACCGTCTGGCGTTCCAGAAGGCACTGGACGATATTCCGGCATGGGAGAGTGCGGGCAGTACATTTTCCTTGCAGGTTTTAACGCCAGATTTTGCAAAAGGCGTGGCTCTTCTGGCTGATAACGAACTGCACCCGGCCTTTGGGGATAAAGATTTTCAGGTCGTGCGCCAGCAGGCGGCACAGGCGCAGGCGGGGGAACTGCTCTCGCCCGAACATCTGTTCAGCCGGGCCATAAAAACGGCGGTGCTACCACCAAAAGACCCAACCCTGCGCGAAGCCACGCCGCAGTCCATCATGAGTGTGACGCATGATGATGTGCAGAGCTATTACAAAAAAGTCTGGCGGCCAGACAGGACAACCATTGTCGTAACTGGTGATGTCACCCCCGAAGGTGCGCAGGCGGTTCTGGAACAGGCATTTGGCGGCTGGAAGGCGGAGGGGGCGGCCCCCGATATTGACCTGCCCGCCGTGCCGCTGAGCAAGGCGTCCCATGCGCTGGTGCCAGACAAAAGCAGTGTGCAGGACGAGGTGGTTCTGGCCGAAACGCTGGGCCTGACCGCAGCACAGCCCGACCACTTTATGCTCCAGTTGGGCAATGAGGTACTGGGGGGTGGTCTGTTCTCATCCCGCCTGTACCGCGACCTGCGTGTTAAAACCGGGTATGTTTACACAGTGGGTAGCGCGTTTGAGTGGGGGCGCACACGCGGTATGTACACCGTTAACTACGGTGCCGACCCCGACAAGGTGGGTAAGGCGCAGGCCGCTGCTGTGCGGGACATCAAGGCCATGCAGTCCGCCCCTCCATCGGAGGATGAACTGGCTTTGGCCAAAGCGTCCCTCCTGCGGAGTATTCCATTGGCCCGCGCCAGTCTGGACCGGATTGCAGCGCAGTACCTGCACCTGACCGAACTGGGGCTGCCGCTTGATAACGCGGACCGTGGTGCGCAGGCCTATTACAATGCGACAGGAGCGGATGTGCAGGCCGCCTTCCGCCAGTGGATACGGCCGGATGATCTGGCATCTATTGTTAAAGGACCTGCTCCAGCCTTATAAAATCTGAACTATTTATAATCAGTTTTGTCAGGGCGGCGGAAAGAATACTTTCCGCCGCTTTTTTGTGTGTCAAAATTTCAGAATGGATATTAAAAATCCACGTTATGAATTTGTGTTTTTTTAAAATGATATCCAAAGTCATGGATTTTTCGATTGGGAAAAATTGGCAGTAAACTTTTAAAAGTCCTTCTATTTCCAGTAAGGTATAAATAACACCAGAACCAACCTAAGCGTGGGGACGTGCCATGCAATAGCCGGAGTGTTCTGCCATAGGCTCAATGCGGTGGTAGCATTGTTCATATTGCGGCCTATTGGATTGTCCCGCGCCTTTGCTTTTTATGGGAGTAGGGATAGCTGGCGGTTTTCGTCAAGCTGTCCTGCAAGGGTTAGTCCTGTAAGTGATATTCCCAAAAGCCTGACGGGTTTGCCAAGGGGGAACAGCGGGGCCAGTAATCTGCTGCCTGCATCGCGCAAGGTGGTCTCGTCATTGATGGGGTGCGGGAAGGACTGGCTGCGGGTGCGCTGTGTAAAGTCCGAATGGCGGAGTTTGAGTGTGACCGTGCGCCCGCTTAGAGAGCGTTTTTGGCACCCGGCCCAGACCTGAGCCACAAGGGCGTTAAGGGCCTGCATCAGATCGGCCTGCGTGTGCAGGTCTTGCAGAAAAGTTGTTTCTTTACCCAAAGATTTTCGGGGTCGGTTTGGCTCTACCGGCCGGTCATCCACCCCACGGGCAATGCCGTGGTAAAACGCGGCGGCCTTGCCAAAGTGGTGTTTGAGAATATCCAGCCCACAGGCACGCAGGTCCGCCCCGGTATGAATGCCCAGCCCGTTCATGCGCCGGACCGTTGCCGGGCCAATGCCGTGGAATGCGCCCACGGGCAGGGGCGCTACAAAAGCCTCGCCCTTACCCGGAGGAATAACAAACAGGCCGTCGGGTTTACGGTGGTCAGATGCCAACTTGGCCAGAAATTTATTGTAGGACACACCAGCAGAGGCGGTCAGCCCGGTCTGCTTGAAAATGCTGGCCCGGATTTCCTCCGCAATGGCCGTGGCGGAGGTGCTGCGGCGCAGGGGGTGGGTAATGTCCAGATAAGCCTCATCCAGCGAAAGGGGCTGGATAAGGGGCGTATAGCGGGCAAAAATGGCGTGAATCTGGGCAGAGACAGCCCGGTAGGCCTCAAATCTGGGGGGCACAAAAACCAGTTCGGGGCATTTGCGTCGGGCAACAAGGGAGGGCATGGCCGAGCGCACGCCAAATGTCCGGGCTTCGTAGCTGGCCGCAGCAACAACGCCACGTTCCTGGCAGTGGCCCACGGCAACGGGCCGCCCCTTAAGGGCAGGGTTGTCGCGTTGTTCGACGGAGGCATAGAAAGCGTCCATGTCGATATGGATAATGCGGCGTATGGGCGTAGGCATTGCCCGCACACTATGGCATGAATTGCGCCGCAATGGAACATAAAGAGAACGAATAATTTACCGTATCACGCAGCCACGCAAAACCTGACGGGGCCTCCCCTACCTAAACGGCAGGCCATCAGGGCATGTGGCGGGCAGGTGCGCTGCGCCTGTGGGTGTGTTGGCCCTACTCAGCCCGCGTTGCGCGGCGCAAAAGGTCTGTGTTGTGGGGTCTGCCGCCATGAGGTGGTCATGCTCATGTCCAGATCATGCCAGCGCGCGACCGAAAGAGCGGCTGTTGCGGGGTATGCGGCGCGGTTCATACCCGCAAGGGCCACAGGCTGCTGCAAGGGGCGTGCGGCATGGTGGGAGAGCCAGTAACCCGCCCCCGCAAGGCATGCCCCCAGTGTTGTCAGGGCGGCCACCATGCGCAGGCGCAGGCGCGCAAAGGGGAGTAGGGGGCGCAGGAGTGCCTGCATGTCTGTTTCGCGCTCATTTTGCGCAGCTTCAGTGGCCAAAAGCAGATTATACTCTGTTTCGGTTACGGCCAGTGTGCTGCCTGCACAAATATCCAGAGCGGGCATTTCGTGTGCGGCCATATCCGTTAGCGCATCCTGAAAAGCTTGGGAGACAGCCATGAACTCCTGCCGGAAGCAGGGCAGGAACAGGCTGCCAGAAGCCCCCGGCACGGTGCCACAGGGGGGTGGTGCTCCGGCAAGACGGCGGATGGTCCACAGCGTCAGGCGTTCGCTGGCGGCAAGATCGGTAAGATAGACGGGTGTGCGCTGCATGACGTGATCCGGAGGCTGCGCCTCCCTCCCTTGCTATCGGTCATGAGCGATCATTAAATGAGAATCACTCTCAGTTGCAAGTAAAACTTTGGAGGGAATTCGTGTGCTCATGCCGCCATTTTTTTTCTTTGCCTTGGGGGGCGGCTTGGGGCAGTACAAAAGGCATGTCAGTGCTTGCATCCCTCTCCCTGCCGTTCGTGCGCAAACTTGATCCCGAAAAAGCGCATGAGCTTGCCATAGATGCCCTCATGCTGGGTATTTCCGTCCCCATCAAACGCCCAGAGGATGACCCGGCCTTGGCCACGCGTGCGCTGGGCATGCGCTTTGCCAACCCGATTGGCATTGCCGCAGGGTTTGACAAGAACGCCCGCGTGCTGCGCCCACTCGCCCGTCTGGGTTTTGGGTTTGTCGAGGCCGGTACGGTCACCCCGCGCCCGCAGCCGGGCAACCCCAAACCGCGCCTGTTCCGGCTGGAGGAGGACCGTGCGGTTATCAACCGCATGGGGTTCAATAATCAGGGCATAGACCGGTTTGCCGTGCGGCTCGCCCGCCTGACCCGGCCACTGCCTTCTGGCAGGGCAGGTGGTGCGGGTGTGCCGGTGGGTGCCAATATCGGTATTAACAAGACAGGGGCCGACCCCGAGCGCGACTACCCCGCCCTTGTGGCGCGGGTTAAGCCGTATGTGAACTACATTGTGCTCAACGTATCTTCCCCCAATACGCCGGGGCTGCGCGGGTTGCAGGATGCGGCACGGCTCAAGGGCATACTGGACGCCATTGCC
>JBDNSL010000096.1:6538-9017 GCA_047719095.1 Acetobacter sp.
GACGCCATTGCCCCCATTGTGGAGGCGGCTGTTGCAGGGGGCGCTCAGGGGTTGATCATCAACAACACCACACTGGCCCGCCCGGCCACATTGCTTAGCCCGCATAAAGGCGAATCCGGTGGTCTTTCTGGTCGCCCACTGGCCACGCGCTCGACCCAGATGCTGCGTATTGTTGCCAATATTGCCGCCGGGCGCTTAGCACTTGTCTCCTGCGGCGGTATTGAAAGCGGGCAGGACATTCTGACGCGCATCCGCCTTGGGGCTGATCTGGTGCAGGTCTACACCGCCTTTGCTTATGAAGGACCGGCCCTGATTGGCCGCCTCAAGCGTGAAATGCTCCAGATCATGCGCGCTCAAGGGGTGGAAACGCTGGATGATATCCGTGGAGTGGACCTGTGAGTGATACCAAAAACTGGATACTACCCCAGATAGCCGGGCTGGAAGCACTGGCCAGCCAGTATGATGGGTACATCATAGACCTGTGGGGTACCGTGCATGACGGCGTGCGTCCCTACCCCGGTGCTCTGGAGTGCCTGCAGGCCCTGCGCGGGGCTGGCAAGCGTGTGGTGCTGCTCTCCAACGCTCCGCGCCCTGCTGGTGTCATTGCCACGCAGCTTGAAGGCTTTGGCGTGGACCGTACCCTCTACCACGGGGTGATGACCAGCGGGGAGGAAACCCACCGCCAGATGAAGGCCAAGATAGACCCGTGGTTTGCCCGCCTTGGCAGCAAGGTGCTCCATATTGGTGGTGTGCATGATCTGGGCCTGTACGAGGGGCTGGACATTGAGCGCGTGAGCGATGTGGGCGTGGCCGATTTTGTCATGAACACGGGGCCAGATCTGGAGCGGGGTGTTGCAACGCTGGACCCATACCTGCCCGAACTGCGCGCCTGCCTTGCCCGCAATCTGCCCATGATCTGCGCCAACCCCGACCGTGTGGTGGTTAAGGGCGGCAACCGGCAGATTTGTGCGGGTGCTCTGGCCGCGTTCTATGCCGAGCAGGGGGGCGATGTGCGCTGGATCGGCAAGCCGTACCCCGGTGTGTATCAACCCGTGTTTGATATGCTCGATGTGCCCCGCAAGCGCATTCTTGCAATTGGTGATGCATTGGGCACCGACATCCGGGGTGCGGCCGCCGTGGGCGTGGACAGCTTGTGGATTTTAGGTGGCATTCATCAGGAAATGATCGGGGATGACATGGCGCTGGCCACGGCCGAGGCTAGTGCTGCGGGTTTGCAGCCGACCGCTGCCGCGCACAGGCTGGTGTGGTAGGCCATGCAGCCTGCAGTAGGGTGTGGCGCGTTTATTGTGCGTGATGGCTGCCTGCTCCTGATCCGCAGGGTCAGGGCGCCAGAGGCCGGGTGCTGGGGTCTGCCCGGTGGCAAGGTGGATATGTTTGAAACCGCAGCACACGCCGCCATGCGCGAAGTGCGCGAGGAAGTGGGGCTGGAGCTTGAGGCAGGCCCCCTGCTGTGTCTGGTGGACCAGATTGACCGCGCGGCAGGCACGCACTGGGTCGCTCCTGTTTACACAGTGGCCACGGTGCAGGGAGAGCCCAGATTATGCGAACCCCACAAGCATGACGGTCTGGGCTGGTTTGCACTGGACGCCCTGCCACACCCGCTAACTGTGGCAACACAGGTTGCGGTGCAGGCGTTCCACCAGCAGCAAGCCTAACCCCCGCTGCTGGGTGTTGCGTATTTATGCGCCGCCCGGAGGGTTATTTTTGTGCGCGAGACATTAAAAATCGGGCATTGTCTGGGCGAGTAGCCCGCCTTGGCGCAGGGGTGCAAGGCGGCGGGCAAGGCCGGTTGCATCGTCCGTTTCCACCATAATACCACACACGGTGGCTTCCCCTTCGGAGGGCTGGAGCCGCTCACCGGGCATTTTACGTACAAAGCGGGCCACGGCGGGTTCTTTGGTCATGCCAATGACGCTGTTATAGTCCCCGCACATGCCTGCATCGGTCTGGAAGGCGGTTCCTGCTGCCAGAATACGGTGGTCGGCTGTGGGGGTGTGGGTGTGCGTGCCCACAACAAGGGACACTCTGCCGTCCAGCATATGGCCAAAGGCCCATTTTTCGCTGGTGGCTTCGGCATGAATATCCACCACAATGGCATGCACCGTGGCCCCCATGCGGTGTTTGGTCAGCAGTTCGTTTGTGCAGCGGAAGGGGTCGTCCAGCGGGTCCATGAACAGCCTGCCCATAACATTGACCACCAGCGCTTTGCGGCCATCGGCCAGTGCCACCACCACACTGCCCTGTCCGGGGGTTGCGGGCGGGTAGTTGAGCGGGCGGATAATGCGGGGTTCGCCATCAATATGGCCGATCAGGTCACGGCGGTCCCACGCGTGGTTGCCCAGCGTAATTACATCCACCCCACTTTGCAGCAGCGTGGTGGCAATGGCGGGAGAGAGGCCAAAGCCGTGGCTTGCGTTTTCCGCGTTGACCACCACAAGGTCCAGCGCCAGACGTGCGC
>JBDNSL010000097.1:0-8783 GCA_047719095.1 Acetobacter sp.
AAAGCGTGCAGAGCTTGCATAACAAGCGCTACCCGAATGGGCAGGATTTGCGGACATCTGTTATTCGCAAATTCAAAACCACTTTTGCACAACATAACCTGAGCGCGGTTTAACCGCGCTAGCAGGGGCCAGCAATCGTTTGGTATGATGCCTCTGGTATCATACAGTTTTCGTAATTCATATTGGTTGTGTTGAACATTATCTGCAAAAAGTAGGTAGTGGGGTGTTTGTTGTGTTTTGAATGGTTCGGGGTCAAAACATAATCATTTTGTTTTATGGTATTACGCCATATTAAAATAAAAATTTTTAAGTTTGGGGGAGCTTATGGTGGTGTCTGTTCGGGCTAGTGTTCTGTTAACAACAACAGTTTCAAGCCTTTTTTTTCCATATGTCACGATGGCGGCGACATCGGATGCAGAAAATGCAGCGTTACGGCGCGAGATCGCTGCAATGCACCGGGAAATGATGGGGGAGATCCACCGCCTTCAGGCACGGGTGGACAAGTATGAACATACCTCCAATCTGCAAAGCCGCAAAATCAGTCGTGCTCCCCGCACGTTAACGGCAGCCGGGCCGGATGATGCGCAGCCCCAATCCCGTGAAGACCCGGTTGTTCCGCCCGCCAACCATGGCCCGCGTAGCCCCAATGATAGCCGCATTGCCCTACCGGAAGGGCCGGTACAGTCTTGGAGTTCATTCAAGGCGGCCTCCGCCAAGGATGAGAGCGTGGATATTGGCGGCATTAAAATCGGCTTCCCCAAAGGCCGCCCAACCATTGCGTCGGATGATAAGGCTTACGCGTTTTCCATTGGCCTTCTGGCGCAGGAAGACTTTGGGGGCTTTATGGGGGTTGGCCAGCGCGGGAAGGAAAGTGCTGGTAACTTCAACAAGTTTACCGAAAATGCACGACGTCTGCGCATTTACATGTCCTGGCGCTACAAAGACTGGGTAGTGAACGTAACGCCAGACTTTGGTGCCAATAACAGTGATGGCACCGTTGGCCTGTTTGAAGCCAACATGAACTATACAGGCTTGCACAACACAACTCTGACAGTAGGGTATTTTCAGCCCCGCATGGAAGAAGACAGCGCAGAGCGTTCAGGGGCATTTGAATTTCTGGAACGCCCGACCATTGTTGATCTGGTTCGTAACATTGCTGGTGGTGTAGCCCGCTTTAGCATTGGTGGTGAGCATTACGAAAAACGCTGGCTTGTCGCCGGGTATTTTACAGGGCAGAAGTATGGTGATCGCACAACTGACAAGACCATAACAGACAGCCAGACCGGTGCTGTGTTCCGTGCCGCAGGCCGTCCTTATGTTTCCAAGGATATTGATGTGCACGTCGGGGTTGGAGCGACGGCTGCATTTAAAGTGAACCAGTCCGGCACCGGAAGAACCACGACATTTAAGGACAATGTTGAAATTCCTCTGGGCGAAACACAATTACTGACATCAAATGCGTTAACCAATATTTCCCAGATATGGGCAGTGGGGCCACAGTTTGGTTTCCGTTATAAAAAATTCCTGCTCAAGGGTGAGTATTATCATGTTGGGGTGCAGCACGATAATGTAGCAGCCAGCATAGACCCGCCTGCCATTGGTTTTGATGGCTGGTACGTTGCGGCAAACTATACCCTGTTTGGGCATGGTCGTGGCTATAATGAAAAAATTGCCGCGTTTACAACCCCGGGTGTTGAATATGACTTTGACCCGGCAAAAGGGCACTGGGGCGCACTGGAAGTTAGCGGTCGCTGGAGTGTGACCGACCTGCGGACGTCTGGTACCACTAAAATGACAGGAACTGTCATTAGTACCGCAGGGGAAACTGGCAATAAACAGACTGTATGGCAAGGTGGGCTGAACTGGTATCCCAACCAGCACATCAAGGTCATGCTGGATTACACGCATTTTAGTGTTTCCAGCTACAATGGTGCAAAATCAACGGATGCCAATTTCTTTGGCCGCAGTGGCAACGCTGTTGTTGGCCGCGTGCAGGCAGCATTCTGATCTGACATTATGATTAAGGAACAGGCTTATGAAACAGGAAAACTTTTTTAACGTTCGCCGTGCCGTTCTCAAAGTAACGGCGGTATTGGGTGTTTCTTTTCTGGCGGGCTTACAGGTAACTGCAAGCTATGCGGAATCATACCACCTGTTGAATGTTTCCTACGATCCAACGCGCGAGCTTTATGCCGATGTGAATAAAGCTTTTTCTGCCCAGTGGCATAAAAACCATCCCGAGGATACGGTCAGTGTCAAATCGGCACATGGCGGCTCCGGGGCACAGGCACGTTCCGTGCTGGAAGGCGCGCCTGCAGATGTAGTAACACTCGGCCTAGCTTATGACATTGATCTGCTGGCACAGCACGGCCTGATTGCTGCTGATTGGCAAAACAGGCTGCCGCATAATGCGACCCCTTACACCAGCACCATTGTGTTTCTGGTTCGTAAAGGTAATCCCAAAAACATTCATGACTGGCCGGATTTGATCCGTGATGGCGTGCAGGTTATTACTCCCAACCCCAAAACATCTGGTGGTGCGCGCTGGAATTATCTTGCAGCATGGGGATGGGCTCTGCACCAAAAGGATGGCACGCCAGAAACCGCCAAAGCCTACCTGAAAAACCTGTTCAAGCATGTGCCTGTACTTGATACAGGCGCACGAGGCGCTACAAACAGTTTTGTGCAGCGTAATCTGGGTGATGTTCTGCTTGCGTGGGAAGACGAAGCTCTTCTGGCTACGCGTGATATTGGACCGGATCAGTTTGAAATTGTTGTGCCGTCACAGACCATTCTGGCAGAGCCTCCTGCATCTCTTGTTGATAAAAATGTCAAGGCGCATGGGACCGAAGTGGTAGCCAAAGCATATCTGGATTTTCTGTTTACGCCTGAAGGGCAGAAAATCGGTGCCAAACACTATTTCCGTCCTGTTGATCCTGCAATTCTGGAAGAAAACAAGGCACTCTTCCCCAAAGTGAATACCTTTGATGTAAAGAGCCTCGGTGGCTGGACCAAGCTGCAGAAAGAACATTTTTCTGACGGCGGCGTTTTTGATAGTCTTTACAAGTAAAACTGGAATGGCGCGTCGCACTTTAATGTGCGACGCGTTTTTAATGATCAAACAGAGTCAATAACAGTAAATGCAAAAGATGTTGGTGTTCCAATGGGTGTAGCGGGCCGAATGATTTGGAACCAACAGCCACATAATTTGGAACCCTAAAAACCATTTCCCCGATGCCGGGAAAATGGTCAATAAAGGCTCCCTAAAATGCCCTTTAATTGCTGATTAAAACCTCCCCACGCGTTCCTCGTCCGGTTGATTTGGAACTCACCGAGTAGTTGACCGTCACCGCTTCAATATCGAAGGCGGCAAACACTTCTCTCACTTCAGGCCGGTCATTCAACGACAGAATGAAGCGCCCTTTGATCTGTGACAGGTGGTCAGCCATTTCAATGAACTGATCCCGAGAGAACGGGGCATTATAATCCCGCTCACATCCCCAATACGGCGGGTCCAGATAAAACAGGGTGTTGTCACTATCATAGCGTCGCAACACTTCCTGCCATGGTAGGCATTCCACCACCACGCGGCACAGGCGCGCATGAACGTCTTCCAGCATGCTCCCCAATTGCTGCACGTCAAAACGAGCCCGTCTTAAAGATACCCCGAAGTTCTGCCCGCTAATCTTCCCACCAAACGCAGTGCGTTGCAGGTAAAGGAAGCGCGCTGCGCGGTGTAAATCCGTCAGGGTATCTGGTGCAGCCGAGGTCAGTCTCTGGAAGTCGTCTCGTGTGGTGATCTGCCAACGCAGAATGTCCATCAAAGGAACGTAGTGCCATCGCAGAATACGGAACAGATTCGCCACGTCACGGTTCAGGTCATTAATGACCTCGCACTCAACATAAAAATCCCGACGTAGGAACACACCACCCATACCAACGAATGGTTCAACGTAGGCAGAGTGCGGGATAGCACGCATTTTTCCTATGATGCGGGATGCCAGGCGCAACTTGCCCCCTAGGTACGGGGCGACAGGTTTGACCGGCTGAATTGGCCTTAGATTCGACTCCATTGGGGTTTTATTCCATACAGACCCCGCCGCTGCGCAGCGGTGGGCGGGGCGGTTACCAGCGGCACCGCGTAACGGCGGCGCAGGTAACTGTCGATCTCGTCCGATGCCACGCCAATGGCAGTGTTGACCTGATCCTGGTCAATCACCGTGCGCTCTACGCCACGCGGTGTTGTGACCGTAATCAACTCATCCTCGCCAAAGGATTTCGTCATGTCGTCAACCGTGGCGTAGGCCATTACAAACCCACCCCGATCAGCTCAAGCATGGGCTCATCAACCATCGCGCTGATCTGCTCGGCCGTAAAATGGTCATGCGGGTAAATCCCCACGGCCGGGTGCTCCATGTCCGCACGCCGAAACCCCGGCTCACGGCACACAATGATCAGCTTCCGACGCGGCACATGCGCCCCTTTCTGGGAGAGCAGCGTGACCAGCTCGTCGGGACTGATCTCTTCACCACCACGGCCAGCAGCAGCCGCACGGTTGGTCTGGGGAGCCCGCGCCATCTGTTACGCCCCCACAGCCTGCGGCAGCCGGTCGGAAACCAGCAGATCGCAGTAGTCAGCCCATACGTTGGATGCCGGACCATACGTTTTGCCATCATCCGCCAGACTCATGACCAACGTGCTCTTGAGCAAAGTGCGCGCAGCTCCTTCCAGATTGCGCGGCACCACCATTACCGTTGGCTGCACACCATAGGGCGTGCCGTCCCGGCGGCACTGGCTTGCCATGCGGGCAATGGCATCCTGAAACACTGCACCCGTCAGTGGCCGGTTGGAGCAGAAGGCAAACTGATACATGCCGTATCCCGCCGTGCAGCGCCCATCCGTGCCCCACTGGAATTCACGGTGCATGAACACATTCTCGGAATTGAGCTGCGTGCGCGGGGTAATGGTGAACGGGCGGCGGTTCTGAAAGATCATGGCTTTCAGAGGTTTGCTGGTGTCGAACAGATACCACCACGGCTGGGCGGCTTCACCCGCAGCAATGGTGCTCATATTCGCGTAGGAAACCGTCTTGCCCGTGCTGTTAGTTGCTTCGTGATCAGTATCAAAGAAGTTCTGACCATCCATGCATTTGCTGGCACGTCCTTTGGACAGGGTTTCGTAAACCAACTTGTCAGGGAATGTTGCCGCGTCCTGACCGAGCGCTTCCACCCACGGGAAAATATACCCGTAAGTGTCATCTTCCAGATCTTCACGCTTGACACTGCCGTTCAGGGCATCCTGCGCGTCACGCGCCATACCCTCCACCGCCAGATCCATGACCGAGGGGTTTGCAGGCAACTGGCTGTGCGCGCGCATCAACCTGCGCAGGCGGGCCGAGAGCGCTGTATGCGCCGCGGTGTGCTCTGGCTCTGGCTCACGTGGCGTGCTGACAGTAGGAACGGGCACACGGGCAGGCTCGGCCCGAGGTGCCAGTGCTTCTGCGGGCAGAGTTTTTGGCGGCTCCACAGGTTGTGGTTGCGCCTTGGTTCCCACCACAATGTCGTCAGGCTCAGGCGGCTTGGGGAGCGTGGCTCGCATGCCATGCGGTGTAAATGGACACCGCACGAGAAGCCGCATTGCGATTGATCTGATCTGGGCCGTTACGATGCAACCATTCCAGCAAGGACTTTAGCGCCACGTGCGGCTTGAAATTCTCGTTCTTTAGCGTGTCCGAGGCATTGATACCGCTGCCATCAAAGCAGGCGCCAATCAGGACCAGAGCTTGATCCAAGTCGGACGTTAGTTTGCGACGATGCCGCCCGGACCATTCACGGGCAAAATCCAGCGGATTGGTGCGAATGAACACCTTGTTCTTCTCCGAGCACCAGCCGCGCTGCACGAACTCATCCGGCGTCGTAATCGAGCCTTTAAGGAACTTCTGTAACTGATCACGTTTGAGCTCAGACGCGTTGCCGAAAGTGCGTAGAAATTGGCGCGTGATTGGCTCGGAATTGACCGGTGGCGCTTCCTTGTTTTTGTCAGCATCTTCGTCAATAAGCTGATTGATACCCACCAATGCGTCACGCACAGAGATGATGCGGCCTTCGTCCACGTACACCTTGCCATAATGACGCGAGAAGTATTCAAGTGCCTTGCCACGTCGGATCACCTGTATATCGGCGGCAGGCAGACCTTCCTTGGCATGGTTTTCCAGCATTGCTTGCAACTGACGCACGTCGGCCATCACCTCGCGACGCATGCGCCCCCAGCTCACCGGTTTGGGTTCCTCTGTGCGCTTACGACAGACGTGGATAATATCGTACTCGATGGTCTTAGAACCGAACTCGCCTTCCCCCTTAGTTTCATCAGAACGGATAGGGTATGTGGCTTCGAGGTAGTAAGCCAACTTCGTCGGCAATAAGGTAGCGCCTTGGGGAAGCTGTGGCTATGCGGTGCGTCAGCACCACCTGATGCGGCAACAGATCGATTTTAGCCGAGGTCAACGCCGAGGCGCTTTCCATCACAGGCAGCGCGTAAGCCTCATAAGATAACCAAGCTTTACGCGACCGCTCCGCGCTGCCATGTACGGCACGCAAGATGCGTTCTGTGCGCGTGAGTTCGCGGCGCAATGATGCCACTGGCACCCGGCGTTCGCCCACGCCGAAGAACGCGCGCAGATAGCCGTCACTCACCGCTTCGAGGACGACCCCTTGACCGTACTCGTGATGAGTGATGCGCTCTCCTGGTTGGAACTGAATCTCTATCCTCGCCAATGCGATCAATGACACTGGCAAGGGACAGCGTGGGGTTCTTCTTCGCCATGTCATCCAGCGCCTCTCCCATGCTTTCAAAAATGGCGGGCAGGTTCCCAACTGCCGTGCAACTCCCGCTCATGGCCGCACCTCGACAAACTCGGCATCAATAATCTGCGGCATGGCCTGCACGGGAATACGCAGCAGGAAACAAGCTGCTTCCAGTTCATTGGCCATGCTATTCAGCCAGTCAGCGGCTTCCTGCCGGTCATTCTGGTCCAGAATGGTCACAGGCTTGGGTAGGGCATAAAGCTGTGCCCCATTCCGCATGGAGCGCAGCACCTTGTCGATTTTCTCAATGGGGGTCTGTGATGGCATCAGAGTGTCTCCATCTGCGCGAGAATTTCACCTGCGGTGGTATCTTCGGGGTAGCTTTCAAAAAACTCACGGATCACCTGCCGCCGTTCATCCCCGGCAATGTGGGTTTCATGCGTCAGGACAAAAGCCAGATGGCTTGCCGTGGCATCCGTGGGGCTGCTGCGCAGGAAGTCCCGAATATCGCGCAGCAGGGCACGGTGGCGTTCGGGCTGGGCAAAAATGGTGCTGTCAACAACTTCTGTCAGAACGTCAGACGGCAAGGTCTTTTGTTGCCCTTCTAAATGCCTTGAATGCGCGGCTTTGTGCCTGTGCTGCCTGCTGGTCGTTAAACCCTGCCTTGGCAAAACAGGTCGCAGCCCCCAGATAGGTGCCATCAATCCGGTAGACATGCAGATCATCATGCAAAGCCTGCGGGTCAAATCGGACCACAACAGATGTTCCCCGATGCTGAAGCAGGAAGTCCGAAAAATAGCGGTTATCAGATAGATTTATCACACCATCCCGGCGTGACACCGTGACGCTTTCCGCAGCCAGCATGGAACCTACCATGCGTGCCGGAGACAAGCTGATAGTAGACACAGAGCGCCGTCAGTTACTCGATGGCATACATGTTATGGTCGCTAGCGGAACCTTGCTCGTAAAACGCCTTTCCGCCGGTATGCACGGAACGGTCCGCATAATTTCCGATAATGATCGCTACCCCACACAAGAAGCAGAAATCAGCCGTTTCCGCTGGGGCGAACCAGACGGCGGAGACGCTATAACAATAATAGGCCGCGTAGCCTACAGATTACAGGCAATGTCATGACCGAAAATAGAAATAATACTGTTAAAATAAATAAACTAATAGCTCTTGCGTCAACTCAGTCTGTAATAATAACTGATCTAATAAGTGCAGTTTTAAAACTTCAAGCGGAAATTCAACGCAGAGATAATAGTATTTTTTCTACATTTGCCCCCAGAGATTCTTTCATGGATGAACTAAGGGTGATGAGTGAACAACTTGATGCTCTTGTAGAGATTGCATCTGATGACGATTAATAACAATACAGTTTCACTCAATGCCGAACGTGTACGTCGCGGATTGCAATCTTTTTCGTCTGAAGAAGGAAGATATGCTAAAGGAGGAGGGGGAGGAAACGATGGCATGGACGTCATAAAATATCGCCTAGAAAGCCTTGAAAAACGCTTTGATCGGCTAGACGTCCGGCTGGATAAGGTGGATGTGAGGCTGGACAAGATTGATGAGCGCCATGACCGCGACTTTCGCGTTATCTTCGGTGCGCTCATTGCAGTAGCTTTGGGTTTGGCCGGATTGATGGCCAAAGGATTTCACTGGCTTTAATGGAGCTTTAAAAGGGTCTTAAAAGCTCCCCCTTCAGAATAGGGTTCTCAATAGATTGGGTTCCATATTTGGTGTCCTTTTGGCTAAAATGCCGCTCAGGTTCCAGACACCACTCACCGGCATAATCATAAGAGCCACCAACCGCCAATTATGTCGACACCAGCGGTTTCCCTTGAATTTTCATCCCACGTAATCCCTGCTGGTCCCACGCAATCCCGTCTCACCTGTTGGTTCCATTCCGTCTGTCCCCTTACAATGGGCACAAAGTGCCAGGTGAAATCAAGCGCACCTGTTTCTGTATTGACCCG
>JBDNSL010000098.1:0-8751 GCA_047719095.1 Acetobacter sp.
GGCGCCTTGAAGGCGAACAGAAGACCGCCGGTGGCATCATCATCCCCGACACGGCAAAAGAAAAGCCGATGGAAGGCGAAGTGGTCGCTGTTGGTGCGGGTGCCCGCAATGAACAGGGTCAGGTTGTGGCGCTTGATGTCAAGGCCGGTGACCGCATTCTGTTCGGCAAATGGTCCGGCACGGAAGTGAAGATCGACGGCGAAGAGCTGCTGATCATGAAGGAAAGCGACATTCTGGGCATTGTTGCAGCCTGATCCGCACTGATCCGACCGTAAACTTACAAAAGATCTTCACAGGAGAAATTCAATGGCTGCCAAAGACGTAAAGTTTGGTGCAGACGCACGCCAGCGCATGCTGCGCGGTGTGGACATTCTGGCTGATGCCGTAAAGGTAACGCTGGGCCCCAAAGGCCGTAACGTTGTTCTGGACAAGAGCTTCGGCGCACCCCGCATCACCAAGGACGGCGTTTCCGTCGCCAAGGAAATCGAACTGGCTGACAAGTTCGAAAACATGGGCGCACAGATGCTGCGCGAAGTGGCGTCCAAGACCAACGACGTGGCCGGTGACGGCACCACAACTGCAACCGTGCTGGCTCAGGCCATTGTGCGCGAAGGCCTGAAGGCTGTTGCCGCTGGCATGAACCCGATGGACCTCAAGCGCGGTGTGGACAAAGCCGTTGCCGTGGTTGTTGAAGAGCTGAAGAAGAACGCCAAAAAGGTTACCACCCCGGCGGAAACTGCTCAGGTCGGCACCATCTCTGCCAACGGTGAATCCGAAATCGGCAAGATGATCTCCGAAGCCATGCAGAAAGTTGGCTCCGAAGGCGTTATCACCGTTGAAGAAGCCAAGCACTTCCAGACCGAACTGGACGTGGTTGAAGGCATGCAGTTCGACCGTGGCTACATCTCTCCGTACTTCGTGACGAACCCGGAAAAGATGACGGCCGATCTGGAAAACCCCTACATCCTGATCCATGAAAAGAAGCTCTCTTCTCTTCAGCCGATCCTGCCGCTGCTGGAATCCGTTGTTCAGTCCGGCCGTCCGCTGCTGATCATTGCGGAAGATGTTGATGGCGAAGCGCTGGCAACCCTGGTTGTCAACAAGCTGCGCGGTGGCCTCAAGATTGCTGCTGTCAAGGCTCCTGGCTTCGGTGACCGCCGCAAGGCCATGCTGGAAGACATCGCCATCCTGACCGGTGGTCAGGTTATCAGCGAAGACCTCGGCATCAAGCTCGAAACGGTTACGCTGAACATGCTTGGCACCGCCAAGAAGGTTCACATCGACAAAGAAAACACGACCATTGTTGACGGTGCTGGCAACGGCGACGACATCAAGGGCCGCGTCAAGCAGATCCGTGCGCAGATCGAGGAAACCTCCTCTGACTACGACCGTGAAAAGCTGCAGGAACGTCTGGCCAAACTGGCTGGCGGTGTTGCCGTGATCCGCGTTGGCGGCTCCACGGAAATCGAAGTGAAGGAACGCAAGGACCGCGTGGACGACGCCCTGCACGCAACCCGCGCAGCAGTTGAAGAAGGCATTGTTCCCGGTGGTGGCACGGCTCTGGCCCGCGCAACCAAGGTTATTGCCCACCTGCACTACCACAATGATGACCAGCGCGTTGGTGGCAACATCATCCTGAGCGCCCTGCAGGCTCCTCTGCGCCAGATCGCCCTGAACGCGGGTGAAGACGGTGCTGTGGTCGCCAACAAGGTGCTCGAAAGCGACGACTACAACTTCGGGTTTGACGCACAGGCTGGCGAATACAAGAACCTGGTTGAAGCCGGTATTATTGACCCGGCCAAGGTTGTCCGTACCGCTCTGCAGGATGCAGCATCCGTTGCTGGCCTGCTGATCACCACGGAAGCCATGGTTGCAGAACGCCCCGAAAAGAAGGCAGCCCCTGCTGGCGGTCCTGACATGGGCGGCATGGGTGGCATGGACTTCTAAGTTACCCAAACCGGTTTTTAAGGGTTTTGGAGGTACTGGCCCGTCCAGTGCCTCCGTTATCCCCCGGAACAGGTATAAGGGCGTGCAGGCCATTATGGTTTGCACGCCCTTTTTTATTTGAGCTGGACACCGTAGCGGCCTCGTTTTTTGTGGCTTTTTCCAGCCATAAATCAGATTGTGAAACAATTCGGTATCAAACTGGATTGCCACCCCGGTCATTCCGGAATAGATACAATAAGATTAGGCCCATCGCTCCTTACACGAATCTGGCGAGCGTCAATGGCTGCGTATTTTAAGGAGAACGCATCATCATGTCAGCGCGACCCTTCCAAGCTGTCAATCCGGCGAGAGGTCCAGTTATTCGCAAGACCATGGCTGTTCTGTCGGCCTGTCTTGTAGCAGCCCTCGGCTGCTCCCAGGCTTATGCCGCAGATGCGGCCACCCCCCCCATAGACACGGGGGATACGGCATGGATGCTCACCAGCACCGCACTGGTGCTTATGATGACCATCCCCGGTCTTGCCCTGTTTTATGCCGGCATGGTGCGTAAGAAAAACGTGCTGGCAACGCTCATGCAGTCCTTTGCCCTGTGTTGCATCATGTCCATCGTATGGATGGTCGCGGGGTATTCCCTCGCCTTTACAACCGGGTCGCCGTGGATTGGTGGCTTCTCCCGCGTGCTGCTCAACGGTATTGGCGCGCATATCCATAATGGTGCGGATGTTGGCTTTACACTGGGTGCGGATAGCCCCAACGCCACCACCATGACCATTCCTGAGAGCATCTTCATGATGTTCCAGATGACCTTTGCCATCATCACCCCCGCCCTGATCAGTGGTGCTTATGCTGAACGCATGAAGTTTAGCGCCATGTGCATTTTCTCCATTGTGTGGTCCTTGGTGGTGTATGCCCCCATCGCGCACTGGGTATGGAGCCCGATCGGCTGGCTGGCAGGGCTTGGCACGGCTGACTTTGCCGGTGGTACGGTTGTCCATATCAACGCTGGTGTGGCCGGGCTTGTGTGTGCTCTGGTGCTGGGTCGGCGCAAGGGTTACGGGCAGGACGACCTTTCCCCCTTCAACCTGACCTATGCCGTTATTGGTGCGGCCCTGCTGTGGGTTGGCTGGTTCGGCTTTAACGCAGGCTCCGCTGTTGGCGCCAATGGCCGTGCGGGCATGGCCATGGCTGCAACACAGATTGCCGCTGCCGGTGCTGGCGTCTCGTGGATGCTGGCTGAATGGCTGCGTTCGGGCAAGCCCACCGTTCTGGGCGTGATCTCGGGTGCGGTTGGCGGGCTGGTTGCCATTACCCCCGCAGCAGGCTTTGTGCTGCCGGGCAGTGCGCTGGTTATTGGCCTGATTACGGGCGTTGTCTGCTACTGGGGTGCCACATCCCTCAAGCACATGATGGGCTATGATGACAGCCTGGACGCCTTTGGCGTACACGGCGTGGGCGGTATTGTTGGTGCGCTGCTGACGGGTGTGCTGGCCTATGGCCCGCTCTCTGCAACAGACGCCAACCCCACGGGTGTTGTTGGCTCCCTGCACCAGCTTATTGTGCAGGCCGAAGCCGTGCTGGTGACCATTGTATGGTGTGCCTTTGCCTCCTACGTCATCCTCAAGGTGATTGATCTGGTGATGGGTCTGCGGGTGACCGCTGATCAGGAACTGGAAGGGCTGGATATGTCCCTCCATGGTGAGCGGATCAATAACTGATCCGTTAACCCCCTCTTTAATGCCAACAAAAAGCCTCCGTGCCACAAACACGGAGGCTTTTTTTATACCCAACAGCCAAGCACTGCCGGGCAAACCATGCTATGCCCCGGCCATGGCCATTCCGATCCTTCCCGCGCTGTCGCTGCCTGAGTCCGAACTGGAAGTCAGCTATATTCTGGCGTCTGGCCCCGGCGGGCAGAATGTCAACAAGGTCGCAACAGCGGCACAGCTCCGCTTTAATGCCGCACTCTCCCCCTCCCTGCCCGAGCGGATACGCGCGCGCGTGCTGGAACTGGCGGGTACACGGGCCACGCGCGATGGGGTTATTGTTATTACCGCCCGGCGTTTTCGTACCCAGATCCGTAACCGCGAAGATGCCATTGAGCGACTGGTCGTACTGATCCGCGAGGCAGCCCACCGCCCCGCCTTCCGCGTTGCCACCCGTCCGGGGCGTGCGGCCCGCCAGCGCAGACTGGACGGCAAAGCGCACCGTGCCAATATCAAACGCGGCCGCTCCACCCGCTTTGAGGACTAACAACCAGCCTGACAGGATATGCACAGACAGGCCATGCACTGGACTGCCTGACTTTACCTGTCTGTTAGACCCACCTTGTTGCACTGCCGGGCCGACTGGCCTGTGCCCATGTGGCCAACGCTGGCACTCCACCGAACGGTGTGTTGGACTGAACAAGCAGGCGGGGCACGCCTTTTTTGATATTAATTTTTTCTTTACGGACAAAAAAGCGTTCAGGCTTTCATTCCTCGGTCACGCCCTTTCATGATACTGATTGCGTGTTGGCAGTATGAGGCTGCCGCTCACTCGCCCTCCTTGCATGAGGTATATTCATGACTGTTGTTGCCCGCACCGGACTGGCCGCTCTGCTGCTTGGCTGTGCCACAGCCCTTTCGCTTCCCAGCGCCCACGCCATGACGGCGAAGGAGTGCCACGAGAAGTTCAAGGACGCCAAAACCGCCAATACCCTCAAGGGTCAGTCCTTTAAGGAATTCAAGGCCAGTTCGTGCGATACGGCCACACCCGGCGCAGCACCTGCGGCAACAGCACCAGTAGCAGCAGCGGCAACACCGCCTGCCAAGGCAGCCAAAGCAGAAGCCACACCCAGTGCTGAAGCCACAAAGCCCGCCAAGGCCGCAGCCCCCACAACGGTTGCCGCTGCCACCAACGCCACCCTGCCCACGGCTGTTGCCCCCCAGTACGCCAAGCTCGCCCCCGGCAAGGCCCGCATGAAAACCTGCCTGGACCAGTACAACGCCAACAAGACCAGCAATGCCAATGCTGGTCTGAAGTGGATTGAAAAAGGCGGCGGTTACTACAGCGTGTGCAACAAACGCCTTAAAGGCGAATAACGCCCACCTCCGGGCTTTGGCGCAAACAGCCCCAAAGCCCGGAGCACCTGCCTAGCGGGTATGCCCGGTTGCGGGCATGACGTAGAGCATATGCGTCCGATACGAAATCCACACCCTGTGGGCTGCAAACCAGTCTGCACCAAGCAGCATGTCCACCGTATCGTGCACGGGGGCGACCGTCAGCACGGGTGATTTTTCCTGCTCCTGCCCAATCTGCATCATACCAAATTTATGCCAGTGGTAAGTCTGCTGGTGGCCGTCCACCCCTGTTGTCAGCCCGCCGGGGTCACTTGCCAGCGTCTGTTCGCTTACCCCCATGCGCTCGGCCGCACGGTTGGACACAATGCACGAGCGCGCACCACTATCCACCAGAGCCTGCAAAGCGTGGCCATCCAGTTCCACACTGGCAATAACCCGCTCCCCCGCGTTTTGCAGGGGCACCGCACGGTAAATGTAGCGCCAGCCCTCCGGCCCGGAACACGCAGCCGTTCCCGCCGACCAGAAGGAGAGCGTGCCCTGTGCGACATCAAACTCCACATCATAGCGTGACAGCAGGTCCCCCCCCACCAGCCCTTCTACCGCAGGGTCTGTGCGGGGCACGGCAGGCAGCGCGTCCACGGGAATGGAGACAGGGCCAAACTCCAGCCCCCCCATTTTAAACGAGCGCACCACCGCATTGGGCACAATGCGCCCTGCCCCGCCCGTGCCATGCACCATGGTGTGCATGGTGTGGTCTAGTTGTGTGTCAAACAGCGACGCAGCCTCGGGCGAGAGCAGGCTCCCCTCCGACCCGGTATCCACAATCATGCGTGCTGCATGCCCGTTCAGGCTGACCGGGCTGTTGAGGAACCCCAGATCATCGCGCAGGCCCACCCGCGCCACCAGCTTATGGCAGGACTGGGCGTTTGCAGCACTCATGGCGGCAATGGGGGCTGCAACCATAACCACCACCATGGCCGTGGCATGCAGCCAACCGGCCTGCCCTTTGTGTAGAGCCTGAGCAGGCGTCATGCCAGTTCCCGCGCAAAACGGTCTGTGGCGTTGAGCAGGGCTGTCAGGATACCGGGTTCAAACAGGGCATGGCCTGCTGCATCAATCAACTGAAAATCCGCCTCGGGCCATGCCCGGTGCAGGTCCCATGCGGTGCGTACGGGCGTTGCCATATCATACCGCCCTTGCACGATCACGGTGGGAATGTGGCGGATGCGCGCCACATTGGCGATAAGCTGGCCTTCTTCCAGCCAGCCGCCATGCACAAAATAATGGTTTTCTATGCGGGAGAACGCCAGTGCGTACTCGGCCTCGTCATGCTGGTGTTCCATATCCGGGCAGGGCAGCAGGGTCAGGGTGCGCCCCTCCCACACGCTCCACGCCCGCGCGGCCTCCAGCCGCTCCTGCGCGTTGTCCGATATCAGGCGCTTGCGGTACGCCCCCATCATGTCCGCTCGCTCGGATGGGGGAATAGGGGCTACAAAATCCTCCCATTTATCGGGGAACAGCCACGATGCGCCCTCCTGATAGTACCAGAGCAGTTCAGCCTTACGCAGGGTAAAAATACCGCGCAGCATAAGCGCGCTCACACGCTCGGGGTGGGTCTGTGCGTAGGCCAGTGCCAGTGTGGACCCCCACGACCCTCCAAACACGGCCCATTGCTCCACCTCGCACAGGCGGCGCAGGCGCTCTATGTCAGCAACCAGATGCCATGTCGTATTGGCCTCGAGCGAGGCATGCGGGCGTGAGCGCCCACACCCGCGCTGGTCAAACAACACAATGCGGTAGCGCGTGGGGTCAAATAACTGGCGCTGTGCCGCCGAACACCCGCCCCCCGGCCCGCCATGCAGGAACACCACGGGAATACCATCAGGGTTGCCGCACTGCTCCCAGTAAACAAGGTGCCCCTCGCCCGTATCCAGATAACCATGGGCATAGGGTTCTATTTCTGGCCATGGGGTGCGGTGCGTGTTGGTTATCATAACCCTCAACCTTCTTGTTTATCGGCGTTGCGCTCCATTTGCGCACGCGGATGCGCACGCGTCCAGACATCGAGCAGCCGCGCCTCATCCGCCAGTGTGTAACGCTGGGTTGTGGACAGGCTGGCATGGCCAAGCAGTTCCTGAATAACGCGCAGGTCTGCCCCCCCTTCCATAAGATGTGTTGCAAAGGAGTGGCGTAGGGCATGGGGGGTTACGTGCTCGGGCAGTCCGTTGCCAATACGCCATTCCCGCATGGCTTTCTGGGCAATGGCGGGTTGCAGCCGCCCGCCCCTGACCCCCACAAACAGGGGGCTGTCCGGGGTGGGTGCCGGGTGGCGTTTGCGCCATGCCTGCAAGGCTTTGCACACGGCGGGCAGAACAGGCACCAGCCGCTCCTTGCCGCCCTTGCCATGAATGCGCAGTACGCCACTGCCTTCCATGGTTTGCAGGTCGGCAATGTTCAGGTTCAGTGCTTCGGAAATACGTAGCCCACACCCGTACAACAGCAAAAACAGGGTGGCGTTGCGCTGCTCCTCCATGGGGGTGTGGGCCATGGCGGCAATATCTTCGGGGGCAGCCAGTGCGTCCGCCTGTGCAAGGGGGCGGGGCAGTGTTTTTTTGGTGCGGGGCAGCCGCAAAAGCGAGATGGCCGGATTCTCCACCCCCTCCCTACGCGCCAGATACTTGAAAAACGACCGCACGGCCGAAACACGGCGCGCACGGGTGCGCGCCGCCTGATCGGGCGAGGTTTTGCGCGCAAGCGGGCGGCTGGCAGCCACCTGAGCCTGAGCCACCTCATGCGCAAGCCATGCCCTGAGGTCACGCAGGCTCAGGCTGGCAAGGCCGTGCATATCCGGTGGGCCGCCCAGATGCGTGGTCATGAACGCCATAAAACGGTCCAGATCGCCCCGATAGGCATCTATGGTCAAAAGGGAGGCCCGCTTTTCCACTGCCATCCATGCCAGAAATTTTTGTACCGCGTCCTCGGCCGTCATGCCCGCATTCCCCCTCTGCCTTGCCTACCCACCACTTACGTTCGGGCAAAAAGCCCAACACGCAACCCCTGTTCTTTAACCACCCGCACGCTTAAACAGAACAACATGGCAGTGGCACCTCCCCCCCCCATCGGACAAGACCCCGGCACGGACCAGCCCGCAACAGGTGTGCGGCGCGTACCCGTGTTGCTACCCATGCCGTTTGCCGGAGCGTTTGACTACAAAACCCCCACCGGACAAGAACTCCGCGCGGGCGATATTGTCAGCGTGCCCTTGGGCAACCGCCACCAGACCGGCGTGGTATGGGATACGCACTCCACCCTCCCCCCCGAGCTTGCCCAGCCTGCAACAGGCAAAACCGTAGCAGACAACCGCCTGCGCGCCGTGGGCGAAAAGCTGGACCTGCCCCCGCTCAATGCCGAGTTGCGCCGGTTTGTGGACTGGGTAGCCGCCTATACCCTCTCCCCCCCCGGCATGGTGCTGGCCATGACCTTGCGCCTGCACATGAAAGGCAGCGCACCCACCCAAGCCACCGGCTGGGTGGCCCAAAGCCCCCTGCCCACAGCACTACGCATGACCCCCGCACGCCACAAGGTACTCGCAGTTGTCGTGGATGGCACGCCGCGCACCACAACCGACATTGCCAGTGCTGCGGGGGTCAGTGCTGGCGTGGTCAAGGGGCTGGCGGATGCCGGGGCACTGCGCCCTGTTCTGCTGGAGCCTGCACGCCCCTTTGCCCAGCCCAACCCCCTGCAC
>JBDNSL010000099.1:0-8691 GCA_047719095.1 Acetobacter sp.
TTGATGAAGCCGTGCGCCATGGCATCCGCAAGGATGGCAGCACGCTTTATCCGGCTATGCCTTACCCGGCATTTGCACGCCTCTCCCAAGATGACGTGAAGTCGCTTTATGCGTACTTCATGCATGGCGTGCAGCCTGTAGCCCAGAAAAACCGTGAGGCAGGCATTAGCTGGCCCATGTCCATGCGCTGGCCGCTGGCTATCTGGCGCTCCATGTTTGCCCCCACGCCCAAGGACTTTGCGGCAGCTCCGGGCACGGATGCGGACATCGCCCGTGGTGAATACATTGTTACAGGCCCAGGCCATTGCGGCATGTGCCATACACCCCGTGGCTTTGCCATGCAGGAAAAGGCGCTGGATGCATCCGGTGGTCCCGACTTCCTTGCTGGTGGCGCACCGATCGACAACTGGATTGCCCCAAGCCTGCGTAACGACCCGGTTGTAGGCATTGGTCGCTGGTCTGAAGATGACCTCTTCCTGTTCCTCAAGTCCGGCCGTACCGACCACTCCGCCGTCTTTGGTGGCATGGCCGACGTGGTTGGCTGGAGCACGCAGTACTTTACGGACTCCGACCTGCACGCCATAGCGAAATACCTGAAGGCTCTGCCTCCGGTTGCCCCGTCACGCGGTGAGTACACGTACGATCCGTCCACGGCTCAGGCGCTGGATACAGGCAACACAGCCAACAACCCCGGTGCACGGGTTTATGTTGAGCAGTGCGCGGCCTGCCATCGTAACGATGGTGGTGGTGTTGCCCGCATGTTCCCGCCGCTGGCTGGGAATGCGGTTGTTGTTGGTGATGACCCGACCTCCATCTCCCATATTGTTATGGCTGGTGGCGTGCTCCCTCCCACCAACTGGGCACCTTCCGCTGTTGCCATGCCGGACTACAAGACCATTCTGTCCGACCAGCAGATGGCCGATGTGGTCAACTTCATCCGCTCCGCATGGGGTAACAAGGCTCCGGCTAACGTGACCGCCGCTGACGTTCAGAAACTCCGTCTGGACCACGCTCCGATCCCGACCACCGGCTGGGCCGACCCCACGTCCGCGACCTCCACATGGGGCCTGTTCATGCCGCAGCCTTACGGCGCTGGCTGGACCTTTGCTCCGCAGACCCATAACGGGGTGGACGCAGAGCAGTAAGGTCCTCCCGACCCCTTCTCTGCCCCTCCTTTGAGTGGCGATTAAAAAAACACCGCAGTGGCAACACTGCGGTGTTTTTTATTGTTCCAAGCCTGACACAACCAAATGCAGACAGTGCGGGAGCCGCCTTGCCCGATTATGCGGCCGTGCCTCTTTTACGGCGGGGGCAAGATGCATATATGCCGCTCAACCCGCCGCCCTTTGCGGCGGTTTTTGTACAGGACAAACCCCTGCCACCGCCCACCACACCAGATAGCCAGCTTGCGGACCTGCTCCGCCAGATCCGGGCCTGCACGGCTTGCGCGCAGGCTCTACCGCTAGGGCCACGGCCTGTGCTGCATGTCTCCCCCCGTGCACGGTTGCTGATTGCAAGCCAAGCCCCGGGCACCAGAGTGCATGAAACGGGCATTTCCTTTAACGATGCCTCGGGCGAGCGCCTGCGGGCGTGGCTGGGCATGGACCGCGCTCTTTTTTACAACACGGAAAAAGTGGCCATTGTGCCCATGGGGCTATGCTACCCCGGCGTGCTGCCACAAGGAGGCGACAAACCGCCAAGACCCGAGTGCGCGCCCTTGTGGCGGCAACGCATATTGGAGCATCTGCCCAACATACAGCTAACCCTGCTGGTTGGGGCTTACGCCCAAAACCATGTGCTGGGCAAAGGCCGGGTTTTTGAGCGGGTGGAACAGTTCGCGCACTACCTGCCCACCTATTTTCCCCTCCCCCACCCTTCATGGCGCACGGGCATGTGGGAGCGGCGCAACCCGGCGTTCGGGGCCACGGTTCTCCCGGCCCTGCGGCGCGAGGTTGCGCGTGCGCTGCGGGCCTGACCGCTTTATTCAGGTTATCAGGAGCAGGCGGATATCATTCACATTGGTCAATGTTGGCCCGGTCATGACCAGATCCCCCACAGCTTTGAAAAAACTGTAGCTGTCATGGTTGTGCAAGAAAGGCTCGGCCATACAGCCCGCCTGCGCGGCACGGGCCAGTGTGTCGGGCGCAAAAATGGCACCTGCGGCATCCTCCGTGCCATCTATACCATCACTATCGCCCGCCAGCCCCCAGATGCCGCTCTCTCCCCCCAGAAAATGCACGCAGGAGAGCAGGAACTCCGTATTGCGGCCACCTTTGCCCGCACCTTCCCCTGCGCGGATGGTCACCGTAGTTTCGCCCCCGCTTAACAGCACAGCAGGAGGGCGGACCGGCAGGCCATGCAAACGGACCGAGCGCGCCATACCCCCAAGCACAATACCGGCCACCTGACTTTCCCCTTCCAGCGCATCGCCCAGCACAAGTGGTGTCAGCCCGTGCTGCTCCGCCACTGCCGCTGCGGCCTGAAGCGCCATAAGGGGGGTTGCAATCAGCGCCACACGGTTGCGCGGGTCAGGTGCAACCACCTGCTGCTCGGCCACAGCCCGCTCCAGTACCTGACGCACAGCAGGGGACAACTCCAGCCCATAGCGCGCCACAATCCGCAGGGCATCGGCCGCCGTGCCGGTTGGGGGCACTGTTGGCCCGCTGGCAATAACCGATGGGTCATCGCCCGGTACATCGCTGATCACCAGTGTAAGCACCTGCGCGGGGCTTGCCGCCTGCGCCAGACACCCACCCTTGATAGCGGACAGGTACCGCCGCACGGTGTTCATGTCCGTAATGGTGGCGCCAGACCGCAGGAGCTGTTTGCCCACATCAATCTTGTCACGCAATGTCAGCCCCGGTGCTGGCAGGGCCAGAAGGGACGACCCTCCGCCAGAAACAAGGGCGATTACCAGATCATCCGGCCCAAGCCCTGCCACCGCCTGCATAACGGCTGTTGCCGCTGCCTCGCTCCTTGCGTCGGGCACGGGATGGGATGCCTCGAGTATCCGCACATGTCGGGTGGGGGCTGCGTGCCCGTCGCGCGTGACCACCACCCCTTCCAGGGAGACATCCGGCCATGCGGCCTCGAGTGCTGCGGCCATAGCGGCCGAGGCCTTGCCCGCACCCACCACCACACAGCGCCCCTTGGGCTTTGGGGGCAGGTGGGCCGCCAGCACCACAAACGGGTCGGCACTGGCTACGGCTGCGTCAAACATGGACCGCAGCACGGTTCTGGCCCGCGCGTTATCCCACACACTGCGTGCATCCGACATGATGTGTTCCCTCTTTACTGTGTGCACTCCTGACAGCGCGGGTCTAGCGCGCGTGCAGGCTCTGCCAGACACAGAGTGCGTTCAGGAAAACGCCTTGTCCAGATACGGCGAGGACGCATCGAAGAACGCCTGATTTTCCCTCAGTTCCGTTTCAATCACATGCAGGCTGGCCAGCACCCGCAACATTTCCTCACGCACGGACAGGTTGGTTTCGGCCTGCTCCATGCGGCTCAGATACTCCACCGCCAGTTGGGCTGCGCGCGCGGTGCGGCCATACTGCCCCCCATACCGGCCAGAAAACTGCTGCATGCGGTTCATCATCGCCTGTGTGGCGTGGCGGGCATCGGCTGGTAGAATGTTGCGCCCCAGAATAACCCGCAGGCGCAACAGATTAAGCTCCAGCGTCATGCCCGACAGCACACCGCTCACGTAGCGGTCACGCACATAGGTATTGCGGTCATCGGTGGTCATGGAGGCAAGGCGCACAAAACCATCCACCCCACGGCCAATAATTTCTGTCATGGGGGGGGCTGCGCGCTGCTGGGCCAGCCTGCGCAGGCGGCGCAGAATGCTCACACGCAGGTCCCAGCGCAGGCCATCGGGGTCAAACGGCAGGAACAGCCTGTACATCCACATGGAAAACACCATGGCCAGAAACAGCGGCAAAGCGGTGTTGAAATACAGGAGTTCGTCCATCCGCCCCTGATTCATGGGGCCGATAAGAATGGGCAGGAACAGGTTATACGCAACGGCTGCCAGAATGAGCGGTGGCCACGCAAACGCCAGCCCCCCCACCAGCATGGGCACGGCAAGGCACAGGGCCAGTGTTTCGTACACAGTGGGCTGGGCCATTACCCACAGGTCGAGCAGGCCGCCCATGCCCACCACAAAAATTGTGCCGTGCAAAAACGCCTGTGTGGCCAGAGCAGGCTGCTCCAGCGTGGAGAACAGGGCGCAGACAATGGAGACAAACATCATGAATGTCAGCCCGTCGGTCCAGCCCGTGGCAATCCAGATCACTCCCGAAGCAAAAATGGTCACAGATGCGCGCAGGCTGTTGGTAAAGGCCATACGCCAGTCCCGGTAGCTGCGCATGGGGTACCTGAAGTGGTCATGCGGCTTCGGGTTACGGCTCATCTCGAACTGTTCAATGGCCTGCTGCAACTCATCCAGAATGGCGCCCAGCTTGTGGAGCAGCTGCCCCTCGCGCGAGAGGCTGCTCTCCTGTGTCGCATCAATGGGCGGGTTGGTGGCCGCGATCATCTCCTGCTCCAGACAGGTGGCCGCAAGCTGGGTGCAGGTCGCGCGCAGGGCGGTCAGGTCCCGCAGGACCGGGGCCACAGGCGACTCATCTGTCAGGCGCTGGGGAATGGTCTTTAAAAAACCGGCCACCTGCTCCGCGACCTGCAAATAATCCTTACCCTGACTTTCAGGCATGGAGAGCAGGGCACCAAGGTCCAGCCCACGGGACATCAGCACCGCTATGGCGGCAAGGGCGGCGCGGGCATGATCGCCCTCGTGCTGGTGCTCACCCATTTCCACTTCCGCGAATTCGACCTGATCGCTCAGTCCCACAATGGTCGTAAACACATCCGGGGAATTGGCGACCGCGCGGCGGTCCCCCCCAAGCAGGCGCACAAGGGCCGGTACCGCACCATCAAGCGCCTGCACAAAGTTGGTGGCAAGCCTGTTTCTGGCCCGCAGGCCAAGCCGGTACTGGAACAGGGAGGATATGGTGGTTTCCACCACAATGCCCAGCGTAATATACGTGACACGCGCCATGGCGATATGAAAAATCTGATCCGGAGCGGCAGCCCCATCAAGCGCGATAATGGCGTAGGTAAACCCCGAGGCCCGCATGCCATGAATACGGTAATTGGTCATGCTGGCGGGGCCGGGCAGCAGAGTGCCCACAAAGCAGAAGCCGCCAATGCCCGCCGCAAGCCAGAAAATATAGAGCAGGGGAGACTGCGGCATGCTCCCGACAAGGATAAAGGCGCAGAGCATGCCCACCACCATGCCGAACATATGCCACCGCGCCTTGGCAATGGATTTGCCGCGTGTGCCCTGCGCCACCATCCACACGGTCAGGGCCGCCCATTGCGGACTCCCCAACTCCCACCACAAGGCAATGCCAAGGGCTATGAGGGACGACAGGGTGGTCCGCAGCGCATACCCGAAAGACAGCAGGTTGGGAGCAAACAGCCAGCGCAGCCTGCTCAGGTCACGCGGGGGACCTCCCCCTTCGAGCGCCTGCCGGACAATGGTTCTAAAAGCCTGACAGAACTGGCCAAATGAAACCGCCGCAGCCTTCATGCCGCGTTCTGCCGGTCAGGACTGATCAGAAAGACTGCCATCTGCTTCTTCTTACCCCAAAGAAGCCCAAAAGCGTATTCACACCTCGTATGCCCTGTCCTGCACCCAGCGTTACGCACAGGACATGGCACGAGAAAAAACCGTTTTCCGCTTTTAGTCTTCGTAGGACAGCAGGCTTGTCACGGTCGTATCCAGCTTTTCGCGCCCGCCAAGACCTGTCAGCTCAACCAGTACGGACGCGCCAACCACCTCGGCCCCAGCCTTGCGCAGCAGCTCAATGGAGGCAGCAAGCGTGCCACCGGTTGCCAGCAGGTCATCCATAACCACAACGCGCTGGCCGGGCTTGACCGCATCGGCCTGAATTTCCAGCGTGTCGGAGCCGTATTCCAGATCATAGGTGTGCGAAATTGTCTTGCCCGGCAGCTTGCCGCTCTTACGCAGCATCAGCATGCCACAGCCCATCCGGTCCGCGATCGGGGCGGCGGTCAAAAATCCGCGTGATTCCACAGCGGCCAGCAGGTCTGGCTGTAGGGGCGCGATCTGGCGGGTCATGCGGCCCATGGCGATCTGCCACGCATCGGGATTTTGCATCAGGGTCGAAATATCGTAGAACAGAATACCCGGTTTTGGAAAATCGGGGATGTGACGGATGTAATCCTTAAGGTCGATGTCCTGACGTCCCGTCATGATATTTGACAATCCTTCATGCATGCGCCCAACGCTGTGGCGGCGCGTTTTTCACCCTGCCTTATTCCCATGGGTCAAACACCGCTGGCGAACAGTTCTGTGGCAACCGGCCCCGCTCTATCCCGCACGGAAGCGTTCCGCAAGGGAAGATCTGGTTAATCAGGCTCCCGCCCGCGCACCCAGCGCTGCGGTTACGGCCTGCATAAGCCCATCCCGGCGGAACGGTTTGGCCAGCAGGCACACATTGGGCACACTGCCCTGTGGGGGTGGGGAATCGGCCGTCAGATCACCCGACATGTACACCACCGCCAGCGCGGGGTACCGCTCAACCAGCACGCGCGAGAGGGTTATTCCGTCCAGAGGGCCGGGGAGCTGGATATCGGTCACAAGCAGGTCAAGCGTGCCTTCCACCCCTGCTGCCATGTCAAACGCCTGCTCGCCGTCCCCTGCCTCAAGCACCTTGTGGCCTGCCATGCCCAGAATGGTCACGACAATATCGCGAATGGCCGCGTCATCCTCCACCACAAGCACCTGCAGGCTGCGGGCCTGCGCCTGCACTGGCGGGCTGGCGGGTTTGGCCAGAGCAGGCATGGCCGACGCCACCGGCTCATCCCCCCCTACGTGGGTTGTTATGGCGCGCGGCAACCACAACGAAACCTCGGTACCGCTGCCACGCCCCGTGGCCACCACAACCCGACCACTCACCTGCTGGGAAAACGCCAGAACCATGGCCATGCCAAGGCCCGTACCCGCCCCCTCGCGCTTGGTGGTGAAAAACGGTTCAAACAGGCGGTCCATGACCTCCCGCGTCATGCCAAAACCACTGTCCACAACATCCAGCCGGACCCAGTCGCCCGAAGGCAGGGGGGAGGGGTCGGACACAACACGAATACTGCGCCCGTCCTCCACTGGCAGGCTCATCAGATCGGCATTGACGGAAAAGGTGACATTGCGCGCCGTAATACGCAGCCGCCCGCCAGAAGGCATGGCGTCACGCGCATTGATGGCCAGATTAAGCACCGCACTTTCCAGTTGGGCGGGGTCCGCGCGCACAGGCCAGACATCGGACACAACGCCACATTCCACCACAATACGCGGGCCGATCACACGCCCGAGCAGACCACCCAGAAAGGAAAACAGGTCAGACAGACGCAACGAATCGGGGGCGCCACGCTGGCGGCGCATGAAGGAGAGGAGCTGGCCCGTTAGCGCTTCGGAGCGGTGGCCCGCATGGGTGGCGGCAGACAGGTATTCCTGCCGCTGCTCAACCTGATCGGGCTGGTCATATTCGGATGCAAGTTCCAGATTGCCCAGAATAACCGTGAGCAGGTTTTTAAAATCATGTGCAATGCCTGCGGTAAGCTGGCCAAGGGCGCGCAGCTTCTGCGCCTCGCCCAAGGCGCGCTCACTGCGCAGGCGCATGGTAATGTCCGCCGCAGTCAGCACAAAACCGCGCCGCTCGGCGGCTCCATCGGGGGCGAAGAACAAGGTGCGGCAGAGTTCGAGGTCCGCACCATTACCGCCCTTGCACTCCACCACAACAGGGGGGGCAAGCTCCCCTTTGGACAGGCTGCTCTCAATATGTTCAAACGGCTCCAGCAGGGGCACACCGTCCACCACCAGCCGACCGCTCAGGGCATTATAGGACAGGCCGGTACGCAAAAAATCCTTGCCCAGACCAAGGACTGTCGCAAGCTGCTCATTCCAGTGCCACAGGCAGCCATCCGCACCAAACACCGCAACACCCAGGCTCAGGCTGTCCAGTGTGGCGCGCAGCCGCAAGGCCAGATCGCGCGAGGAGGCCTCGGCCCGGGCCGCAGCGAGCGATGAGCGGTCCAGCACCCAACCTGCGGAAATCATGGCGAGCACGCCTGTCAGAATCCCCAGCAGGGCCAGCCTGCGCTGCCAGCTTGTATTGCGTAGCATGTTGGCAACACGGTCCGCCTGATCCAGCGTGCTGGCACGGCTGAGCACAGACAGGTTCTGGTCCAGATCGGCCAGCAGGGCAGCCCCGCCCTGCGGCATGGCATCTGCCGATCGGGGCCATGTGCTAATGGTCTGGAGCTGCTTTTCCACAACACCCAGCACGTCCCTGCGCCCCCCACCCTCGCGCAGTTGCACGGAGCGGAATCCTTCAAACCCCGCACGTGCATCCGAAAGCTGGATCATGGCCTGTAGGTAGCATTCCCCATCGGTCGGGTTATGTTCGGCCTCAAAGGCGTAGTGGCATATGCGGGCGTTACTGGTGGCATGGTGCACGCCACGCAGGTAACTGCCTGCCGCCGTGCTCTGGCGGTCCATGTTGCCATGGCGGGCCATATCATTCCCGAGTTCTATGCCAATGCCACCAAAGGTTACAATCAGCACGCCAGCCCCGATAAGAGCCAGAATATGAGCCCGTCTTGCTGGAT
>JBDNSL010000100.1:0-8566 GCA_047719095.1 Acetobacter sp.
GCCCTGTTTCTGGCTGTCATTCTATCATGGGTTTTCAGGCTTTTAACAACATAACATCCCATAAGGGGACGCAGGTCAGCAGGGTTCCTGACACGCAGATACCAGCAGTTTCTACGTTGGGTCATGTAAGGTGTGGCCATGTCCATTCCGTGTGTCACAAGCGTGTATCACACAGCGGGAAGCCAAAAATTTTGTGCTGTAAAATCAACCACTTAAGTGGCGTGGCGGAGAGAGAGGGATTCGAACCCTCGGTACGCTATTAACGTACACACGCTTTCCAAGCGTGCGCCTTAAGCCGCTCGGCCATCTCTCCAGCGCGAGGACGGTAATAGCAAGATTATCGGAACAGGCAAGAGGGAAAGAGGCCTCTTTTATGTTTTTTTGCTCAGACCTTTTGTGCCGTCCGTGCATTGCGCACAAAACTGGCAACCAAGGCAGGGTCCTTGACACCGGGAGCACTCTCCACTCCCGAAGACACATCCACCGCCGGAGCGCCTGTTATACGGATGGCTTCGGCCACATTATCCACGCCCAACCCACCTGCAAGCATCCAAGGGAATGAGGGCTGCCAGCCTGCCAGCATGGACCAGTCCAGCTTTTGGGCGTTCCCCCCCGGACGCGTTGCATCCTTGGGGGGACGAGGTTCTATGAGCATCTGCTGAACAGGACAGGTGCTTGGCAGGTCCTCCCGCCCGGCCACGGGGAAGGAGAGCCAGACAGGCAGAGCAGTGGCCTGTGCAACCTGCCGGGCACGCTCCTCGGACGCATAGATCTGCAACACATCAAGGGGGGCGTGTGCAAGCACCCGCGCGATATCCTCATCACTTGGGTGCACAAACAACCCGACAGTTCTGGCCTGCCCTACCCCACGCCCAGCAAGAGCTGCCGCCTGCTGCGGTGTGACAAAGCGTGGTGAACGCGCGAAAAAAACAAACCCTATCCAGTCTGCCCCATGCTCCACACAGGCATCAAACCCCTCTGGCTCCGTAAGACCGCAGATTTTAACACCTGTGCGGGACTGCATGGACACAATTAGCCTTCCAGTTCCGCCACAATGGCGGCAGCGGCAGCGGCCGGGTCAGCAGCCTGCGTTATGGGGCGGCCGACAACCACCCAGTCGGCCCCTGCATCGCGTGCCTGAGCAGGGGTCATGACCCGTTTCTGGTCCCCTTTGGCTGCCCCGGCAGGGCGAATGCCGGGTGTGACAATAACCGGATCACTCCCCAGATCATCACGCAGCACGTCCAGTTCATGTGCTGAGCAGACAAGCCCGTCCATACCGGACTCAACCGCCAGCCGCGCCAGACGGCGGACCTGCGCACGCGCGCCATCCATGACGCCAGTTTCCGCCAACCCCTGATCATCCAGACTGGTCAGCACCGTAACCCCCAGCAGCAGGGGGCGCTGACCTTGGGGAAAGGCCTCATCACAGGCCATACGGGCGGCCTCCATCATGGCGCGACCGCCAGAAGCGTGGAGGGTGAGCATACGCGGGCGCAAATGCGACAGCGAGCGCACCGCAGCCCCCACCGTATTGGGAATATCGTGCAGCTTCAGGTCCAGAAATAATGGGGCGTTACCGGCAACATCCGCCACAGCCTGAAAACCGGCGGCGTAAGTGAACTCAAGCCCAAGCTTGATCATACCGGACACAGGCGCAACATCGCGCACCCATTGGCTAGCCTGAGCAGGGTCCTGCGTATCCAAAGAAACAATAAGGCCGGTGCGCCGGAGTGTATTAGACATGGGGGTGTTCTTCGCTCCCTGCGGGGTTTAGCGGTGGCAGAATGACAGGCTGCACATCGGGGGCTGGCACTACGGGCGGCGCACGGTTGGCCACAATGGCCCGCATCTGTGCCAGTTCCGCATTCAGGTCCCGGGCCTGCTGTTCGGCCTTGCGCGCCCTGCGCCCCTGCCGGAGTTCGACCACCCAAAGGCAGAAAGCCCCTAGCAGAAAAGACAAAGCCCCCACACTCAGCGCCAGCACACCCAGCGAGCACTTCCAGCTATATGTGAGCATCCACATATCCAGCGGGTCCTGATTACTGGCACTGAACACAACAAGTGCAAGCAGGAACGGAACAACAATTATGAGCCTGATCATGATGATGTGGTAGCCCTATCCTACGCAAAGAACAAGAATGCAGCCAACCCGACCGCATGGTCTTTTGCGCGACCATACCACGGTCTTTTACCTGCGTGTTGGCCAAAACATCTGCGTGGCCCACCACCACAGCAGGCACGCATCTGTTTTAACCCCAGCCGGGTGCCGCACGCTTTTTATGCCGCCCCACCTGTAACCAGAGCTTACCCCCCTTTACGCATGCGCCTTTCTGCGTTTTGCTGGCACCATTGCGCAATGGGTGGGTTTTAGGGAGATTAAAGACATGCTGGTACTGACCCAAGGAGATCCGGCCAGTATTGCGCCCGAAATTACCGCAGCCGTCTGGCAAAGGCTCCGCCAGAATGGGCCCGCCTTTGTGTACGTAGGAGACCCATCCCTGCTGGAGCGCCGCGTGCCGGTGCAGACCATCCGTTACCTGTCTGCCGGAGCGGAGGTTTTTGGCCATGCCCTGCCCGTATTACCACTGCATCTGGCCACCCCCCCTGCACCGGGGGAGCCAGACCGGCGCAATGCTGCCAGCGTAATCGAGAGTATCCGCTTGGCAACCGAACTTGCTTTGAGTGGAGAGGCCTCGGCCATTATTACCAACCCGATCAGCAAGGACGTTGTGCAAGGAGCGGGCTTTAAGCACCCCGGCCATACAAGTTATCTGGCCGAGTTGTGCCAGACTTTGGGGGATGAGGTCATGCTACTGGCCGGGCCATCGCTTAAAGTGGTGCCTATTACCGTGCATGTGGCCCTGCGCGACGCCATTGCCCAGCTTTCCACTGAGCTGATTGTCCGCACGGCCCGCACTGTAGCAAAAGGACTGCAAACGGATTTTGGCCTGGCACACCCCAGACTGGCCTTTGCAGGGCTAAACCCCCATGCGGGCGAACACGGCCTTATGGGGCATGAGGAGCGCGACATTATCCTCCCCGCTATAAATACGCTGCGGGCTGAAGGGCTGAATGTGAGCGGTCCGTGGCCGTCGGATACAATGTTTACGCCCCATGCACGGGCACAATACGATGTGGCGCTGTGCATGTACCACGATCAGGGGCTTATTCCGCTTAAAACGCTGGATATGGCGGAAGGCGTGAATGTAACCCTTGGCCTGCCCATTATTCGCACGTCCCCCGACCATGGAACGGCATTTGACATAGCTGGCCAGAACAAGGCAGACCCACGCAGTCTGGAGGCCGCCATACGGCTGGCCGCAACACTGGCCGCGAACAGAAAGAAAAATGCATGAGACCAGCCATCCGGCTTGGCGTCAACATTGACCATGTTGCCACAGTCCGCAATGCGCGCGGGGGCCAGCACCCCGACCCCGTAGCCGCAGCCCTTCTGGCCGTGCAGTCCGGTGCAGACGGTATAACCGCCCACCTGCGTGAGGACCGCCGCCATATCCGCGATACGGACCTTGAACGCCTGCGTGCTGAAATTGATGCCCCCCTGAACATGGAAATGGCTGCAACGGATGAAATGCTCGCCATTGCCCGCATTCTGCGCCCCCATGCCTGCTGCCTTGTGCCCGAACGGCGCGAAGAGCTGACAACTGAAGGCGGGCTGGACGTTGCGGGCCAGTCCGAAGCACTGACCCCCAAAGTGCATGCGCTCAAGGCATGCGGCATTCGGGTGTCCCTCTTTATTGACCCCGACCCCGTCCAGATCGCAGCAGCCGCGGCCACTGGTGCACAGGTTGTGGAACTACACACCGGAGCATATGCACAAGGCCGCGCGGGAGAAATTGAACGCCTGCAACGCGCGGCAACGCAGGCTGCAAGCCTTGGTCTGGAAGTACACGCAGGCCACGGCCTGAATTACGAGAACGTGGGACCAGTTGCCACCATTGCCGAAATACGGGAACTGAACATAGGCCACTTCCTGATCGGTCAAGCCATTTTTGACGGACTACCCACGGTTATCCAGACCATGCGGGCCCGTATGAACAAAGCAACAGGACACTGAATGGACGCGCAGGATTACAAAACCCCCAAGCCGCTCATGGCCGCTGTTGTGGGTATGGGGGTGCTGATCATAGCGGGGCTGGTTGTGCTGGTTGGGGTTGTTATCCACCGCATGAACACCCCCCACCAGCCCGGCCTGCCAGCCAGCATTCCGCTAACAGATGCGCGTACCGCCCAACTCCCACTTGGGCCGGAGGAACATCTGCTCACCATGACCCGTGTGCATGATGGCCTTATGGCCCTCCACATTGCCAGCAAGGAGCATGAACGCATCATGCTGTGGAATGTTACCACCGGGCAGGTCCAGACCGGGCTGGAAACAACCACCCCCTGATGTGCTGAAATGCCCATACCCACAATAACACCCACCCCGGATAGCGGCCTGAACGCGCTGGGCCTGATGAGCGGCACATCGCTCGATGGAGTGGATGCCGCCCTGATCCGCACAAACGGCACCACCATTGCAGCCCACGGCCCCTCGCTAACACTGCCCTACCCGGCACAGTTGCGGCACCACCTGCGCGTCCTACTGGACAACGCCCCCGACCTTACCCCCGACAACCCCGAACTAAAGGCTGTGGAACAGCAGTTGACCGCTGTGCATGTGCAAGCCGTGCAGGACCTGCGCCAGATGGCACCGGACATGGCGGTGGACGTCATAGGTTTTCATGGCCAGACGATTTTGCACAGACCAGGACGGACATGGCAGATTGGGGACGCAGCCTACCTTTCCGCCCAGACGGACCTGCCTGTTGTGCATGATTTCAGAACAGCGGATGTCGCAGCCGGGGGGCAGGGCGCACCTTTGGCACCACTCTACCATGCGGCATTGCTGCACAACCGGGCCGACCCCATTGCGGTGCTTAACATTGGCGGGGTCGCCAACCTGACCCTTATCACCACCGATGGCCGCGTTCTGGCGTGTGATACCGGGCCGGGCAACGCCTTGCTCGATGACTGGGCCTGCCAGCACACCGGCACCCCGTGTGACACGGATGGCCAACTGGCCGCCCGTGGCCGGGCCGACCCCACGCGCGTAGAGCACCTGCTGGCACACCCGTTTTTTTGCCAGCCTGCGCCCAAATCGCTCGACCGGCTGAGCTTCCATAACGCTCTGGCCCAAGTTGCACCGCTCAATGCGGCAGATGGGGCAGCAACATTACTGGCCTTTACCGTGCAGTCCATCGCCCGCACCCCACTGCCCGAACAGCCGCGCGCATGGTTTGTCTGTGGTGGGGGCAGGCACAACCCAACCCTTATGGCAGCCCTTGGCCAAGCCCTGCCCGGCTCGGTTTACCCCGCCGAACAACTCGGCTGGAATGGGGATGCGCTGGAAGCTGAATGTTTTGGTTTTCTGGCCGTGCGTAGTCTTGCGGGCTTGCCTCTTTCCCTCCCCACCACAACAGGTGTACCCTCCCCCCAAACAGGCGGGCGGCTGACGTGCATGAACATTACGCCATGCGGGCGCAGGCTCTGGCCATGAATACGCACAAATGCCCCCTTCTCCCTCCTTCAGACTGACAGGAAAGACCTTCTTGATGAAACGTGTTTTCGCGCTTTGCCTTTTGTTGTCAGGCCTGGGTTTTGTGGCTGCCCCCCACACGGTGGCAGCGCAGACCATGCTCGATAACAGCGCCCAGAAAGCCTCTCCCTTTGTCAAGGCAACGCTCAAGACGCTGATGGCCCGCTTTTCCAACGCGCACCCCAAATTCCGCAATCTGGCCGTACACACCAATAGCGACAAAAAACAGATTGTCTGCGGCCAGGTCAGCCTGAGCGAAAGCAAAACACCCGCCAATGAGAGCTTTCTATCCTTTGGAGCGGGAGAAGATTCGGAACAGCCCGTAGTGTACGAATCACGGACGATTCCAACCACGCTGGACCCGCGTGAGGCCAACCAGTGGATCAACCATGGTGCTGATCTGGAGGAACTGGAAGAACTGGGGTGTGTGCCAGAAGGCAGCTACCGCCAGTATGGTGACACGCTGAACAAGATCCTTCAGGACCGCAAAACCAGCGCCACGCGCTAGGCCTGCCCTCCCCCTGTTGTTAACGATCACGTTATAACAGGGGCATACCTGATGCGCAAAAAACACAATTCTGATTATACTCGCCTGAAATCGCTTCAGGCGTAATTGACATCAGCCGGTTTCCGTCGGCATGTTCAGCCGGTTGCGAACAAAAATAACAAAACAAGCCGGTTTCACGAAATGAAATATCTTAATTTGCTCCTTCTGCTGCCCTTTTTGGGTTTGCTCTGGACTCCGCTGTATGACCGGCACGACCCGGTCCTGCTCGGGTTTCCCTTCTTTTACTGGTACCAGTTCGCCTGGGTTCCGGTGACATCCGTCCTGATCTGGGTTGTCTGGAAAAAGGGGAACCGCGCATGAACGCCATCAATCCATGGGCGCTTGGCGTCTTTATCCTCTTTTTTGCCGCAACCATTGTGATCGGGTCCTCCATCCAGTGGATACGGGGGCTATTCAGCAAGAAAACCAGCGCCACCTCGCATGAGGAGTGGTCACTGGGTGGGCGTGGCTTTGGCCCATGGGTCACCTGGTTTTTGGTCGGGGGGGATTTTTACACCGCCTATACGGTTATTGCGGTGCCCGCACTGGTGTACGCTGTCGGAGCTTACGGCTTTTTTGCCCTGCCCTACACCATTATCGTTTACCCGTTTATTTTCATCGTCATGCCCAAGCTGTGGAAAATCGCGCGTGAGGGCGGGCATTCCACGGCGGCCGATATTGTGCGCGCCCGCTTTGACAGCCGCGCGCTGGAAATTGTGGTAGCACTAACCGGCCTTGTTGCCGTCATGCCCTACATTGCCCTGCAGCTTATTGGCATCCGCACGGTTATTCAGGCACTCGGCCTGCCGGGGGACCTGCCACTTGTCATCGCGTTCCTCTCACTGGCCGCGTACACATGGCTGGGCGGGCTGCATGCCCCCGCACTGACCGCCTTTATCAAGGATATCATGATCTACATTGCCGTTCTTGTGGCAGTTACGGTCATTCCCCTGCACACGGGCGGATATGGGGCACTTTTTGCTTCTGTTGAGCACGCGCAGGTCATACTCAAGCCCGGTCAGGGCCTGCCTTATGCAACACTTGCCCTGTCCTCCGCTCTGGCTGCCTTTTTGTACCCCCATACACTTACGGGTATTCTGGCATCCCGCTCGGCAGATACTATTCGCCAGAACGCAGTGTTTCTGCCGGTTTACACCATTGTGCTTGGGCTGATTGCCATGCTGGGCTTTATGGCGCATGCGGCAGGTATTGTTACAACCAACAACTCCATGGTTGTGCCCATGCTGTTCCAGAAGGTTTTTCCCGCATGGTTTGCCGGATTCTGCCTGGCCGCAATTGCTGTGGGCGCGCTGGTCCCTGCTGCCGTTATGGCCATTGGGGCTGCCAACCTTGTAACCAGCAACCTGCTGCCCCCGCAAAAAGACCCCGTGCGGACCAGCCGCCTGACCTCTCTGCTGGTCAAGCTGGGCGCACTGGTGTGCGTACTGTTCCTGAACGCACAATTTGCTATTGATTTTCAGCTTCTTGGCGGCGTGTTTATCCTGCAAACCTTCCCCGCCCTTATTCTGGGCCTGTTGAAGATCCGCTTTTCCTCCACCGCCATGCTGGCAGGCTGGCTGATTGGCACCGTGTTTGGCGTCAGCCTGTGCTGGATGGACGGACTAAAGCCCATTCACCCAGTCAATTTTGGCCTGTTCTCGGGCAATGTTTCCACGGGCCTGCTTGCACTTGGGGTGAATATTCTGATCGTGCTTGCCGTTTCAGCTTTCTACCCAGCCAAAAAAGACGTCCCTGCTCCCAAGCAGGACGGTGTGGAAAACCCGGTCTAAAGCACAGGCCCACACAATTTTTACAAAAAAGGGATGGTCCCAACCGGGCCATCCCTTTTTTTATGATGCCCAAACCTGCACGCACCCCTTACAGGCTGAGCAGAATAGCCGAAGCCCCCACCCCACCACCGGGCTGAAAAGCCTGAACCTGTTCGCGCACCACCTCATACAGGTCTATGCCGCACCTACGGGCTGGTTCGGCCATCTGTTCGTAAATTTCTTCCAAAAGATAGTCTTTCTGCCCCCCCTCACTCACACGTAAGGGGGCACGCCGGGTGCGCTGACACAGCTTTAAAAATGACCGAAGTGCAGCCTCGCCCTGCGGTTCCAGCCCGGCAACTGTGCTTGCAAAAAAATCCACCTCTGCATCAAGCCCGACAAACACCCCACGAAAAACCGCACGAGGCATCTGGTAGCTGATAAGCGCGGGAATGCCGCCAATAAGCATGATATCCTGTGCGGGTGGGGACATGGGGTTTTTCTGGCTCCTTGCAAGCGGGGGCGGGGTTTGGCAATGCTGATAGCATCCTTCCGTCCTGTGCCAAAGAACGTGCCAGCCCGCAAACGGTTTTCAACAAGTGCTCTCATGACATTCCCCAGCACCCCGCCCCAGCAGATGGCCTTCCTCCG
>JBDNSL010000101.1:0-8539 GCA_047719095.1 Acetobacter sp.
CACGGGTTTGCAAAAATAGGATCGTGCCCACTCCAGCAATGTCGGGTCCGCATATTCTCCGGCCACGAAGATGCGGGCAGGAGTTGGTAGGATCGCTCCTGACAGGTTGCGGCTTTCCTGCCGCATGAGGCGCATCTGTGTTGGTGTGGTGAACAGGCATTTCACGTCATGCTCATGGCAAAGCGCACGGATGGCGGAAGCCGATGCGCCGCCTTCCACGATCACGCTGGTGCAGCCGCTGATCAGCGGCGCATAGACGCCGTAGGAATGGCCAACCACCCAGCCCAGATCCGATGTCGTGAAGAAGGTGTCACCGGGTTTGCAGCCGTAGATCAGATCCATGGACAGGGCGAGAGCGACAGCGTGGCCACCATTGTCACGCACAATGCCCTTCGGATGACCTGTCGTGCCGGACGTGTGAAGAATATACAGGGGATCTTCGGAGCGCAACGTGACCGGTTCTGCCGGTGCGGACTGTTCCAGCGTATGGAAATCATGATCCCGCATCGGCACGGGCGATACCGGACAGGCCGGGCGCTGCACGATCACGCAGGCCCGTGGCCTGTGCGTCGCTCTGGCCAGCGCCTCATGCAGGGGGGGCGCAGACGGGATGGGCGTCTGTCCCTGAAAGCTGCAACTGGCAATGATGATGACTTTCGGAGCCACGTCATCGATCCGGTGTGCCAGTTCGGGTCCGGCATAACCGGCAAAAACCACGACATGGACGGCACCGATCCGTGCACAGGCCAGCATGGCAATAGTCGTTTCGATCATGGTCGGCATGGCGATCAGGACGCGGTCGCCTTTCCCCACCCCGAGCGAGCGCAGGCCACCGGCAAACCCGGCTACCCTGCCCTGCAGTTCCCGGTAGGTTACCACCTGCCGTTCCTTCGTGGCGCAGGAATGCCAGATCAATGCCGCCTGTTCACCGCGACCATTTTCAACATGCCGGTCCACGGCGTTGTGGCAGGTATTGAGCGTGGCGTCAGGAAACCAGTCATGCCAGCCATCCGCCCGCGTCCTGCATGCGGTCATGGGTGCCTGCTTCCATGTGATGCGTTGCGCCGCCTCCAGCCAGAACGGCTCTGGCTGATTCAACGCCGCATCGTGCATCGCCTCATATGTTGTCCATGGAAGCATGGCGTTTACTCCGTTCAGGCTACAGGCACGTCTTTGCCGGTGATCTGGCTGGCCAGCCACGCGGCATCGCGCGAAACGCCTGAGAACCGTCCCGATCCCCAGGTGTGCAGCCATGGCAGGCCGAGGAAGTAGAAGCCCGGCGCATCGGTCACACCGCGATGCCAGACCGGCTTGTTGGCTCCGTTGAAGACCGGCACGTCGATCCAGCGATAGTTCGGACGGAAACCGATGCACCAGAGGATCGAGGTGATCCCGGCGGCCTTCAGGTCCAGCGGAGCGTTGCTGCCATCAGGCTCCCAGACCGGCACATAAGGGGCTTCGGTCGGGGCCGTGATCCCTTCACGGGCGATGTAGGTGTCGATGGATTTCTTGATGTCGGCATTGGTCCTGTCCGCATCATCAAGGTTTTCCGCAAGATCCGGCGCGAAGTGCGCCACTTCGTCACGGATGGTCTCCAGCGTGCCGTGCAGGCCCACGCCTTCCTTTGCAAACAGTCTCAGATCAAGGTCATGCCCGCCATTTCGGCCCGTGACGTAATGATTGGTCTTGTCGCGTGCGCCATCACGCAGGGGGTGATTATCCACCGTCAGATCGTAGAAGTGCATATCCGCAAGCCAGTCCACCACGTCGCGGCCACGGTAGAAGCGCGAGACACGCGGGGCGGAGCCGACGCAAAGGTGGACCTTGCGTTTTTCAAGAAACAGGTCCTCGACGATCTGCGCACCGGACTGACCGCTGCCCACGACCAGAACCGCGCCATCCGGAAGCTGGGCGGCATTGCGGTAATCCTGCGAGTGAACCTGATGGATGGCAGGGTCGATCGCGCTGGCGTAACCGGGGATCACCGCATCCTGATACGCGCCCGATGCGATGACCACATGCTTCGCGTGCCACGTCTCACCACCTGCCACCACGCGATAGCCACCACCTTCATGGCGGGTGATGGAGGTAACGGCTGTGTGCTCGCGCAGGGGCGGATTGAAGGAGGCGACAAAGCCCTTCACGTAGTCAATAATTTCCTGCTTCACCATGAAGCCGTGCGGGTCTTTCCCCTTGTAGGGATGACCGGGAAGTTCGCACTGCCAGTTGGGTGTGACCAGGCAAAAATTGTCCCAGCGTTCATCCTCCCACGAATGGCAGGCCGTCTTTGCCTCAAAGACGATGTGCTCCACTTTCTCGCGGCAGAGATACCAGCTCATGGAGAGCCCGGCCTGTCCGCCGCCCACGATGATAACGGGGATGCTTTTCTCGTTCTGTGTCATGGTCGTTCTTTTCGTCTCAGTATCTGAAAGACAGGATGCGCACCTGCGCATCGGACTGGTTTAGAAAAGGCGCACCGGTCTGCCTTATGGCCTGAAGCTGGCCAAGGGCGCGGCTGCATGGGAAGCCGTAGCGGGCGCGAACCCGCTCGCTGGCGTCCGTCAGGGCGGTGTCCGCCTTTTCAAGAAACTCCCGGACCGGATAATCCTGACCGGTCGTGAAGTGGTCTCTTATGACCAGCGATGGGGAGTAACAGTCAGTCTCCTTCCCATCGGGCCAGCGCACGCGAAAGGTCATTTCGGGCATGGTGAAAGAACTCCTGAAGCAATGGCATCGGTGCGCGACCGCGCTGCCAGACACCGATATGCGGGGAGGTGCCGACTGGCGACATGGCCCCAGTCGAAACGGCGGGCGGTTGCGGGGCCGCTGACCCGGAAATGGTCACGGTTTTCGACGCGCAGGGCGTCGCGCAACGCCATGAACAAGGTGTCGGGGTGCGCCGGTTGGCACCACAGCGCATCCGTTGCCGAAAAATGCTCCGTGAAAGGTGCGATTGCCGGCACAATAACAGGCGTGCCGCAAGCCAGGGCTTCCAGCGGGCACAACCCGAACCCCTCGGTTACGGATGGATAGGCCAGCAGGTCCGCCTGCCGATAGAATGAAGGTATGTCTTCATCCGCAACCGGCCCGGTGATGGTGACATGATCGGCCGCACCGCTTTCGCGCAGACGCGCCATGAATCGATTGCGGTAAGCAGAATGATCCAGCAGTGAGGCCCCGCCCGCCACAACCAGATGCACATCAGGCTGTTCGCAGCGAAGGGCCAGAAATGCGTCGAGCAATTGCAGCGTGTTCTTGCGCCGCTCGATCCCGCCCACGGACAGGATCAGGTGACGATCGGCAGGCAGATGATACCGCGCCCGCAACGTGGCATCGTGCGCGGTTTCTACGGGCGAAAAGCGCACGGGATCAACCCCGTTGCCCACGACCGGGGCTTCGCGGCCATGGTCGTTGCGCAGGACATCTTCCCACATTGTGCTGACGGTAAACAGTTCGGCCGCCGCCCTGATCCCCCGTTCCTGCCGCGCGGCAAGGACCGGGTGCGTGAAATGGTCAAGATGGTGGACCGTGCGGGCAAAGCCCGGTATCCGTCCCTCTTCCACCAGTTCGGCCAGTGCATTGGCGCTGATCGGGTCCTGCGCATGCAGCACGTCAAAATGCTGCCCACGCAGGGCGTCCCTGATCTCGCCAATGCGGCGTTCCACCAGCGTTGGCAGGTCGGTCTCAGGCACGGCCGGGATGCAGTTTGTGGCGCAGCGGGGCGTGCGGAAGAAACCGGCCCCTGTCACGTCCGGCGCAATCAGCGTTGCGTCATGGCCCGCGTCACACAGGGCTTCCGCCAGCGCCATGCCGTGCACCACACCACCGCGCGGATTGGTCGAATGGGTCAGGATGCCAATGGACAGACTCATGACACAAACCCCATGAGCGGCGTCCGGGCGAGATCCCAGAAGGTTTCTTTCTCCCCGTCCCATATGATATCAAGGCGTCGTGTCATATCGCACTGTCCGATGATGGCGGCAGTGATCCCGCGTGCCTGAAAACGTGTGATAATTGCCCGGGCATCCTCGGGCCGGGCTGTCAGCAGATAGCCATAGCTGGGAAATGCGGACAGCCAGCGTTCCATTGGTGCATCGTCGGGACGTGGAATGTCATCGAGCGTGATGGTCATGCCGATACCCGAACATTCGGCCAGCATGAGCGCGGTGCCCAGCAGTCCGGCCATGCTGATATCCTTGGCAGCGCGGCTCAACCCATCCTCGGCAATGCCGGGCAAGAGATCGAGATCATCTCGAAGGCGTGCCGCCCCCTCAGTATGACACAGTGCGGAACTGGCATCCCAGAACGGGTGCGGGTCGTGCCAGCGGCCGCGCAGGTCAATGGCTGCAATCAGCACCTCGCCCGGTTGGGCATCGAAACTGGTCAGCAGATGACGGGCACGGCCAAGGATCGCGACTGACAGCGAATTATGGGTGCTGCGCATGTTGGTATGGCCGCCGACAACCGGCACGCCATAGGTGCGCGCACCTTCATGCAGACCGGTCAGAATGGACGCGGCCGCCTCGGACGTATCGCTCCACAGCGCGTCCACTACAGCTACAGGGCGACCGCCCATCGCCGCGATGTCACTGATATTGACCATCACGCCGCAATACCCGGCAAACCACGGCATTGAGCGGACAAAGCTGTCCTGAAACCCCTCGCTGGCCAGCAGGAGATAGCCATCGCCATCCGGTATGGCGGCGCAGTCATCTCCTAGGCGGATACCATCGCTTGTGTCCCGACCAAGAATTGCGACGGTTTCGGCAATATCCTGCTTGCCCGCAAGGGCCCGACCGTGTCGAAGCGTGCGCAGCAGTGTCGTCAGTTCGTGTGCCATCATGCCACCTGCCGGTTACGGGGCTGCGGGCGCAGCAGCCAGGTCTGATCCTGACCATGCGCCGGATAGCGTGAGAGGTCGGCCTGCATGTCGTGATGTGGCAGCCCATGCAGGGTCATGGCTCCAAGGCTTTTCCAGTACAGGCGACGGAAGAACAGCACGTTCTGTTCCTGTACCTGGGCCAGGAACCGCGTGGCCCCAAGCCCGTGCGCCGTGCTGACCGCCATGCGGATGAGTTCCGCGCCGATCCGTCCCAGTTTGCGATGGTCTTCATGGACGGCCAGACGGGAGCCGCGCCACACACCGGGCTCAGCTTCATGGATGCGCACGGCGCCCACCACCCGGTCCGGCATGCCCGCCATGCAGCACGCCGCGATGATGGGAATGGCAACCGCGTCGATTGCGTCCCGGTCATCATCGGCAAAGACCTGCTGTTCGGTGCAGAACACGTCGCGGCGCAGCGCATGGTAGCCAGCCCGTTCCCACGGCGTACGGACCAGCTGCACGACATATTCGGTCGGGATGAACGGGCGGTCGTCCACGCCTTCGAGGATCGCTGTCATTATTCGTAAGCCGAAAGGGAGGAACAGGCGCCACACCGGCCACACCCGGCGCGGATGTCGGTGGATTTCATGTTCGCATCCCGCAACATCCGCCCAAGCGGTGCGAGTACGGACTTCATGAAGTCGGCGGAAGGCGGTGCGTGATTTTCCAGAGGTGTGCCGGAAATGGGTACGAACGGCACCACGAAGGGATAGACCCCAAGTGCGATCAGCCGTTCAGCCAGAGCCAGAATATCTTCGGCGCTGTCGCCAAGGCCTGCCAGAATGTAGGTATTGACCTGCCCGCGCCCGAAGATCGGTACGGCGGAAGCAAAGGCGTCCATATAGCGATCGACGCTGACCGTGGCCTTACCGGGCATGATCTTCTCGCGCACCGCCTGCGTGGCAGCTTCGAGATGCATGCCCAGACTGTCCGCTCCTGCATCCCGCAGACGCTGGAACCAGTGGTGATCGCGTGGAGGCTCGCACTGAACCTGAAGCGGCAGATCCACCGCCGCCCTGATGGCACGGGCTGAGTCCGCCAGCACGGCTGCACCCCGGTCAACCACGTTGGGTGTGCCGGTGGTCAGCACCATGTCGCGCACGCCGTCCAGTTCCACGGCGGCTTTGGCGACCTCAGCCAGTTGCGCTGGCGTCTTGTAGGCAATGGTGCGATCAGCCTCCAGCGACTGGCCGATAGCGCAGAACTGGCAGGACGTGCGCCGGTCGGCATAGCGGATGCAGGTCTGGTGCACCGTGGTCGCCAGCGTGTCGCGGCCATGCAGCAGGGCGATCTTCCAGTAGGGGATACCGTCCGCCGTGCTCAGGCCATAGAAGCGCGGGGCCGCCGGGAAGTGAATCGTGCCCAGTGTCTGCCCATCGCGTAGCAGCGTGCTGGCCCCGTGCTGGTCCGGCGGGCTGGCCTGAAATGGTGAATGCCGCGCGCCAGATGTATAGACCGGGACCATGACGGTCTGGCCTGCAATGGTAATCGTCTTGTGATCCGAAGGACCGGCGCCTCCCTTGCGGGCAATGCCGCCGGTCTGCTCACCGATCTGCAGTCCGAAGGACTGTAGATCGGTAACGAGCTTGCGACCAGAAAGTGTACCGAGCGTCGGAATGGTCATGACGCAGCCTCATCTGTAGATGTGGGAACCGGATTGGCTTCCCCAACGTAATGAACGGTGCGGGCGGGCCGCCGGTCCTGAAGCAGGCTGAGCAATTCGGGCCGTGCGTAATGCCCTACGGAATCCATCATCCGCTTGCGCTTGGTAATCAGAGCGAAGTCGAGATCGGCAATCACCATCCCCTCGCCTTCCGTCAGCGGTGTGCCGAGCAGCTTCCCTTCAGGCGAGACGATGGCCGTGAAGCATCCACCCCGCAGCGGCCCTTCCAGCGCAGGGTCGCCCGCTATTTCCTTGATCTGCTCTTCCGTCAGCCAACCCGTAGCGTTCACCACAAAGCAGCCGGATTCCAGCGCATGATGCCTGATGGTGACTTCCATCTGGTCGGCAAATATCTGCCCTACCAGCGAGCCGGGGAACTGGGCGCAATGGATTTCCTCGTGCTGGGTCATCAGCGCGTAGCGGGCGAGCGGATTGTAATGCTCCCAGCAGGCCAGTGCGCCGATGCGACCGGCGGCACTGTCCACCACTTTCAGCCCGGAGCCATCGCCCTGCCCCCAGACCATGCGCTCATGGTAGGTGGGCGTGATCTTGCGGCGTTTGAGCAGGATTTCACCCGTAGCGTCGAAGATAATCTGGGTGTTGTAGAGCGTGCCAAAATCGCGCTCGTTCACACCCAGCACGACGACCATGCCGGTCTGGCGCGCAGCCTCTGCCACCATGTCGGTGACCGGACCGGGAATGACGACAGCGCGTTCGTAGAGTTCCAGATGCTCCCCACCGAAGCGGAAAGCCGGTTGGATGAACGAGAAATAGGGGTAATAGGGCACGAAGGTTTCAGGAAAGACCGCCAGTTTCACGCCTTTTTCGGCGGCCTCGCGGATGGCCTGACAGACTTTCCGGGCAGTCCCCAGACCATCGTCACCAAGGACGGGGCTGATCTGGATGGCTGCGGCGCGAACGATACGGGACATGGCTTGCGGTCCTCCCTTCGGCCTTCAGAGGGTCCAGGTATTGAGGATGAAGGCGTTGTCGCGCCGGGCCAGCAGGATGATGTCGAGCACGTCCTGCGGGTTGATCGGCGTGATGCCGGGGATCAGGTTCTGCTCGCCGTAGCCGTAAAGGGCCTGAAGCGCGAAGCGGCAGGCATAGACTTTGCCGCCCTCTTCGAGGATTTTCGCGATCTGCTTGTTGCAATTCATGTGGCCCGGAAAGGCTTCGTCGCCCAGGCGGGGAAAGCCGCGCTGCACACCAAGGGTCACACCCGGGCCATACAGCAGCACCGACGTCTCGAAACCTTTGCGGATCAGGCGGGTAGCCTGCAGCAGGTTGACGAACCCGACCGACCCTTCATTGGCCACAGTGTGGAAGGTGATAAGGGCTTTTTCGCCGGGTTTGGCTTTGACGTCCTCAAAGACCTTGTTTTCATAATTGACGAAGCAATCGCCATCTTTGTACGGAGTGTGTTCGACTTTCGGCATGATGTATCTCCATGTAGTGCGGTCTCTGGCGAGATGCCGGGGCGACCGCAACACCGGGAGAAAACGTGACATGGAATGCGCCAACTACAAAATTTTGTATGGATACCTTTTTGGGTACAAAAAAAACAAAGAGACAAATAGGAAGCCATTTAAGGCGGACGAAAGAAGACAATAAATGATAAAATGCCAGACAATGATGGGGTATATAAATAACTCATTGTTTTTGCTTGATACTTAAATCACGCATTTGTGAAAACCTCAGAGACCTTGTTTTCTATGAATGCACAGATTCACCGTCGAATCAGTAGGTGGAGGGATCGAAGAACCCTTGATTGATGTGCTTGGCCGGTAATTTCTGGGTTTTGGCGATTTGATTGACGGTTTTTGCGATGGCGTCCAGTCTGCGTTTTGAGCAGATTGGGAGTTGTCTCTCGCTGGATGGCTATGCGCTCGCGTTCAATCTTTCGAGGAAGAGGAGGCGGCGCATATTGTAGACGATACGGCTCCCTAGGTTCCAGCCGATGACTCTGCGTGAGAAGAGGTCCAGCACCA
>JBDNSL010000102.1:0-8388 GCA_047719095.1 Acetobacter sp.
AACAACATCGCCAACAGCCAGACGGTCGGCTACAAGGCCGACACCACCGCTTTTCAGGACTTTGTGGCGGGTGCTGGCTCCACCTCTGGTTCGTTCGCACAGGGTGTGGCCAACTCCGTGGCCGCTGTGACCGTGCAGCACGTCAACTCGCAGGGCACCGCCACGTCCAGCACGGACGGGCTGGCCATGTCCATCTCCGGCAACGGGCTGTTCAACGTGACCAAGGGCACCACAGGGACCGAGCAGTACTACACCCGCAACGGTGAGTTCTACGAGGACAAGAACGGGAACCTGGAAAACACCAGCGGCTATTACCTGAATGGCTACATGGTTGACCCCTCGACCGGCCAGTTGGACACGTCCACGCTGACCAAAATCAATGTTGCCAATGTCACCTTCCGTCCCACCCAGACAACAACCCTGACCGCGACCGGAACCCTGTCATCCACGGCCACCTCCACCGATGCAGCCACGACTACCGCTGCGACCACAACCTATGATGGCAGCTACAGCATAGACAAACCGGAAGGCAATCAGGCCGAAATCAGCCTGTCATGGCAAAAAACCACCACGGCCAACGAATGGACGGTCACCGCCAGTGCCAGCGCCAATGCTGACGGAAGCAAGGCAACTGTTTCAAGCCCGACCTATACCGTTACGTTCGACAGCAATGGCGCTCTGGCATCCGTCAAAAACGGCACCACCAATGTCAGCTCCACGCTGAGCGGTGCGGCTGTTTCCGTGCCCATTTCCGTCACATATCCTGATGGGCAGACACAGAGCATCAAGCTTGCACTGGGCACCATTGGCGGCACAACAGGCATGACCGTTGGCACAACGGCTGTCCAGCCGACCACAGAAAGCGACAGCACAGTCTCCGGTACCTACGAAAGTGCCAGCATTGAGAGCGATGGCTCCGTTATGGCCACATTCGATAACGGGGACACGCAGCTGATCGGCAAGGTAGCCCTGAGCAACTTCGCTAACGTTAACGGGCTGCTGGCACAAGACGGTCAGGCTTACACCGCCACCGATGCCTCTGGCAGCGCCCAGACCGGGCTGGTGGGTGAGAACGGAACTGGCACCGTGACGGTTGGCTACGTGGAATCCTCCACCACCGACCTGACAAGCGACCTGTCCGGCCTGATTGTGGCGCAGGAAGCCTATACCGCCAACACCAAGATCGTGACCACAGCAAACCAGCTGCTTCAGGCCACCATCGCCATGATCCAGTAAGCCGCTTTAACCAGCGTGCTTTTGCACCGGCCTGCTGCAAAGCAGGCCGGTTTTTTTGTGCCCGCCTATTCAGCGGCTATCGGGTAGTCATCCGTGTTATCGCGCCCGTAATCATCCTCGTAGTCCAGCCCGTAATCGGACAGGACAAAGTTACTCACCAAATCCACCATTCGGGCCGAACGCTGGCTCAGGTCCTGGCAGTCGGCGGAGGCATGCTCGGTCATGGCGGATGTTTTTTCCGTCAGGTCCCGCAGGGCGGCGGCCTCGCGGTGGGTGCCTTTAACACTTTGCTGCTGGCCGCCCATTTCCTTGTTAATTTTGCAAATGGCGTTGTTCACCACAGTAATGCCCGCCCCTATATCGGACAGGTCTGCCACCATCTGGTTTACCGCATCCGCGCCACTGCGGATAACGGCCTCGTTCTTTTGCGCGCTGGCGGCAATCTGGCGTGCGGCGTGTGATGTTTTGACCGAAAGGTCGCGTATGGCCATGGCCACAACCGAAAAACCCCGCCCCATGCTGCCCGCCCGCGTGGCCTCCACATTGGCGTTAAGGGCGAGAAAGTTGGTCTGGGCCGCAATGTTCTGAATAGAGCCAACCAGATCGGATATGGTTTTCCACGCAACCTGAATATCGGCCATGGTGGCGCGCACATCGTGCATGTTGGTATTGCCGCGTGCTGCGGCCTCCACGCATTTACGCACGGCGTTTTCGGCAGCGACCGTCTGCCCCGATACATCATCGAGCGAGGCTTCCAAGGTTGCCGTAGCGTTGGTCAGGCGGTGGATGGAGCCAACCTGCGCCTCGTTCTGGCTGAGAATACGCGCATTACTCTGGTTGATGGAGGAGGCCGCATCCTCCACCTGTGTGGATACTTCCCGAATGTCGGACACTACGGTGTTCAACCCGGTTTTGAGCTTGGCAAATGCTGCCGCCAGCACGGGGGAGCGTTCGGCCACATCCCGCGCGAGGGTGGCACTCAAATCCCCTTCGGCCACGCGCTCCAGCGCCTGTGCAATCTGCTCCAGTGCGGAGCGTTCGGATGCGGCTTTCTGCCGCTCCTCCTCCAGCCGCGCCAGATAGGTGGAAATCACCAGATCCATGTCCAGAAAGGCAGCTTTGAGAATGGCCCCGATCTGGTGGCCCAGCCTGTCGCCCATTTCGGCTTCGGCTGCGGCACGGCCGAGGGAAAAGCGCCGCCCGCCCTGCACACCCTGTTTGATCAGGCGGCGGCAGATGGCATCGAGCAATACGGCGTAACCATCTATGTACCACCGTGGTTCCAGCCCTATGCGGGCATGGGCGTGGCCAATGCGGGTAACATCGGCCACATAGTCGGGCCCGAACTTGCCCGCCAGAATGGTCTCCCAGTGCATATGCTGCAAGGAGCGGGCCTTGGCGGTGGTGGCCTCTGTTGGAAAAAACCGTGCCAGCTCGGGCACGTCATGCACACGTTGATAAAATTCGGACAGACTTTCGTCCAGAATCTCCGCCATGTCGGGGGCCATGCTGGCCAGCGTCTCTCGCTCGCGCCGCTCAATGCCCATAAATGACAGTCGGTCAGCTATTGAGGCAGGCTGCCAATGGCCTGCCCGGTCCGAATTTCCCATAGTTGAGCCACCTTATATTGGCTCCCCAACCGTTCAGAGCATGGCGTCGGTATCGAACCCCTGTCCGTGACCTGCCGATGTTTCCAAGCCTTCCAGAACGGTTTCTGCTATTCCAATCAAGGGAGCGAGGGACAGAGTGTTATCAAGAATGGCACGAATGCCGTAGCGCTGCGCCTGAGAGGCAAGCCTTACAATCAGTTCCCTGTCTTCATAGTTGGTAGCACCTGCATCCAGCGAATTCGCCTTCATGATCATGGACCACAAACGCTGGTTCTTGGTCAGGGCCTTGAGCCGAACGGCGTGTTCGGAACTGGCAGATGCCGTTTCCAGCTCTTCAATCAGCAGTCTGAAACAGGTTGCGTCGGCCTGTCGGTCCGTTAGGGAATACCCTGCCACATTCTGGTAGGCGCGCATTGCGGGATGGATCATGATTGCACCATTTTTTTATCGGCTGCTCCCTGCCCACCGGGCAAAAACCAGCAACGTGTGTGTCATTCATTCTACACCCGGCGTATGAGCGTGGCCAGAGCTTCCTAACGGAACCCACGCACCCAGTGTTGGCAGCAATTTATAAAAATTTTCTATATTTTTGCCGATTCGCCACATGCCAGGGCATGAACAGGCAACACGCTGGCGTGAGCGCCTGCACAGCACGCAGCAAAAAGGCCGAACACCATAGGTGCCCGGCCTTTGCCTACGCCCCCCCCAGCAGGGAGGGGAGAGAAAAAGCGCCTTAAAACTCGGACCAGCCATCCGCCCCAGCACTTTCCAGCTGGCGGGCAGGTGCCGGTTTGCTGGGCGCAAGAGCCGCAGGACGGCGTGGTGCGGAGGAACCCGGAGCAGAAAGGGCCGCACGCCCCTTGCCACCACTTGGCCCCGCCAGCGCAGGCCCTGAACCGGGCAGCCTGAAGTGGCCCACAACGCTCACCAGATTGGCAGACTCGGTCTTGAGGTTATGGGCCGCTGCCGCAGTCTGTTCCACCATGGCCGCATTCTGCTGTGTGGTGGCGTCAATATGGGTGGCAGCGGTGTTGACCTCGCCCAGACTGCCCACCTGCTCACGCGCAACGTTGGCTATGTTGGAGACGTGGCCGGTAATGGCCTCCACCTGCCCGGCAACCTGACGGAGTTCCTTGTCGGTCTGCTCCACAAGGCGCACGCCCTCGGTCACCTGCCGGGTGGAAATTTCGATCAGGCTGCGAATATCGCGCGAGGAGGTGGAGGAACGCTGGGCCAATGCGCGAATTTCGGTCGCAACCACGGCAAACCCGCGCCCTGCATCGCCCGCACGGGCGGCTTCCACCCCTGCATTCAGGGCCAGCAGGTTGGTCTGGAAAGCAATGTCATCAATAATGCCGATAATGGCGGACATTTTGGCCGAAGACGTTGCAATTTCCTGAATGGCGGACATGGCCGACAGCATAACCTTGGTGGAACGCTGCACAGCGGCATGCGCACTCTGTGCTGCATCGCGCGCTTCCTGCGCGGCCTCGGACTGGTTGTCCACGCCATTTTTAACGCTGGTCACGGAGGCTGCCATCTGCCCCATGGCGGCAGCCTGCCGCTCGGTCCGCTGGGCAAAATCCTGCGAGGCTTCTGCAATTTCCATCGACCCGCCCTGAATAAGCTCGGACGCTGCGGCCACTTCGGCCATGGCCTCGGCCAAGGAGGAGACAGCCTCGTTAAAGTCACGGCGCAGGGCGTCAAACTCGGGCGCGAAGGGAGATGTAAACTGGAACGCCAGATTGCGGTCGGCCAGTGTCCGCAGGCCCTTACCCAGTTCCACAATCATGCCATTCTGCTCTACCGCGCGCTCTTGGGTCAGTGCGCTCAGGCGCTGCTGTTCGGCGGCACTGTCCTGAGCGATCTGCTGGAGGTCAAGCTGCTTGACCAGTGCGGTGCGGAACGTGGTGAGCGCCTTGGCAAGGCGGCCCGCGCAGTCCGTCCAGTGCATGTAGGGAATGCTCTCATCCAGCTTGCCTGCGGCAATCCGCTCGGTCAGGGCTGTAATGGTCTCAAACGGCACGGCTGCACGGCTGATCAGCACCCAACGGGCCAGAACCACCATAAGGGAGCTTACGGCAAAGCCGCCCAGCCCAAGGTAACGCTGCACATAAAGGGGCAGATCCATCTCGGAACTGACAAGCTGCACAAGGATTTGCAAAATCATGTAGGCTTGCAAGCAGGCCATGACGATGGAAATTTTCCGCCTCAGGGGCGCTTTTTCGGTAAACCAGGCCAACATGATTTTTTTCGCCTTATTGCCAGTTGTCAGCATAAGGCATACCCGGTTGCCCACCCGGTTATCAATTTAATGTTAAGACATATGTTATTTTAATTATAACCTGCGTGAAAAAATACGCACTCCGGCAAAGGGATGTGGCACCGCCACACCCCCCACAACCTTAGCTGCCCGCGGTGGACGAGGTGGTGGAACTGCCCGAAGTTGTACCCGACGACGTGGAGGACGAAGACGAGGACGTAGAGGACGCGGCAGAGACCTTGGTAACCGAACTCATGGGGATGGTCGCACTGCCCATCTGCACCTGCATGTCGTTGGTGCCCGTCTGGATACCGGTAATGGTGCCCGTAACCGTAAAGGACACATCGGACGTATTGCCCGAGCTATCCATGGTTTTGACCGCAACGCTGTAAGCCCCGTCAGACAGCTTGTTGCCGCTGTTGTCCGTTCCATCCCACGTCCATGTATTGGTGCCGCTGCTGGCGGTTACCAGATCGTCCTTAACAATGGTGCCTGCGGAGTTGGACACGGCAATGGCCACTGTCTGCCCCGACGTGCCGTTATAGTTCAGCGTGGCCGAGCTGTTCTGGAGCGGCAGGGTGGTGGTGGAGGCCGTAGCCTGCGAGCCAACAAGGGCGCTATCCGCACTGAGCTGCCCGCTCTCGTTAAGCGAGATGAGCGAGGACAGTTTGGAGTTGGTCTGGACCTGCTGCTCCACCCCGGCAAACTGCACCAGTTCGGAGGTGAAGGAGTCCGAGCTCATGGGGCTGCTGGGGTCCTGGTGCTGGAGCTGCGTGGTCAGCAGAGTGAGGAAGGTGGTGTAGTTGTTGGCAAGGGAGGACAGCGCCGATGTCGCCGATGTGGACGAGGACGTAGACGAGGATGAGCCAGACGTAGCCGCAGAGCTTTTAGCCGTCGATTCCGCTGCCGAAATCAGGTTGTACTCGTTCGTTGTCAATGATGTCGTGGACATGCGCCCGCTTCCTTCCTGTCTGCCTGAATGCGCCCGGGGTCAGGCGGTAATGTTAACCCCACGTCCATCATATGCGCGCGTGGCCGATGCCGCTGTCTGGCTACCCGGCCCCTCGCCCAACGCCGTATCCTGCGCGGTGCCCAGTGTGCTGGCGGTCCAGCCGTTGCCACCCGAGGACTGGCCACCGCCCTGCCCCGCATTGGTGTTGGCCCCGCCAAAGGCCCCACCCGCGCCACTGCCTGCGCTGTTGTCCTGCTGGGCTGCGCTGTTGCCAGTATCGCTCGCGTTGACAACATCAATCCTGATCTGCCCCACGTTTACACCCGCCGCATCCAATGCCGCAACAAGTTCGTGCCGTGTGTTGGCCAGATGGTGCGCGGTCGCGGCATCCTCGCTTTGCAGCACAACGCCCGTGGTCACGCCATCACTCCCCTGCACGCGCACGTGCACTGGCGTGGAATCGGCCGTCATAACGGTTACGGACACGTCCGTATTGGTGCTGTCGGTGCTGGCGAGGGAGAACAGGCCCGCGGCCTCTCCATCCTCCTGCGTAGTGGTGGCTGCGGCTGCGGCCTGCGCCGGAGCGGCTTGTGCGGACGACGGCTGGCTGCCCAGCGCGCTCCCCAGTGTGGACGCAAAGCTGGATGCACTCTGGGCCGCACTACTCACCTGCGTTGTGGTGCCAGGCCCGCTTTCGGCCAGAAGGGTCTGGCCTTCCTCCCCCGCACCATTGCCGGACTGGTCGGACAGACCGGACTGGTTCTGCCCCGTACCCTCCTGCACGGTGCTGCCAAGGGCGACCATGGCCGTGGTGGCATCTGCTGGCAGGGCGTTCAGCCCGCCCGTGGTCAGGGAAAGCCCCGCCGCCCCGTCCGATGCCTGCGCGCTCTGCTGCGTGGACTGGGTTACACTCACCGTGCTGACAGAGGCCGCAACCTGCTGGAGCGTTAACGCCACCTGCTGCGCCGTATCTGTGGCGGTGGTAGCCGTATTGGCTGCCTGCGTGGCCGCTGTCTGGCTGGCGGCACTACTGGCGGCAAGGGCCATATCCGTATTTGTGGCAGCACTCGCCGCTACTGCCCCGGCAAGCCCGCCTGTGGTGGTGGCCTGCGCCCCCGGCGTGGCCGAAGCCGTGCCGGGCTGCGTAGCGGTGGTGGCCGACAGGCTGTTTGCAAAGCTGGCAAGGCTGGCATCCGCCCCGCCAGCCGTGGGGAGTGCCGCAGCAGAAGCAAGCCCTGCCCCCAGACCTGCGGTCAGGGAGACGGAGCCACTCTGCCCCGTAGCAGAGGTAAGCCCCAATGCAGCCAGCGTATCCGCCACAGTCTGGCCTGCGGTCTGCAATACTGTTGTGGCGGCCAGCGCACCCTGCGCCCCGGCCTGCAAGGGGGTGGCAGACATGCTGGCGGCCTGTGCGGCATTTGCCAGCCCCATATCCGCCTGCGCGGCATCGGCCTGCGTTGCGTCCGCTCCGGTTGCGGTGGTGTCCGTGCTGGCCTGTGCGGCATCCGTGCCCTGAGTGGCCTGCCCCTGTACGGCAGCAGCCCCCTGCATGGCCATCTGCATAAGTGTTTCCGCCATGCTCCAGACCGTTGTGTCTGCCACATTCTGGCTGGCGTCTGCGGTGGTGGTGGCATCCGCTGCGGTGCTGGTGACAGCCGTTGCGTCATCATCATCACTGCTGGTGGCGGACTGGCTTTTTTTGGTGCTGGCGGTCTGGGCCTTGCTGGCCTGTGTGGCCTGCGTGGTGGCGCCTGCCTTGGTGGCGGCGGTTTTGGTGCCCTTTGTGTGGCCATGGGCCGTGGTGGTGCCCGCCTGCGTGCCGGACTGGCTGGCGCTGGTCTGGCTGGTGGTGTCGGGCGTGGTATCGGTCTGGGTGGTATCGGTCTGCTGCGTGCTGGTGCTGGCCTGCTGTGTGCTGGCCGCACGCGCCTGCGTGGTGGCAGCCGGGGCGGACATGCTTTTGAGCACGGCGGCAAAGCCGCTGTTCTGCGTGGTGGGGGTGGTGGCGGAAACCCCCGTAGTGCTCCGCGCGGCAATGGCGGCCAGCAGGGAGGAAAGGGGCGTATCCTGCGCGCTCTCGCTCAGGTTTGCGGCATTTGTTGACTTGATACCCATCAGTTCCTCCATCCCGCCAGCGGGCCTGCCACCACCATAACCTTACGCTTAAGCCGCAGCCGCTGCACCGGGGTTGCTGGCCTCGGACAATGCGGAGTCGAGCTCGGCAAAGGTTGGCATAAACGCATGGGGTATGTCCTTACGCCCGATTTCCGCGCAGATCTGCGGCGGATTGCCTTGCAGATGCGCCACAAATACCGTGCGGATCAGGT
>JBDNSL010000103.1:0-8378 GCA_047719095.1 Acetobacter sp.
GAGCATGGCGCAAGGCACACCCGGAGGCTTGTCATCCTATGATGCGTTCCCTTGATATCGCCGCTACGGGCATGCAGGCCCAGTCGACGAACGTTGAGACAATTTCCCACAACATCGCCAACATGACGACCACAGGCTACAAGCGGCGTCGGGCGGAGTTTCAGGATCTTATCTATCAGGACATGCGCCGCGCGGGGACCATGAGCTCGGACACGGGTGACCTTGTGCCATCTGGCGCGCAGGTGGGCCTTGGTGTGCGTACCGCAGGCATTTACCGCATTAACGAACAGGGCACGCTTGAACAGACCGGCAACGCGCTGGATATGGCTATTGAAGGGCGCGGCTACTTCCGCGTTACCCTGCCATCGGGCGAATACGCCTACACGCGTGACGGCACGTTCTCGCTCTCCAACGACGGTACGATCGTGACAGCGGACGGCTACCCGCTCAGCCCCGATATTTCCCTGCCCAACAACGCCGAAAACATTACGGTCGATCAGAGCGGGCAGGTGCAGTACACCCTGTCCGGGCAGACCACCGCACAGGTTGCAGGCCAGATCCAGCTTGTTACCTTCCAGAACGAAAACGGTCTGGCCGCCATGGGGCAGAACCTGTTCACCTCCACCACGTCCTCGGGCGACCCCATTACGGGTACGCCGCAGAGCACGGGCTTTGGTGATATCCGGCAGGGCTTTTTGGAAGAATCGGCCGTGAACGTCGTGACCGAAATTACTGACCTCATTACCGCACAGCGTGCGTATGAAATGAACAGTAAGGTCATCACCTCTTCCGATGAAATGCTTCAGACGCTTACGAACCTGAAATAACATGTCCCTGCGGGCGGCCATACTGCCGGTGCTGGCTGCGGTTCTTGCGGTGTTGCAGCCCATGTCCCTTTTTGCGGCAACCCTGCGCACAGCCACCACGGTAACGTCGGACACGGTCAAGCTGTCGGACCTGTTCATGGACCTTGAGCCGGGGCAGGACCGGGTGCTGGGGCCAGCCCCGCTTCCGGGCAACAGTTTTGTGGTCGGGGGGCGGCAGCTGCTGGCCATTGCCGACCAGTACGGCGTGGACTGGATGGACCAGTCCGCCACGGCGCAGGTTACGGTTACGCGGGCAGGCCGCGTGCTGGACCGGGACTTTTTTATCAATCTGGTCAAGCGCAGCCTGCCTGATCTGGGCGAAGGCCCGGTTACGGTCGAACTGGGGGATTTTCACCCCATGACAGTCGCGGCTGATGACCCCAAGCCCGTTGTCATGTCCGATGTGGACTGGGACCAGAAGAGTGGCCGCTTTTCCGCAACCGTTTATCGCACCCATCCGCTGGGCGACATTACGCAGGATTCGTTCCTGCTGACCGGCGTGGTCCATGCGGCGCAGCGTGTGCTGGTTTATACGCATGCGCTCTCGGCCGGGGCGGTTATTACGGCAGCGGATGTGCGGGTGGATGAAGCCTACACAGGCCGCACCGGCTCCAGAGCCTATACGGGAGACACGGATGTGGAGGGTATGACCCTGCTGCACAGTGTTATGGTGGACGAACCTGTGCTTGAGCGCGACCTGCGGCGCACAATTGTCATGCACAAGGGGGACCCCATTATGCTCTCCTACAGCTCGCCGGGTCTGCGCCTGTCGGCCACGGGGCGGGCGCTGGAAGACGGGGGGGCAGGCCAGTACGTGCATGCACTCAACCTTGCCAGCAAAATGATTTTGACAGGGCGGGTCCTTAATGGGTCCGAAATGGAGGTGGACACCACATCGGGCGCCATGCCATCGGATGGTAACGCCTTGCGCCGCATCAGTGCGTCCTCCCGCTCCGGTGGGATGGGCGGCACATACCCCCGGTAGTAGCGAATGACTTGGAGAGACTTATTGACCCAACACCGTCTGTCTGGCGCCATTATGGTCGGATTGCTGGGCCTTGCCTCCTGTTCCGGGCTGGCGGATACGAGCGAACTGGGGCACCCCCCGCGCATGACCCGTACATCGGACCCCACGCAAACGCCCGATTACCGGCCTGTCACCATGCCCATGCCCCCCCTTCAGCCACCGCCAACCGAGGTGGGGAGCCTGTGGCGGCCGGGGAGCCGCGCCTTCTTCAAAGACCAGCGCGCCTCTCAGGTGGGGGATCTGCTGACCATCAAGGTCGAGATCGCGGATAACGCGAATCTGGTGGATAATACTTCAGCCTCGTCCAGCGGGTCGGAGGATTTCGGGATTCCCAGCCTGTTCGGCTTTCAGGGCAAGGGGCTGTCGCATCTGACCCAGTCTGATGCGCTGAACACGAGCAGCGCAAGCGCTAATGCCGGTACCGGCACCATCCGCCGGACAGAAGCGGTTACACTCACGCTGGCTGGCACCATTACGCAGGTGCTGCCAAACGGTAACTTTGTGGTGGTGGCCCGTCAGGAAGTGCGTATTAACGGGGAGTTGCGCCAGCTTATGGTGAGTGGTGTTGTCCGCCCGCAGGATATTCTGGAAGACAATACCGTAACCCATGACCGTATTGCGGAGGCGCGCATTTCCTACGGTGGACGTGGGCAGCTGACCAAGCAGCAGACTCCGCGTTACGGCCAGCAGATTCTGGACAATGTCCTGCCGTTCTAGGCGGGCGGATGCCGGGTTTATGTTGCGCTGCGATGACGGTTCCAAAAAGGTGGGGCATTCCCCAACGCATAACTTGACATAACGGTTCAATTTACCCCATTCAACAAGCTGTGCAATGCCTGTTTTCTGTGTGTTGCATGGCCATCAATGCCGGGGCGGCGTGCTGCGGCCAGAAGGACGCTGGCGGTAGCTGGAGTGTGCAGGGATGGCCATGTTGGCATCATCGGCAGGTAACACCACGGGAGATAAGCATGAATAACGGTGACAACGCATTCGGCACCCTGGCCGAGCCTAACCAGACCATACTTGTACAGGGGCTGAATGTTGCCAGCCTGAAGTGTGAAACCGATACCCCCATCGCCATTGGCGGCACGGTGCGCAGCGCGCAGTTGCAGGCCCCGATTGTGGATATTCTGGAAAGTGGCGTGGTTTCGGGCGAGCTGGTGGCCGATGAAGTGGTCATTCGTGGCACGGCGGAAAACGTGATTGTCCGCGCCAAACGCTTTTTTGCTACGGGCACTGCCAAAATTCAGAACTGCACGCTCTACCTTGATGGCGTGAGCGGGTGCAGCATTGATAAGGGTGCCGAGCTGAGCGGTGATTTCAAAATCACCACGGCCTCATTCGGGGCGGCAGCCACACCGGCGGCAACGCCCGCACCGGCCACCCCGGCTCCGGCAGCGTTTGTTGCAACTCCCGTTGCACCGCCTTCCTTTGCCTCTACGGTGCCGTCCTCTTCGGCCAAGCCGGTCAAGGTTGAGGTCAAGTCCTCCTCTGCTCCTGCGGCGGGTGCATCGTCCTCCTCCTCCAAATCCTCCACGGCTGATGCGGGCAAGTCCTCCACAGCCAGCGGTGGTTCGGCATGGGGTAGTGTTGATCAGGCTATCCGGTCCTCTGCGGATACGGAAGATGGCCATGCCTCTCTGGTGGGGTCGTCCGATACTCAGTCGTAAGTCCGTGTCTGGCCCGTGGGGTGGCTTTTTGGTGCGTGTGGCTGGCCATACGCCCCGTGGCCCGGCTGGGTCTGCCGCCACGCCCCGTCGCCAGAGTGTTTTTATGAAGATATGTCGTAGGTTGTGATGCTGATACCCCGTTTGTCGTTCGGGAAACTTGTGCATGTTTCATCAAGCCTGATGACTCTTCTTCTGGCGATGAATATCCACACCATTGCCGGACACATGAAGGACGATAGTGCGGACGCGGGGGCGCAGCCTTTGGTGTCTGTCGCGAGTGCGGCCGCGGCTGAAAGCACGCCTTCGGCCAATGAATCCGGGAGCAAGACCAAAAGCGACAAAGACGCGCTGGAGGGCTGGGTTTCCGTGCTTGACGCGAACGAGGCGGCGGAAATGTCGCCCGATGTGGGGGACACGTCGGGGGGGAGCAAAAAAAAGGTCGGTGTCTCGGCCGATGACTGCTCCAAGGGCATTTCCTGCGCGCAGGTCAAAACCGGCCTAGGCCCCGACCCGGACCCCGAGGTGAGCAAGGCCGAGGCCGATCTGGTCAAGGACATTCTGGCCCGCCAGTCCACTATTGAGGGTGAGCAGCAGCAGCTTGACCAGCAAAAGCATGTGCTGAACGCCGCCCGCGCGGTGCTGGACCAGAAAATGAACACGCTTGATGCCTCCATGGCTACGCTGGAGCAAAAGCAGGCCGCCCACCGCGAGGTGATGGATGCCGAGACGGACCGTCTGGTCAGGATTTATGAGGACATGCCCCCCAAGGAGGCGGCGGCGGTTTTCAATATCATGGACATTCACGTGCTGATTGCCGTGGCCAGCAAAATGAACACCCGCAAGGTTTCGGCCATTATGGGCAATATGTCGCCCGAGCGTGTGAACCTTATTTCCCAGTTTATGGCGGGGGTGCGCAGCTTCCACGCCACGTCTGATGGCACAGAAGGCGGGGACCGGGTCGCGCAGAACATGGGCACGGCCACATGGTGGGCCAAGCCGTCCACACCCGCCCCACCCGCAGGTGGTGCGCGCGGGGCGGCAGCGCCTGCGGCGCAGCCGTAAAAGACCAGCCGCATGGGGGCGGTTTTTTTTGGTAAAGCTGGCTCTTGTCTCGCATTTGCATGGGAAGTGGCTTAAAATAACACGTCATCTGGCACAAACGGCCCGCTTGCCGGGCTTGGCGGCATCAGGCACCTACGTCAGCCAGTTCGGGCGCAGGGTGCGCGGGTAGGCTTGAAGGACGGGAACAGACAGGCATGATGGTCAGGCGCGGAATAATGTTGGCCCTGGTTCTGGCGGTTTCGGGGTGCTCCCCCGATACGGTGGCCAGCAAAATAACGGGGCGTGAGTGCAATGCCGGCTACATTCAGGAAGGGGAGGACTGGTGCGCCCCCCCCGAACGGCCGCCTGCGCCGCAGCCATACTGCACACAAAGCTGGAACGGGGTGGACTGCTGGGCTCGCCCGGACCTGATGCCCAACGTCGCGCGTGAGGTGGCGGAAGGCCCAACCGGGCTGACACAGGACCAGAACGCGCAGCGGTTGAATATGTCGATCAAAAAGGCGCCGCCGACAAACGCCTATTATCCATAAAACGGGGTTCGTTTGGCGCACCGGACCGGGGTATAATACAAGCTGGAGTTGGGTCTGGTGTTGCAAGGCTGTTCTTTTACTGTGGCACAACGTGCCCATCGTGTGTTTATGGCTATACAGCGCCCGGCATACCTTGACGGGCATGACAAGGCGATGGCAAGGCCATGGTTTGGTGGAGCCGCGGAGTGTTTGGATGCTGAAACGTCTGGAGAGTTGTGTTGTTCCCCCTTTTTCCATCGTGACAGCGTAGCCGTTCCCGCATGAAAAACTTTCTCACAAGTCTCAAGGCTCTTGGCCGCACGCAGCAGATTGCACTGGGTTTTGCCGGTGCTGCTCTGCTGGCAGCGCTGGGCTATTTTGCCTTCTACGCTGGAGGCGGCACAAGCACGCTGCTTTATGGTGAGCTGGACCTGACCGAGGCAGCCGAAATGGCCGATGACCTTGCCAAGGCCCATATCTCGTTCACCACCAGTCAGGATGGTACGCGCATTTTTGTGGCCAAGGACAAGGTTGCCAGTGCGCGCCTTCTGCTGGCCAAGGATGGCCTGCCCAGCGGGGGCGCTGTCGGGTATGAGCTGTTTGACAAGAGCGGCACCCTGACCAGCACGCAGTTTGAGCAGTCCATTAACGAAACCCGTGCCATGGAGGGGGAACTCGAGCGTTCCATCCGCCTGCTCAACGGGGTGCGTAATGTGCGCGTGCATCTGGTTCTGCCCCACCGCGACCTGTTCTCTACCGAGACCAATCCTTCGCAGGCCAGTGTGGTGCTGGATATTGGCCGTGCGGGCCGCATGGCGCCCGATGGCATTCAGGCAATCCAGAACCTTGTTGCCGCTGCCGTGCCGGGCCTGAAGCCACAGAACATTTCCATCGTGGATACGCGCGGCGATGTGCTGGTCAAGCCGGGTGACCCGGACAGCCTTGCCGGGCAGGAATCGCAGATGGAAAAGCAGCGCCACGCCGAGGAGCAGCGACTTGCTCAGGCGGTGGAGGACATGCTGGTGCCCACACTGGGTGCGGGGCATGTGCGTGCGCGCGCCGCAGTCACCATGAACACCGATGAGGTGCATGAAACGGACGAAAGTTACGACCCCAACCAGCAGGTCCTGCGCTCGCAGCAGACCAGTTCGGACAAGAGCGTCAACACCGAATCCAGCCCAAGCACAACGGTTGGCAACAACCTGCCCAACGCCAACGCCAATCAGGACAACAAGACCGGTTCGACCAATGACCGGGAAGAAGAAACCAATAATTACGAAATTGGTAAGCGTGTCCGCGTTATCAACCAGTCGCGCCCGCGCGTTGCACGGGTGAGCATGGCGGTGCTGGTTGATGGCACCATGGTCAAGGACAAAAGCGGCAAGGAAGTCTGGGCACCACTCGATGATTCCGAGCTGGAGCGGATTACCACACTCGCGCAGACCGCCGTGGGCTTTGACAAGGCCCGTGGGGATGAGGTGCGCGTTGTTTCCATGCGGTTCATGCCCGATGGCGGGTTTGATTTTGCAGGCTCCCGCACGGACTACTTCAGCCGCGAGATGCTCATTTATATGGCTGAGTGGGTTATTCCCATTCTGCTGGTGCTGGGTGCGCTGTTTATTGGCCTGCGTCCCATGCTGCGCCGCACGGGTCTGGTGTCCCTTGTATCCAAGGAACTGCACGGGCACGAAAAACTGCTCGCCGCTGGTGCAGAGGGTGGCACCCTTGCCATGGGTGCTAACGGGCAGATGCTTACCCCCGGCACTGTTGTGGGTGAGGATGGCAAGGTTGTGGATCTTGATGGTGTTCAGGGCAAGCTGCGCCAGGAAGCTCTGGATAGGGTTGCCGATCGCTTTGAAAACAACCTTGATGAGACCATACTGATCATCCGGAGCTGGCTGTCTGCTCCGGAACCGAAGAAGGGGCCTTAGTCCATGTCCGAGACTGCAACAGCAGCCCCCGAGCCACGGCAGGAAGCGCCCACTTCCATTGTGCATGATGAGACACGGCACCTGAGCGGCAAGCAGCGGGTTGCCATTCTGCTGCTGGCCGCCGGGCGCGAGCGTGCGGTCAAGGTGCTCAAGCAGTTGCAGGAGGACGAGGTCCGCGACGTGTCGGTAGCCATGGCGGGGCTGGGGCTTATCAGCGCTTCCGTGGTGGAGGAGGTGTGCGCGCAGTTCACCAAGAACTTCGAGTCGTCCGAAGGGCTTGTGGGCACGTACGAAACCACCGAGGAACTGCTGCGCAAGGCCCTGTCGGGCGAGCAGGTCGACAAGATCATGGAAGAAATCCGTGGTCCGGCCGGGCGCACCATGTGGGACAAGCTGGGCAATGTGCAGGAGGTGGTTCTGGCCAACTACCTGCGCAACGAATACCCGCAGACTGCGGCCGTTATTCTCAGCAGGCTCCAGCCCGCCCATGCCGCACGCGTGCTGACCCTGCTGCCAGAGGATTACGCAACCGAGGTGATGATGCGCGTGCTGCACATGGAAACGGTGCAGCGCGAAGTGCTGGACAGTGTGGAGGCGACCTTGCGGTCCGAATTTATTTCCTCCCTTGGTCGCTCGGCCAAGCGCGACAGTTACGAACTGCTGGCCGAAGTGTTCAACAACTTCGACCGCAAGACCGAAACGCGCCTCATGGCGTCCATGGACAAGCGCAACCACGCCGATATGGAAAAGGTGAAAGCGCTCATGTTCACCTTCGAAGATATCAAACGCCTGCCGCACGAGGCCCTTATGCGGATTGTGGCGCAGGTGGACCGCGAAAAACTGCCGCTCGCCCTCAAAGGTGCGTCCGAGACGGTCCGCAAGATGTTCTTGCAGTGCATGTCCAAACGTGCGGGCAGCATTCTGCTCGAGGAAATTTCAGCCCTTGGCCCTGTGCGCGTAAAAGACGCGGACGCAGCACAGGTCGATATTGTGACCATTATCAAAAACATGGCCAATGCGGGTGAAATTGACCTGACCGAAAACGGCGGCAACGACGAGATCATTCCATAATGCGAGCAAGTGCGTGTCTGCGGTCTGGTGCCTGCGCCATGGCGGCGGATGGCGCTGCCTCCGGGGGGGCAGCGGACGCACCCGTAAGCCTGTACCCACGGAGCATGGATCTGGAGGATTTTGGGGCACCTCCCGAGGATGCCCCCCCCGCCGATGGCGCGGATGAGGAAGAAGTGTGTCTTATACACATCTGTAGCTGCCGACGACTTAATAGGTGTAGATCTCGGGGGTTGCCGAGACAT
>JBDNSL010000104.1:0-8348 GCA_047719095.1 Acetobacter sp.
CAGCTTTGGGTTTGGCGGGACAAATGCCAGCCTGATCGTGCGTGGCGTCTAAACGCAAAAAACACGCTCCCCCGCCTTCAGGCCACAGTAAACTTTTCCGTTTTCTCAAGTGGTCTGCTGGCGGGGCTTTTATGCTTTGCGCCGGTATGGGGCTGACAGCATTTTTGGGCTGGCAGACCTATACCCGCTTAGGCCCCTTATCCACGGATCAGGATATTGTGGTCCCTCATGGTAATTATGCGACATCACTTGAGGCGTTGCAAAATGCCGGTGTTATCCCAAACGATTGGTGGCATAGCCGGGTATTTTTGAGTGCTGTTGTCCTGACCCGTCAGGACGGACAACTCCACGCTGCGGAACTCCATTTTCCCGCCCAAGCATCTATTAAACAAACATTGTGGATTTTGCGGCATGGAAAACCCGTGCAGCACAAGCTGACCATCCCCGAAGGGCTGACTGCCTGGCAGATTCAGGCCCTACTTCAAGCCGCACCTTTATTGACCGGGGATGCTCCACTCCCCGCAGAAGGAAGCACGCTCCCCCAGACCTATACCTATCTGCGCAATAGTTCCCGCAAGGACCTTATGGCCCATATGCAGGCGAGCATGGCGCAGGCACTCAAACAGGTCTGGGCAGAGCGAGAAAGCGATTTACCGCTGACCAGCCCACAGGAGTTGCTGACTCTGGCATCGGTTGTTGAAAAAGAAACAGCTCAACCCGATGAGCGCCCTGCAATCGCCCGCGTATTTTATAACCGTCTGCAAAAAAACATGCGGTTACAAACAGACCCTACCGTTATTTATGCCCTGACACAGGGTAGACCCCCACTGGACAGGCCGCTCACCCATGCGGACCTCCAGACCCCCAGCGCCTACAATACGTATATGAATACCGGTCTGCCACCGGGGCCAATCTGCTCGCCGGGGAGTGCCGCACTACAAGCCGCCGCTCACCCCGCAAAAGGGGATATGCTCTATTTTGTCGCCAGCGGAACAGGTGGGCACAATTTTGCAGCAACACTGGCCGACCACAACCATAATGTTGGGCTGCTGCGCAAACAAAAAACCAGCCACTAACACCATCTGGTGCAAGGTGGCTGGTTTATGCCAGACAGAAACGAAAAAGACGCTTTAGTGCGTGGACCGTACCGGGGACAAGCTTTCCTGCTGAATACCACCGCTAGGAGCGGTTGCGCCCGTGCTGTCACTATCCACATCATTGGAGTTGCCAGTCGCACGCGCCGCTGGCGCGCTCGCCGTGGTCTGGGCCATGCGGGCATAACGCATGAGCACACTGCGTAGGGGATCCGCATCGGGGTTATTAACCCGCATGCTGACAACAATATCCTCCGGACCAACGCTCTGCTTATAATACGCCCGGTTTTGATCACTATTGACGGTCATTTTGCTGCCGCCAAGTGATGCACCAGCAAACACACCCTGAGACTTCTGGGCGACCAGAATATCTGTATTGCTGGCTCCGGCGTTTGCACTGGCCACGGCCGAACTCATATTGGCAAACGACGCACCTGCATTGGAGCCAAACTGGAACTGGCTATCCAACAGCGCCTGAAGGCCACGATCGGTCATGATAAAAAACACGATCTGTGAACTTTGCACCCCCAGCTGAATCCCAAACGATGCGGAACTCAGCTTGTAAAATGCAGGGTCTGACCAGGAGCCACGGGCATCTTTTGCCAAAAGCACGCACTCTCCATGTGCCCCACCAAAGGCAATGGACATCCGGAACATGGAGGGACAGACCATGACCGCACGTGATTTGGCTAGGTTTGTCACCAGAGCACTCTGGCCATTTGCGCCGAGAAAGATGTCCTGCACGCTCAAGGCCGCTTTATCTACGGTGGACTGTGCACTGTCCGCCGCCTGTGCATGTGCGACAATGCCAGAAGAGAGCATGGTTGCCGCCAGAACCAGAGAAACTGAAGACAGCCGCCTAAAGAAATGCATTCGAGGTTTCTCCACGATAAGCCAATGAATTATAGTCTAAAAAAGCATGCTTTTGTGGCACGAGAAAGGCCTGTCACCATTTTGTCGTTATTCCAGTGGAATGGAAACAGCCTTGGCCAAGACAGGTCCAATATAAGGGTTGGCGGCCAGAATGGTTGCCCCCCCGGTTAACCCGCCATTTTGCAAAAAGGGAGAGACAACAGCCCCGGCCTCCGCCAGTAGCGGCAGGGCAGCGGCCACGTCCCACAGGTTGATAACAATTTCAATATACCCATCCAGCCGGCCACTGGCTACATCGGCCAGCGCCAATGCCCCGCACCCGCCAGAGCGAGGCATGGTGCCAAGTTCCATAATGGCATCCATCTTCTCTATGAAAACGGGCTTGGGAACACGCCCACTCCAACCCATTTCGATCATGGAGCGGGCCGGGTCCTTAATGGGAGAGGCTTTGATTGGCCTGCCATTCAAAAAAGCACCGTACCCACGCAATGCCGTATAGACTTCGCCCAGAGCAGGCGCGTCTATCACACCGGCTACGGGTTCATCCCCATCCATCAGGCCGAGCGAGACGCACCACCGGCACCGGCCACGGGCATAGTTGGATGTTCCATCAATCGGGTCAACAACCCACCGCAGAGAGCCTGTGCGGCTGATCCCACCTTCCTCTCCCTGAAAGCCATCTTCGGGGAAAAGAGCCTGCATGCGCTGGGCAATAAAAGCCTCAACCGCGCCGTCTGTTTCCGTCAGCCAATCCTGAGCGGACTTCAACTCCCCCTGCGGGCCACCCGGCGGCGGTCGCATGGCCATGGCCAGACGGGCCGCATCATGCACAACAGCCCGTGCGGCTTCCAGTCGGGTGGCAAGGGCAGGGCTAGGGAGAGGTGGCATGGGAATGGCTACTCCAACAAAATGTATCTACCACCATCATACTGCCAAGCCTGTAACAGGGCGACCCGCTTTATACCCCCACCCCCCACATGCCTGATATTTCTGCACCTATCGCACTGAGCATGGGCCTATCAGCGATACAGCTTTTTATCCCAGCGCCGATGCAGCCATAGCCAGCCTGAAGGGTTTTTCCTTATCCAGCACTCCAGACGGTCATTAATCATCTGGACCAGCAGTTGCAGGTCTTTTTTCTTGTCCCCTGTGTCTGGCAGATCAAGGGGCGGCTCAACAACAATGCGTAGCCGTGCTGGCCCTAAGCGCTCGACATAGCCGGGAATAACCGGGCAGCGGTACCGCAGCGCCATGCTTGCAAGGGCAGGGGCTGTCATGGTTGGGCGACCAAAAAACGACGCCTCAACCCCATCGTTCATTTTCTGGTCAACCAGCATGCCCAGACGACCGCCAGCAGACACATAGGCCAAAGCCCCGCGTGCCCCTTTGGCCCCTTTGGCAAAAAGAGGCATGGGCGCAGCCCCCATTGCCTTGCCACGCAGGGACCGGAGCAGGGCATCAACCAGCGGGTTACCCGCAGCACGGTAGAAAGAAGCAAAGGGTGCCCCATGCCGAGCCGTGGCAGCTGGCAACATTTCCCAGTTGGCAATATGGCCCGAAACAAACAGAGCAGGCCCACCTTGTAAGGCCTGCTGAGCCAGATACTGCGCCCCCTGTACCTCAAACCCCGGTCCGGCAGGGGTGTTTTCCTGCAAGGAGGCAAGGTGGGGCAGTTCCCCCAAGGTTCGGCCCAGATTTTCCCATACACCTTGCACAATGCGTTTGCGTGCGGGTTCATCCAGTTCAGGCATAGCCAGTTCCAGATTGCGGAGCGCAATTTTGGAACTAGGAAGATACGGGCCTATGGCTTTGCAAAAAAGACCAAGACAATTGGAAGACTGGTCTGGCCGCAGGCGTTGGAGAAACCACACCAGTGCGTAGGCAACCAAGGCTTCCAGCCGGTAACGTATGGCTACGCGCTGCTTTTTCATATCGGCTGAGCCAGAAGTGTATCCAGCAGAGATTCTGGTGCCTGCTGGTCCTGCCAGACCAGCCGCACACCCACTTCAACAACATTCTGGCGAAAACTGGCAGGTAGGCGCATGGCATCCTTGGGGGTTGTCACAAGTTGTGCATCCAGCCTTTGGGCCAGCGCCCCAAGCCGCTGCATATCGCGCTTGCTATACGCATAATGGTCGGGAAAAGAAAGCGCGTCACGCACGCTCAGGCCCGCGCCCCGCAAACCGTTGAAAAATTTTTCCGGCCGCCCTATTCCCGCAAAAGCCACGCAGGAACGTCCCCTAAGGGCTTCCGGTATAGCGCTTTGCTCCAGATGTGCCCAAACAACTGGCACATCACCCACACTCTGCGCCATGCCGGTTTGATCTGCCCCGATCATCAGCACGGCATCAGCCCGGGCAAGGGCGTCCACAGCCCTCTCACGCAGGGGGCCTGCGGGCAGAACATGCCCATTTCCCAGTCCTACAGCCCCATCCACCACCAAAAGCGAGACCGTTTTAACCACAGAGGGATTTTGAAAACCGTCATCCATGATCAGGCAATCCGCACCAGCACGGACCGCCCGCCGGGCAGACACAGCACGATCCCCCCCAACCCAGACCGGGCACAACGCGGCCAGCAACAACGGCTCATCCCCCACATGCCACGCAGTATGGGCCGCGGGGTCCACACGGGTACCGTCTGGCACGTGGCCGCCGTAGCCTCGGGTTAAAACATGTGGTCTGCAACCGCGTGCGAGCAAACGTTGGACCAGATCAATCACCACCGTGGTTTTGCCAGTGCCGCCCACAGTCATGTTGCCACAGCACAGTACTGGCACCGGTGCACGCCACCCCATGCGTTGCATTCTACGCCGGGCAGCCACCCCCACACCCCATGAAAACGGAGCCAGAAGGGCAGGCCATAAACTGGCGCGCGGATTAGACCAGAATGCTGGTGGGGACAGTTTTATCATACGAGTGCGAGAATTTGCCCTGCCAGTTCCTCTGGCAAGGTCTCATTAACGCGTGCAATTTTTAGTGCCTGCTGCCCCAGTTCCATACGCTCGGCGGGGCGTGTCAGCATTCGTTCCACCCATTCCGCCAGACTGCGCACGTCCTGCACACGCTGAACACGGCCGTGCAGGGTTTCAAACGCCTCTTCAAAATTATGGGTCAGGGGGCCAGTCGCCATGGCGCAGCCAAGGCGCGCGGGCTCAAACGGGTTATGCCCGCCACCGTGGCATCCTGGCAGACTGTTACCAATAAACACACACGTCGAAAGGCGGAAAAAGAGCCCCAGTTCACCCAGCGTATCACACACCCAAAAAGCGTCCTGAGCAGTTGGAACTGCATTAAGCGCGCGCCGAGGTGCTGCGTTGAGCAGGGCTGCAATTTCCGCTCCGCGCTCGGGGTGGCGTGGTACAATAATTGTTAGCAGATCAGGGTAGGTCTGGCGGGCAAGGTCTGCCGCCTGTGCAATCTGCACCTCTTCTCCTGCGTGGGTAGAGGCCGCCACAAACACCGGGCGCGCGCCAATATGGGCCTGCACCTGTGCTAGAGACTGCATATCCACTGGCAAAGGGAGTGCCGCGGTTTTCAGGTCTCCCCAAGCGTGTTGGGTTGCCGCACCCAGCGTGTGCAAACGCCTGGCATCCGCCTCCGTGCGGGCCGATACCCAAGTGAAACAGCCGAGTATCCGCCCCACAACACCGGGTACATGCCGCCACATCCGAAAAGATGCCTCCGACATGCGACCATTAACCAGCACAACCGGCAGGTGGCGGGCATGGCATGCACCCAGCAGGGTTGGCCATAACTCGCTTTCGGTAAAAACTGCCGCTTGAGGAGCCCAATAGTCCAAAAAACGGCGGCACCACCTTGGTACATCCAGCGGTATGAACTGGTGCACAAGCCGGGGGTGGGCAAAACGCTGGTCCACAATGGCACTGGCCGTAACTGTGCCAGTTGTCACCAGTATGTTTATAGTGGAATTTTGCCGCAGACAGGCCTGCACCAGAGGGAGAATGGACAAAACCTCCCCCACGCTGGCCGCATGGAACCACAGCAGCTTTCCCTTGGGGCGAGAACGGGATGGAAAGCCCATTTTTTCTCGCACACGTTCGGGAGTTTCTTTTCCTTTAGTCTGCCGCCAACGCAGATAAAAAGGAAGAACGGGGGCCAGACAGCCCCCCACAACAGACCATAGGCGCAACAGCCACGCCCCCTGTGAGGGACAGGAGGAGGGCTGTGCGGCTGCCTCGGTCTGTTCTACGCGCATGCCCGAAGCATTCAGGGGGAAAGAAACCGCCTGAATGCAAATCCTTCGGGTCGCTCGTTCAGAACAGAGGGCTGATAGGCAACAGTCAGGCGTTCATGCGCCTGTTTCCACACGGCCAGATCACTTTGCTCTGGGATATCAAACTGACTGACACCACACCGCAACAAAAACTCGTACTGGTCCGGCAGAAAATGCCCTGTTACGCGCACCGCTCCTGCAAAATGCAGATGTTCGCGCAAAGAACGCGCCTGCGTAAAAGCCCTGCCATCACGGAAAATGGGAAACATCAGGCTAACCAGATCAAGGCGGGGCAGGGCTTCCCTAAGTTCTTCCACCCGCTCGTCCGGTTTGAGTGCCACACCCAGACGCCCTTTGCCATTCCTGCCCAGCCCTTCGGACAAGCGTGCCAGAGGCACCAGAATGTCTCCATCTGGCAGGGGTTGATCGTCCTGAACCAGTGTCCAGCCGTCGGTTATAATCTGTGCGTTCTCAAGCAGTGGCATAAGCTGCATCCTTGAATGGCGCGGCACCAAGGCGGCGGCAGGTTTCTATAAAGCGTTCGCCCGGCTTGCGCTGGACCAGATACGTATCAACAATTCTGGCAATGGCATCAACCGTTTCATCTTCCGACATGGCGGAGCCAATAATCTGCCCGATGGAAGCATCTTCCCCCGCATTCCCCCCCAGCGTGATCTGGAAGGCTTCCTCCCCACGCTTATCAACCCCCAGAATACCGATATGCCCGGCATGGTGATGACCGCAGGCATTGATGCAGCCCGAAATATTCAGGCGTAGCGCCCCAATTTCGTGCTGAAGGGCGGCATTGGAGAAGCGCTGGCTGAGTTTTTGCGCAATAGGAATGGAGCGTGCATTGGCCAGCGCGCAATAATCCAGCCCGGGGCAGGCAATAATGTCGGTAATCATACCCACATTGGCCGTGCCCAGACCATTGGCGGCCAGAACCTGCCACAGTGCAAACAGCCGGTCCTTGCGAACATGGCCCAGCACCACGTTTTGCAAATGCGTTATCCGCAATTCGCCAAAGCTGTAATCGTCTGCCAGATCGGCCAGCAGGTCCATCTGGGCGGATGTCACATCCCCCGGAATACCCCCAACAGGTTTGCAGGAGATGGTTACGCTGCAATAACCATCCTGCTGGTGCGGGTGGGTATTGGTGCCAACCCATGCGGCAAACGCAGGGTCAGCCTTAAGCTGCACGGCCAGTTGGGCTGGGGCTTGCCCTGCATCCTCAAAAACCGGATTTGCAAAGCGGGCGCGAATGGCCTCCACCACCTCGGGTGCGAGACGGTAGCGGCTGCGGTCCATGGCCACAAACTCGGCGTTAACCTCGTTCCTGAAGGCATCCAGCCCCAGAGCCTGCACCAGAATTTTGATCCGGGCCTTGTAAATATTATCCCGCCGTCCATACGCATTATACACACGCAACACGGCTTCGAGATAAGCGATCAGGTCTTCTTCTGGCAGGTCATCGCGCAGTTTTACGCCAACAATCGGGGTACGCCCCAGACCGCCACCAACAAAAACCTCAAAGACCGCCCGCCCGTTCTCTCCCTGACGGGCAAGAAGCCCAATGTCATGGAAGCGGGCAGCAACCCGGTCCTGTGCACTGCCAGAAATGGCGATTTTGAACTTACGCGGCAAAAACGTAAATTCAGGGTGCAAGGTGGACCACTGACGCAGGATTTCTGCATGCACACGCGGGTCCAGCACTTCATCTCGCGCAGCTCCGGCAAACTGGTCAGATGTTACGTTGCGAATGCAGTTCCCGCTGGTCTGGATGGCATGCATTTCCGCATCGGCCAGAATATTCAGGATATCGGGAGTATCTTCCAGCCGGATCCAGTTGAACTGGATGTTCTGCCGCGTTGTAAAATGCCCGTAATCACGGTCATACCGGCGTGCAATATACGCCAGTGTACGCATCTGGGCAGCGCTGAGAATACCATAGGGAATGGCCACCCGCAGCATGTAGGCATGCAGTTGCAGGTATAGGCCATTCATCAGGCGCAGGGGCTTGAATTCATCCTCGCTCAGAGCGCCGGATATCCGGCGCTGCACCTGATCACGGAACTGTTCGACCCGCTGTTTGAGGAAGGTACGGTCAACCGCATCATACGCATACCGGCCGACATCTGTGGGGGG
>JBDNSL010000105.1:0-8290 GCA_047719095.1 Acetobacter sp.
CACGGCAGCCCGGTTTGCCATGGAACGCGGCACGGCCTGCATGTGTCAGATTGATGGATGTATCCAGCCAGACTTCTCCACCAATTTCGCGCCAGCGGCGGCAAAAGGTAAAGTCTTCGCTCTGGTAGGTTCCGGTTTCGGGGTCAATGCTGCCGTCAAACAGGGCGTGGGCGGTGCTGCCCGTTTCCCCATTGGCGGCATCTATGCGGGTGTAGGCGGTCTCGGGGTAGGCCTTGACCATGCGTTCAAGCGCTGTGCGGCTGATAAGCATGAACCCCGTGCCAGCATAATGGGTTTTAACCATTGGGCCTTTTTCAATCTGCTGGTGCATGGCCTCGGTCTCGCCCACATAACGCAGGGAGGCCGTGTCCTGTGGTTCACCGCGCAGCATGTTCTCCTGCGTGGTTTTGTCCCAGAAATACTCGCGGATCGGGTAGGCCCCGGCCACCACGTCCTTGCCTGCGGCCAAAAGGCGGGCCGGAGCTTCGGCCGGGAAGCCAATATCGGCGTCAATGAACAAAAGATGCGTGGCGTCAGACAGGGTCAGGAACTTGTGCGTCAGGGTATTGCGCGCCCGGCTGATCATGGCGTCATCACCCAGCAGGGACAGGGTCATGGGCACCTGCAGCACCCCTGCACAGGCAATGATGGATTCCATATACTCCTGCGTCACCATCCCGCCAAAGCATGGCGTTGCAATAAAGATTTTTGCGGGTTGCTGCGCTGTCTGTTGCATACGTTTTCCTAATCACTCACGAGTGTGGGGAGAAACGGGTCGCATGGTACGATCACTGTCAGCCCCTTATGATCTGTAAGCGATAGCGGGCGCACTCCGCTTTCTCAAGGATCAAACATAAGAAAAGAGCCATGCGCCATCGTTTTTTCATGGCTTTGACGTTTACAGCCGCCAAATAATACCCCTTGCCCGACCTACGGAAAAAACGGACGCGCACGTCGGGCCAGGTCGTCCAGCTCCGCCTGTTCGCGCCGGGCCAGCAGCACACGCGCTTCCTCCTCGCGCTTCTCCAGCAGGGTCTGCGCGGCCTTGAACGCGGCGTTGGCCTGTATCAGCTCCTCACGCACCCGCATGGAATCATTGCGCGTTCTGAGCACGACATGCTCGGCCCGCACCACGTTTTCCTGCGCTATGGGCAGCCAGAGGCGAAAGGATTCCCGCCCGGCATCGCCCTCGGCCTCATCCCGCTCCACTTCAATCTGGGTCAGCTGCCGCTCCAGCTCGGCCAGAGCCGCACTTTCGGCCGCCAGCGCACGGGCCATGCCTGCGCGGGCCTCGTCCACCTCCTGCTTGCGCACGCGGACCAGCGCGTGCAGGGAGCGGATTCGCGCACTACTCATGCAGGCTCAGCTACGATAACGCGCCCCGCAGGGCATCAAAACTTTCGGGCAGGGTCGCACGCTCGCCCTTGCGCTGCTTCAGCATTTCCTCCACCGCCGGGGCTACACGAATGGCTTCGTCCACACGCTGGTCGTTGCCGGGGCGGTATGCCCCCAGACGCACCATATCCTGCATCTCATCCCATGTGGACAGGCAGGAGCGGGCTTGCAGCACAAGCTGGTTTTCCTCCTCCGTCAGGCATCCCGGCACGGTGCGCGAGAGCGAACGCAGCACGTTAACCGCAGGGTAACGGCCAGATTCCGCAATACGGCGCTCCAGCACCACATGCCCGTCCAGAATACCGCGCACGGCATCGGCCACGGGTTCGTTCTGGTCATCCCCTTCCACCAGCACGGAGAACATGGCGGTCATCTGCCCTGCATGGCCGTGCTCGTCCATAAGCCCCGGACCTGCGCGTTCCAGCAGGCGGGGCAGTTCGGCAAAAACACTGGGCGGGTAGCCACGCGTGGCCGGTGGCTCGCCCGAGGACAGGCCAATTTCCCGCAGGGCCTGACAAAAGCGGGTCACGCTATCCATCAGCATCAGTACCGACTTGCCCTGATCGCGGAAGTGCTCGGCCACGGCCATGGCGGCATAGGCGGCCTCGCGCCGCATAAGGGGGGATGTGTCGGACGTGGCAACCACCACAACGGACTTGGCCAGCCCCTCCGGCCCCAGATCATCCTCCACAAACTCGCGCACTTCGCGCCCACGTTCCCCTACCAGCGCAATAACCGCCACATCGCACGCCGTATTCCGCGCGAGCATGCCCATAAGGGTGGATTTACCCACACCAGAGCCTGCAAACAGGCCAAGGCGCTGGCCCTCGCGGCAGGTGGTAAACAGGTTGAGCGCACGCACCCCAAGGTCTATGCGCGGGCCAAGGCGCGCACGCATGGCGGCCTCGGGCGGGGCGGCGTGGAGCCGCTGGGCCGTGCCCTCGGACGGCAGCGGGCCTTTGCCATCCATCGGGCGGCCCATGGGGTCCACCACCCGGCCCTGCCACCCGGCGTTGACAATGAGCGTACCCCCAGCACGGCGGCGGCGCTGCTCCTGATCGTATAGCTGGAACGTGGCGCGACAGCCCGAGCCTATGCCCTCCAGCGAGCCAAAAGGCATGGCTATGGCAATATCCTGCGCAAAGGCCACAATTTCGGCCTGCGTATGCCGCCCGTCTAGCCCGTAAATGGTTACGCGGTCGCCCACACCCGTAAAGTCTCGCAGCCCGCTGAGCGAGACAGACAGGCCGGAAAGACCAGTCACACGGCCTTCCAGCAGCCCCACCGGCACATCATGCCGGGGGTTGGCAATGGCGCCACGCACCGCCTCCAGCACGCCGGAGAGAGCAAAAACGGATGCGTCAACAGCCGAGGGAGAATGCGGGTCCGAACTCACGGTATCAACCAGACAGATGTGGGGTTACGCCGCCCCACACCGGCCAAGCGGGTGGGGCCTGCGGGCCTAGAACAGGCTGGAATAAAGATCACCCGAGGTGGAGGAATCATCCCCGAACAGGGAGAGAATGTCGTCATCACTGCTCCCGCCAAACAGGTCGAGCATGGAGGCGGGGGTATCGGGCGTTTGCGGGTTGATCTGCAACATGGCCAGATACTGCTCCGCATATTGCTGGATCTGCTTGGGGGTGGACAGCTTGGTCAGGTCCACCTTTTTGGACAGAATACGCACCTGCTGGTCATAATCCAGCGCGCCAAACTGGTCCGGATTATACCCCGACACGGTTTCTGCCACTTTAAGCAAGATCGGGTCGGACATAAGCTGCGACAGCGATGTAATGCTGCTCATGGTGCGGGTAAAGTACAGGGCGTTGCCCACGCCGTTGTCGCTCAGGGCCGTGCTGTCCTCGTACTGCCGCAACTGGTAGTCGTCCACAATGCTCTGGATTTTGTCAGCCGTAAACGGCGTGGCACTGACGCTGCCCCCACTGGCCCCCCAGACCTTGAAGTCGGTGGCAAAGCTCAGCCACGATGCATTGCCCGAGGCACTGGCAAGCGATGTGGAGGAACTGGGGTCCTGTGTCAGCAGCGATGTCAGCAGAGAGACCTCGTTACTGGAGGCATCTACCCCATATGCGCCCGTCACCACATTGAGCACCGCCGTGTTGGCCAGCAGGGCAGACGCGGTGGTGATGGACCCGGCCGAGCTTTCAAAACTGGCAACGCTTGATTGCACCAGCGAGTCGGTGTTGGTCTGGAAGGCCGACGTCAGGGACGACACAAAGGAGGTGGACATAATGGCCCCCTGCCCGTTGTTCTGCCCCCATGCCTTGAAGGCTTCGGCAAAGGTCTGCCACGCCGTATTGCCCGATGTCTGGGCAAGCGAGGTGGCCGAATCCGGGTCCTGTGTCAGCAGGGTCTTGACCACGGCCGGGTCGGAAGCCAACGACCCAAGGCCGTAAGCCCCCAGCACAACCTGCAGAGCCGAGCTGTTGTTAAGCAGAGCGGAGGCCGAGGTAATGCCCGCCGCATCGCTTTTGAACGAGCTGATCGCACTTGTGGTGCCTGCGTCGATCACATCGGAATACTTGCTGGCAATGGTGCTGATGGTAGCCGTAGTAAACGGCGTGGCGGTGGCCGTGCCCCCATTTTGCCCAAGGCTTTTAAAGGCCGTGGCAAAATCCTGCCATGCAGCGTTGCCCGATGTCTGGGCAAGGGATGTGGTGGAGGTGGGGTCCTGTGTCAGCAGCGATGTGAGAATGCTGGAATTGTCCGTGCTGGAATCCAGCCCGTAGGTGGACATGACCATGGACAGCACGGTCTGGTTGTTCAGCAGTTCGGAGGTCGAGGTCATGGTGGCGGCCTGCGCCTTGAAGGTGGTGATGTTCGCATCCACCGCCGAATTGACCGCAATCTGATAACCTTGGGTGATGGAGGTCATGGTTGTGGAGGTAAAGGGCGAGACCGAGGCCGTGCCGCCATTTTTACCCATGTCCTGAAACGCGTTGGCGAACAGGAGCCATGATGCATTGCCCGATGTCTGTGCAAGCGACGTGGAGGAGGTGGGGTCCTGCGTCAGCAGGGAGGTGAGCACGGCTGTGTCCCCCTCCAGCGCATCCATGCCGTAAGCACTGAGCACAACATTGAGCACCGTCGTGTTGGCCAGAAGGGCAGACGCGGTGGTGATCTGGGGCGCTGCGGACTGGAAGGTCGAAATATCGCTCTGGACCGACGAGTCCGTCGTGGTCTCGTATTCGTTGATAATGGAGGTGATGGTAGAAGACGTCAGCGGCGATGTCTGCACCGTGCCCCCACCTTCGCCCCATGTTTTAAACGCATCGGCAAAAGCCAGCCACGTGGCGTTGCTCGATGTTTGGGCAAGGGAGGTGGAGGAGGTGGGGTCCTGTGTCAGCAGCTTTTTGACCAGTGCCGTGGCGGAAGTATAGGAGTCCATACCATACGCACCCAGCACCACGTTCAGGGCCGAGTAGTTTTTCATCAGCGCGTCAACGCTGGTAATGGACGCGGCATCCTTCTCGAACGCAGCAGACGTCTGTTTGGTGGTCACATCCGTTTTGGCGTAGGTGGAGGCAGCGGTATCTTCATTCTTCAGGGCCGTCAGATACTGGCTTACCGGTGAGACACCGCTAATGCTCATCAATCCAATCCTTTACGTATGTCGCCCAACAGGGCGGGCCGTGCATACAGCCCAAAAAAAATACAGAGTCCGCATTATCATACGATTTTGCCCCCGACAAAGCCACAGGAATATGCTCCACCAAGTTTGGCGTAGCTCAAGGCTTTCCATGTGCTCCTGTGTGCCGTATCGTTGGGGGCAGTTATGGGCTCGTCGTGGCAGCTGTGGTCTGGGCGTTAACGTGCCCGCTCACCGGGGCGCCCCACTTGTGATCGCCTTTTCAGCTCTCGCCACCCGTCAGGAACCGTAGATGTTCAAATTTTTCATCAGCAGCAACGCAGCACCCGAGCAGACAGAACGGTTCGAGCGGCTGAACGCCCATGTGCCCGACCTTGTTCGCTCCGTGGGCATGGACGAACAGGCTCTGGATGTGCAGGCCATGCAGAAGATGAACCTGATCTCTGCGGAATGTCTGTTCTCGCAGGCGGCTTTTGCAAAGGCCCTGTCCCATGTCTCGCTCTGGGGCAATGTGGCCCAGCACCAGACACCTGCCCATATCTTTACAAGCAACGCCGTGCTGTGCGCCAACTTTGAGACCGAAAGCACGCGCATTCTGGCCAGCCTGCCACACGACTGGGACTTTGTTCTGTGGGGCAGCGCGCCAGGTGCCACGCTCCAGCTGGACATTCTGCCCGATCTGGCCCTGTTCAGCGGTGCGGTGCAGCCCCCCTACTCCGCCCAAGGTGCGGCCGCACTGAGCGAGATGGACGTAACCTCCCTTGCCTTTGCGCTCATGTCCACCCTGAGCGTGTGCGGCTATGCCATTTCCCCCACGGGGGCGGACAAGCTGATCAAGGCATGCCTGCCCCTGACCAGCACCACCATACCCGCCACCACAGCACACGCAACCGGCCGGGCCGCGCAGACGCTTGAAGAATTGATGAGCCTGCATTACTCGACCATAAAAGCCTATGCCTGCGTGCCGCCGCTGTGCATGGCCGATACTGCTCTGCCCTCTTTGTAAAAAACCATCATCACGGAACCCGCCAGATGCACACAGGCAGCCCCCTACCAGCCAAGGCCGCAACCCGCCCCGCCAAACGGCTGGCGCAGGCCGCAACCGGGCTGCTGTGCGCCATGCTGAGCGGGTGCATGTCCCCCGCCGCACCGTATCTGGAAAAAGGGAGAACCCTGTCCGAGGCAGGGTTTATTGCCCATCAGGCAAACACAACCGCGCGCTACGCGATGATGAACCTGCTGCCACCGGGGGAATTGACCTACCGTCCCTCTCCCTCCGGCCCGATCTACCTGTACGCGGACCCGCTGGGTTGCGGGTGTGTGTATATGGGGTCCGAGACAGCCTTCCGCACCCTGCGCAACATGGACGTGACCGCCATGCGGAACAAGAAAAAGCAGCCCCCCTCGGTCGTGGATGAGCTGGCAGCCATGACGGCAGAAAACCGGCGTGACACCTTTTTGTGGGACTGGAGCGCATGGTACGCAGGGGCTGACCCCGCAGGGGACCAGCCTCGTCAGGTTCTGGGTGGTTACTGGTAAGCCAGCCTACCCGCCATCTGGCAGAGCGCCCCTAACAGCAAAACGTGGCGCTTATACATCGCTCCGCAGGGCCAGCGCGCCCGCGTGGGCCCCCACCGCGTAGCCGCCCGACGCACCATAGCCTGTGCGCTGCTCCTGCACAGCATCCTCCAGCACCAGCTTAATTAGCGTGCCCTGTGCTGCAATGGCACTTTGGAGCAGCGTGTCATTGGCGCGTACAAGAGTGTTAAAGTGCTTGACCGCAGCTTCCATTTCCGGCGTGACCTTGGTGCTGCGCTGCTCCGCCGTAAGCGGCTTGGCCTGCCCAGCGGGGAGCAGCTTGCGCAGGACCTGCATCAACTCGCGCTTGCGGGGCAGCAGTTTTTCCACATCCTGCCACTCGCCTGCCGTCAGCAGTGCGTTTTCCTGCTCCAGCAGGGCGCTGACCGCCTGAAAACCCTGCAACAGGCGGCCCTGTAGATCTTCTGGCTTATCGGTCATGACCGGCCTTTTTTCTGCTTTGGTGTTTCCTGCTGTGCCTGTTCCTGCATGGCCAGCATCTGCCGGTACACGCTGTCGGCCAGACCAATGCCGCCATTATTGGCAATCTGCTTGCCCATTTCCAACACCTGCATGGACCGGAACTGGGACTCCGCCGCCCCGCCACCAAACAGGCCGTTGGACGTATCCACCGTGTCAAACATCGGCTGGAGCATTTCGCCTATGGTCACGCCCTCGAACTCGATGGCGGCCTTGCGGATTTTTTCCAGCATCTGGGGGCTTACCCCCGACTGCCCACCGGCTTGGGTGGCGGTGTTCTGCGCGGCCGTGTTTTGCACACTGGCAATCTGGGCCGCACTCACGTTGGAGACTGCGCTCATGCTCTGAACTACCTGACTTCCAGATCGGCCTGCAGGGCGCCATCGGCCTTGATGGCCTGCAAAATACCAATCATGTCACGCGGGCCCATGCCCAGCGCGTTCATGCCCGCCACAAGGCTGGCCAGTGTTGGCCCCTCGCGCAGGATACCCAGCCTGTGCGAGCTATCCGTGCTCACATTGGCCTGTGTCCGGGGCACCACGGCGGTTACACCGTTGGAAAAGGGTGCGGGCTGGACCACCTGCGGGCTTTCCGTGACCTGAATGGTCAGGTTGCCCTGTGCAATGGCCACGGTGCTGATACGCACACTGTCGCCCATAACAATGGTGCCGCTGGCCTCGTCCACCACAACCTTGGCCATGGTGTCCGGCTCTATCTGCAAATCCCCAATCCGGTACAGGGTGAGGGATGCGTTGCGCCCGCTCAGGTCCACGGCAATGGTGCGCGGGTCATCCACTGTGGCCATGCGCGGGCCAATGCTGCGGTTGATCACCTCGGCCACACGGGTGGCGGTGGTAAAGTTGGGGTTGTGGAGGGAGAGATGGATAACCCCTGTCTCCCCCAGCCTGACCGGCACTTCACGCTCGACCACCCCGCCATTGGCGATATGCCCGCTGGTGGGAATGTTGCGCGTAACCGTGGCGGCCTGCCCACCCGCCGTAAAGGCGTTGGTAACAAGCGAACCCTGCGCCACGGCGTACACCTCGCCATCGGCAGCCTGTAGGGGGGTTACCAGCAGGGTGCCCCCGGTCAGATCCTGTGCGTCACCCACAGCGGAGACGGTGACATCAATCCGCCCGCCCCCGTGGGAGAAGGGGGGGAGAGTTGCTGTGACCATAACGGCGGCCACGTCATGCGTCTGCAACTGGATTTCGCGGTCGCGGATGT
>JBDNSL010000106.1:0-8124 GCA_047719095.1 Acetobacter sp.
TTCAGTCGCCGGCAGCGGCAGATGTGTATAAGCCACCGCTTTAACGGGGGGGAGGGCCTGCTCCGTGCTGAGCACACGCAGTTTAACATGCGCGCCCACTTCCACCTGCCGCAGGTTTTTGCGCTCAGCCCCCGAACACAGGGTTAGGGCCGAGCCTTTCTGCCCTGCACGGCCTGTGCGGCCAATGCGGTGCAGATAGGTTTCGGGCAGTTCGGGCACATCGTAGTTGATCACCTGCGTGACAGAGGCAATGTCCAGCCCGCGCGCAGCCACATCGGTTGCCACCAGAATGAACAGGCGGCCAGACCCAAAGCTTGCCACTGTGCTTGTGCGTTTGTCCTGTGTCAGGTCTCCGTGCAGGGGGGCTACGGCCAGCCGCGCTTTTTTGAGTGTTGCTGCCAGCACATCGGCTTCGGCCTTGGTGCGTACAAACACGATGCTACGTGTTTTGGGGCTGCGGCCAAAAAAGGTTTTGAGGAAGGGGGCCTTCTGCTCATCTTCCAAAAACAGCACACCCTGGCGGATGGCGGCACGCTCCTCGGGTGGTTTTTCAACACTCAGTTCAAGTGGTTTGTAGGTAATGCCTGCCAGCATGGTTTTGCATGCCGCAGGCATGGTGGCCGAAAAAGCCAGTGTCTGGCGTGGTGTGGGCAGGTAGTTGAGGATGGTCCGGGTTTCCTCCTCAAACTCGTGGGAGAACAGGCGGTCGCACTCATCCATGACCAGTTGAAAACAGTCCGTAAGGTCACACGTGCCCGTGCCGATAAAGTCCAGCAGGCGGCCCGGCGTTGCAATAAGAATACGCGTAAAACCGCTGGTCTGGATAAGCTCACGTGCCTGCTCGTCCCGGTCTGCGCCGCCAAACAGGCAGATAATGGGCAGGTTAAGGGGCTTGGCGCTGGCCGGTTTTTTGCCGCCCACACCCATGCACGCGGCAAACACCTTGGCGGTCTGCAACACCAGTTCACGCGTGGGCACCATAACCAGCAGCGTGCGGGGTTTGCGCGCCTTGAGCAGCCTGTGCAGCATGGGCAGGGTGTAGGCGGCGGTCTTGCCGGTGCCGGTCGGGGCGGTGGCCAGAATGTCCCGTCCTTCCAGCGCTGCGGGAATGGCGGCTAGCTGGATGGGGGTCGGTTGCACCATGCCTGCCTGTTGTGCGTGGGCGCAAAGGGCTGGGGAGAGACCCGTCTCCTTGAAGCTAGCGGACATAGTGTTGCCTTTCTCGTGGTCTGGAATGCGTACAAGGTGCCTTGCTTTTAAAGGCAATCCGGTTGCAAGGACAAAGCGGACCATGCAGGGCGCGTGGTTGCAAAGGCCGATGTGTAGCGGAGGAATGCGCGTTATGGCGAGCGCAATGTATGCAGGTGCGCAAACTGTTTCCAACCCCACGGAGGGTTTGCCCCACACCCCACCCCACGCTTTTGTGGTGGGAGAGAATTTTGCAGGCATGCGTTCGCAGGCATTGGGGCTGGCCCACCGCGCTGGGTGGGATGGTACGTTCCAGCCCGTATGCCCCAGCCGTGTTGCGCGCATGGCGCTGGCTGGCCCACGCTGGCTGGGCCGGTCGTGCCTGCGCGATGTGGGTGGGCAGACGCTGGAGTCCCACAAGGATCTGCTGCGCTCGGATGTGGTCATCAGCATTGGTGGCAAGGGTGGCGCTATTGGTGCGGCCCTGCGCGCCCATTGCCGCCCTGTGGTGCAGATCCAGAACCCGCGCCAGTCCTTAACCCGCTTTGACCTGATTATTGCCTGCCGCCACGATGATATTTCCGGCCCCAATGTTCTGCTTGGCCGCACCGCCCTGCATGGGCTGACCCCAGAGGAGCTTGAACACGCCCGGCAGGAATGGGAGCCACGGCTGGCCCATTTGCCCCGCCCGCTTGTGGCGGCCTTTGTTGGCGGCTCCAACGGACGGTTCCAGTTGGGCGAGGCCGAGGCCCGCAGGCTTGCCCATGTGCTGGTGCAGACCCGTAAGGACGAGGGTGGCAGCCTGATTGTAACCGCCTCGCGCCGGACGGACCCGCAGGCCCTTGCCGCACTGAAGGAAATTATAGAACCCGCAGGCGGCTTTGTGTGGGATGGGGAAGGCGATAACCCCTATATTGGCCTGATTGCCTGCGCGGATAACCTGCTGGTTACCATAGACAGCGTGTCCATGATGTCCGAATCCGTGGCAGGGCGTGCGCCGGTCACGGTTTTTCCGCTTCCGGGCAAGTCCCGCCGGATCAGCGAGTTTGTGGAGGAGCTGGAACTGGCCGGGCGCGTGCGCGTGCTGGGCGAGAGTGCCACCCGCCTGCCCACGCCATGGTACGTGACCCCGCTGGATGACACAGCCGAACTGGTGGATGAGATGCACACCAGACTGGGTTTTTAAGTACCTGCGGGCCAGACGCGGCGGGCCACAAGTGTGGCCACGACCGCCAGCGCACACAGCCCCATGGCCGCCGCGGGTAGCCCGTAAGCCGCCCCCATGCGCCCGGCCAGCGGGTAAGCCAGCAACCAGCACAGATGCGAGAGCGAAAACTGGGCAGCAAACAGGGCGGGCCGGTCCTCGGCTGTGCCGGAGCGGCGCAGCAGGCGGCCCGATGGTGTTTGTGCAATGGAGTAGCCCATGCCCAGCACGGCCCATAATGGCAGCAGCCAGCCATAGCTTGGCACCCACACAGCCAGACCTGCGGCCACACAGAGCAGACAGGCCCCACCCAGCATAACCGTGCGATCGGCCCAGCGTGCCAGCACACGCGGTAACCCCAGAGCCGCGAGCACGGACCCCGCCCCAAAGCAGGCCAGCGCCACAGCGGTGGCACTCTGCCCCAGCCCAAAGTGGGCCTGCACGTAAACAACGGTGTTGACCAGCACAATGGAGGTGGCTGCGGCCACAGCCAGATCAACGCTCAGCAGGCCGCGTAGGCGCGGGGTTGCAAGGTAGAGGCGAATGCCACGGGTTGTGCGCTCAAACACGCTTTGGTGCGGCACCACCTTGGGGCTGGGCAGGCGGACAGACACAACAAGGGCGGCCGAGCATAAAAACCCCACAGCCGTGCCCGCAAAAAGCGCATGGAAAGACACAACACCCAGCAGGGCGGCAGCCAGCAGCGGGCTGAGCACACTCTCCATGTCATACGCAATGCGTGAGAGGGAGAGTGCCTCGGTATACTCCTCCTCATCAGGCAAAATGTCGGGAATGGTGGCCTGAAAGGTGGGGGTAAACGCAGCGGAAGCTGATTGCAGCACAAAGATAAGGGCGTAAATCTGCCATGCCGTATTTACAAAGGGCAGGCAGGCCGCAACAAGCCCCCGCGCAAGGTCGAGCAGGACCAGCGTTGTGCGCCGGGGCAGGTGGTTTGCAAAGGCTGCGGCAAGGGGGGCCACCCCCACATAGGCCGCCATTTTTATGGCGAGTGCCGTGCCCAGCACGGCCCCGGCATTTTGCCCCGCTATGCGAAAAGCCAGCAGGCCAAGGGCCACGGTGGCAAGGCCGGTGCCGGTGAGGGCCACAAGCTGCGCGCCAAACAGGTGGCGGTATGTGCGGTGGCGCAGAACATGCAGCATGCCTCCGTTGCCCCCTAGAGGTATTTTGTCAGGGAGGCAAAGGCGCGCAGCGCGTCCTCGCGGCTCATGTCACCCGCGGCAATGGCGTCTATAATGCAATGTTCAAGGTGGTCTTGGACCAGCATACGCTTGGACTTGCGGATGGTACTTTCCACCGCCTCAAGCTGCTGGGCCAGATCGGCGCAACTCCGGCCTTCGTCCATCATGGTGATAACCTTGGCAAGGTGGCCGTGTGCCTGTTGCAGTTGCCGCCGGATCTGGGGGTGTGTTGTATGAACCATACCCTAATCCCTACCCTGTAGGGGAGGGGGGTGCAATGCACAAAGCCCTACCGCACGCAGGGCCAGACTAGATCCAGATACTGCCAAGCAGGAGAATGGTGCCCACAATAAGGGCCGCCACATGCCGCATGACATGCTCTGGCGTGTCCTGCGGCAGGGTGAGGTAGAAGTTAAAGCAGTACAGAACCAGCCCAGCCCCGACCACAATGCTGATGACGCGGGCGATGGGGTAGGTTGAGATATCCCTCGGGTCAAACTGCATGGTGCCTGTGCTCCTTACGTGCGCTCAGCGGGGGTGTTGCGGGGCGTCATGCGCTGACAAAGGCAGACGCAGGGTAGCCTTGCATGAACAGGGCAGTACGCAAGGAGGTGTGGTTGATCTGCGCCCCGATCTCGGTACGCACAACCGGCTTGGCAAAAAAGGCAATGCCAAGCCCCGCCCGGCGCAGCATGGGCAGGTCGTTGGCCCCATCACCAATAGCCAGAGATGCTGCATCGTCCAGCCCGTGCTGGGCGGCCAGTTTTTCCAGCAGGTCCAGCTTGGTCTGCGCTCCCAGAATGGGCAGGCCGGGGGTACCGGTCAGGTGGCCTGTCTCATCTGCCAGCAGGGTGTTGGCGTGGTTTTCCTCAAACCCGCAAAGGGCGGCCACGCGGGAGGTAAAAAAGGTAAACCCGCCCGATACCAGCGCCGTGTAGGCGCCATGCGCACGCATGGTGCGCACCATTTCCACCGCGCCGGGGTTCAGGCGCACATCCTGCCATGCTTTTTCCAGCAGGCTTTGGGGCAGGCCTTTCAGCAGGGCCACGCGTTCGCGCAGGGAGGTGGCAAAATCCAGCTCGCCATTCATGGAGCGGGTGGTAATGGCGGCAACCTTGTCCCCAATACCGGCAAGGCTTGCCAGATCATCGAGTGTTTCGTTGGCGACAATGGTGCTGTCCATGTCCGAGACCAGCAGCTTCTTGCGGCGGCCTTCCGCGGGGCTCAGCACCACGTCCACCCTGTTGCCAAGATGTGTGTGCAACTGGGCCAGCACGTCTGGCGTGCAGGCCGGGCAGGGAATATCCACTGCCTCCCCGGGGGAGAGGATAACGGTTTCACCCTGGGCACGGATAATATCACGCGCGAGGGAGATTGTGGCGGTATCGAGTGTTGTTGCCTCACGGGGGGCAACAAGGGTCAGAACAAGGCTCGTCATGGCACTTGGGTGTGTGGCAGGAATACGGGCATGAAGCAAGCAGAACACCCAAGCCCCGCCCATGCAACCCGCAATAGCCGCACGCTGCCCCCCGCCCTTATTCTGGCGGGGCCGACGTGTTCGGGCAAATCCGCGTTAGCGCTCTTTTTGGCGCAGCGGCTGGGTGGTGTGGTTATCAATGCGGATTCCATGCAGGTGTACAAGGAGTTGCGCGTGCTTACCGCGCGGCCTTGCGTAGAGGAGGAGCAGCTTGTGCCGCACGCTTTGTATGGTGTGTTGCCCGCCGCACACAAAGGCAGTGTGGCATGGTGGCGCGAGCAGGCTCTGGCGGCCATGCAGCAGGCGTGGAGTGCGGGCCGCCTGCCCATAGTGTGCGGGGGCACAGGCATGTACATGCGCGCCCTGACAGATGGGCTGGCGCTGGTCCCTCCAAGCCCGGAGTCCGTCCAGCATGCGGCCCGCGCCCTTGTGGAGGCCGAGGGCGCACCTGCGGTGCATGCACGGCTGATGGCGGTGGACCCACAAACGGCATCCCGGCTTAAACCCGTGGATTCGCAGCGCGTGGCGCGTGCGTGGGAGGTGTGGCAGGCCACAGGCCACGGGCTGGACTGGTGGCAGGCCCAGCCCGGCTTGCCCGCCGCCCCCTGCCGCTTTGTGGCCGTGCGCCTGCACCCCCCCCGGCCAGAGCTGCGCGCGCGCATACAGGCCCGCTTTACCGCCATGTTGGAACAGGGGGCTGTGGAAGAGGTGCGTAATCTGTTACAACAAGAACTGGACCCCACCTTGCCCGCCATGCGCGCACACGGCGTGCCAGAACTGGCCGCCATGCTGCGAGGGGAGATAACGCGCGACGAGGCCGCCAGCCGCGCCATTGCCGCCACAGGCCGTTATACCAAGCGGCAGGCCACATGGTTTGCGCACCATCCGCTGACGCAGGAAGGGCTGACCTGCATGGTTAATGCCTGTTTTGCCAATTCTGAGCAATTTTCGGAAAGAAACTGTGATGAAATTGTTTCTTTTATTCTAAGGGGGATTGACGCACCCGATATCGGGTCCTAAACAGGCGACCTGCTCCCAATTCGGGGAAGAGAGGACGCTATGACACGCATGACTGGCTCGACCACACTGGACGCTCGGACAACCACCACCCTTCCGGGTGCGGAGGTTCTTTTGCGCGCTTTGGTCGAACAGGGTGTGGAAGTTATTTTTGGCTACCCCGGTGGCGCTGTCCTTCCTATCTATGATGCGCTGTTCAAGCAGAACCACATCCGCCACGTGCTGGTCCGGCACGAACAGGCTGCTGTGCATGCAGCGGAAGCCTACGCCCGCTCTACCGGCAAGGTGGGTGTGGTGCTGGTCACCAGTGGTCCGGGTGCGACCAACGCCGTAACCGGCCTGTTGGATGCCATGATGGATTCCATCCCGCTGGTCTGCCTGTCCGGGCAGGTGCCCACCCCCCTGATCGGCAATGACGCGTTTCAGGAAGCAGATACAACGGGCATTACCCGCCCGGTTACCAAATACAACTATCTGGTGCGTAAGCCAGAGGATCTGGCTCCGGCTGTGCATGAGGCTTTTGCCATTGCCCGCTCGGGCCGCCCCGGCCCGGTGCTGATTGATCTGCCCAAGAACATTACGGTGGGTGATGCCCCTTATGTGGATGCAAAATCGGTAACACCGCGCACCACCCGCATGACCACCAAGCCCGACCACACAGCCATTACCCGTGCCGTTGCCGCCATGAAGGCAGGCAGGCGCGTGCTGTTCTATACGGGTGGCGGCATTATCAATTCCGGCCCGCAGGCGAGTGAGAGCCTGCGTAAGCTGGTGGAACTGACGGGCTTTCCCGTAACCTCCACGCTCATGGGGCTTGGTGCGTTCCCCGGTACGGACCGGCGTTTTCTGGGCATGCTGGGCATGCACGGCACGTACGAAGCCAACCTTGCAACCCATGCGTGCGATGTGCTGGTCGCCCTTGGCAGCCGGTTTGATGACCGGGTGACAGGTCGGCTGGATGCGTTCTCCCCATCCTCCTTTAAAATCCATGTCGATATTGATCCCTCCCAGATCAACAAAATCGTGCATGTGAACGAAGGTATTGTGGGGGACGTGGGCGAAATTATCGACCTGATGATTGCGGAGTGGGAAAAACAGCCCGCTTACGAACACAAGGCCGATCTGGATGCATGGTGGGCACAGATTGAAGGCTGGCGCGCACTGGACTGCCTGCGCTTTGGGCAGGATCAGGCACCCGATGCCGTTATCAAGCCGCAGCAGGCTATCCAGCGTATTTACGAACTGGCACGCCAGACCGGGCGGGACACCTATGTGTCCACCGAGGTGGGGCAGCACCAGATGTGGGCAGCACAGTTCTTCCGGTTTGATGCCCCCAACCGCTGGCTGACATCGGGCGGGCTGGGCACCATGGGCTACGGCCTGCCAGCAGCCGTTGGCGCGCAGATCGCTCATCCCGATGCACTGGTGCTGGATGTGGCGGGCGAGGCCTCGACCCTGATGAACATTCAGGAACTGGGGACCATTGCGCAGTACCGCCTGCCGGTTAAGATTTTCATCATCAACAACCACTACATGGGTATGGTCCGCCAGTGGCAGGAACTGCTGCACGGCTCGCGCTATTCGGAAAGCTATTCCGATGCCCTGCCGGACTTTGTGAAGCTGGCGGAAAGCTTTCATGCCACCGGCCTGCGCGTAACCCGGCTGGACCAACTGGACGCCACCATTACTCAGGCGCTTGAACATAATGGCCCGGTGCTGGTGGATATCTGCGTGGCAGAAGGGGAAAACTGCTTCCCCATGATCCCCTCTGGTGCGGCCCATAACCAGATGATCCTTGGTCCGGAGCAGGAAGCCAGCAGTGCCACGATCAGCAAGGAAGGGCAGATGCTGGTTTAAGCCACCGTTTTTGTCTTTTGGGTTCCGCCTTGTCCCTTCTGCTTTGAGTGCGAGAAACATGAGTATGCAGATCGAAGTTTCCGGTTCCGCTGTTATTTCCCTTCTGGTCGATAACGAAAGCGGGGCACTTGCCCGTATTGTGGAGCTGTTCTCGGGCCGTGGCTACAACATCCAGAGCCTGA
>JBDNSL010000107.1:0-8092 GCA_047719095.1 Acetobacter sp.
CGGTCCACACGCGACAGGCCCGCACCGTGGAAAGCCACAGGGCTGGACGTGCCACTCCCCCCCCCGCCACCGCCACCGCCCACGCCCGTACCGGCCAAGGGCCGCAAGCCGGGGCAGAAGGTGGGGCAGCCCACAGGCACAGCCAACCGTCTGCCCGGAGATAGTGCCTGGCCGACCAGCGTGCCCGCCACATCGCCCAACCGCGTGCTTATTCCCTTGTCCCCCCGTATGGGGCTGGCCGCGTTCCGCAGTGGCAACAGCTTTGTCATTGTGGTGGACAATGCCGAGCCAATGGACACCAGTGCCTTGCGCGGGGATGGCATTTTTTCCACCCTTACGGTGACCACCCTGCCGGGGGCGACCCTGTTGCAGATCAAACTGCCTGACACGCGCGAGTTCTTTTTGTCCCAGCAGGCCGAGGGCTGGGTACTGGGCGACAAGCCCCCGCCGGGCAATGTTTATGGCGACCGGCGCGTTATTAACCCGATTGTGGCGGATGGGGGCATTCTCTACCCCATGCGTAAGCCCGGCCGGGTGCTGACCATTACGGACCCGGCTTCGGGCAAAAAGCTGTTCGTGGGCACATCCACCACCGATGATGGGGGTATTCTCTCCTTCCGCCATGGGGATGGGTATGACGTGTGGCCCACAACCGAGGGCGTGGTGGTGGCGGCAACCTCGCCCGATGTGGGGTTGCGCGCAACGCCGGAGGGCGCATTGCTCAGCTCGGCCGTAAGCCCGCTGGCCGACAGCAAGGTGGCCGTGTACGCCAATACGGTTGATCTGGACTGGCTGGGCCTGCAAAAACTCCCCGATGAGCAACTGGAGGAGCGCCTGCACAAGGCCCTTCTGGCCGCAGCAGACTCCGACCCCGCCCAGCGCTTTGCCGCCCGGCTGGAGGAGGCCCGCGCAGCCTTTGGCGTTGGCGCGTTCCTTGAAGCACGCGGTATTCTGACCGTTGCTTTGGAAGATGACCCCGAGGAGGCCGTGCGGCCGGAGGTCAGCTTTTTGCTGGCCGCATCCGAACTGCTGAGCGGGAACATGGATGGCGCGTTCCTGCTGGAAGGCCCATGGCCCGATAACGAACAGCGGGCAACACAGGTCTGGCGTGGCCTCTACCTTGCTGCCAAGGGCGGGCGGGAGGCAGAGGCCGCCCACCTGCTGGCGCGTGACTTTGCCCGGCTGGACAACTACCCCAACAGCGTACGCAACGTGCTGCTGCCTTTTGCTGCCGAGCACATAGGCCGCTACGGCTCGGCAGAAGATCTGAGCGCGCTGGACAAGCTGCCCGCAGGGGCGGACTACAAGCTGGCAGCCGCCTTCCGCGACCTGCGCACAGGCAAGCGCGCACAGGCGTATGACGCGTTTAGCGCGCTGTCGGTCGATGCCAACCCTGTGGTGGCGGAAAAGGCGCTGGAGCAGAAAATCTCGCTCGACATGTCCGATGGCAAGCTAACCCCCGTTGCCGCAGCCGAGATGTATAGCGGGCTTATGCCCGATGCCCGTCTGGCCGGGCGCGAGGCCACGGTGCGGCTGTTGCAGGCCGATGCCTACATGCGCGCACGCAAATGGCCCGAGGCGCTGGCAACACTGGACATGGTCAAGGACACGCCCGAGCAGGTGTCCGAGCCGGTTCTCTCCCCTATGCTGTTCCAGACCCTTGCCGCTGTTGCGTCCGAGGTGGTCAAGGACACGGACCGCGATGCCATTCTCCACGGTGCGGCCATGTTGCGCGCCCACCTGTCCGCCTTGCAGCCGGGAACCAAAAAGGGCGAAATCCTGATGGCCTACGGCAAAATGCTGCTGGGCCTTGGTCTGGCGGATGAGGCGCAGCAGGCGTTCTCCGATGCGGTGCCCATGCTGGATTCGCCCGAGCTTAAGGCGCTGGCGGGGCAGGGGCTGGCCGAATCCTACATTGCCCTCAAGGACCTTGCCGGAGCGACCGATGTGCTCCAGCGCACGGACGACCCCAACCTGCCAGATGACATGAAGTCCTCCCGCCGCCGCCTGCAGGCCCGGATTGATCTGGCCAAGGGCGATCAGGCATCCGCCCTTGGGCTGCTGAGCGGGGACAGCTTTACCGACTCGCTGGACATGACCGCCCGCATCCATGAAAGCCGGGGCGAATGGCCCGCAGCCGTTGCCAGTGTGCGCAAAATGGCCGAAGCGGACATTCCCCCCCAAGGCCCGCTCAACGCCACGCAGCAGACACTGGCCCTGCGTCTGGCCTCCGATGCCTCGCAGGCGTCGGATGCGGCCACACTGGCATGGCTGGCCCAACGGGTGGGTGATCGTACAATGGACGGGGAGAGCGGGCGCGTGTTCCGCCTGCTGACACAGGTGGGGGGGCCAAAACCGGGCACCACCCCCGCCCAGCCGGGTAGCCAGCCGGGCACCCAGCCTGCAACCACTCCCGCGCGGCCTGCCTCGCCCTAGTCTGTTCGGCTCTGGCCTGCCTTGATAGCAGGCCGGGGCTGATGGGTTTTATATGACCGGGCTTTGGGGGGCTTTATGCGCCCAGCCCACAGGTCCGGTGTGCCCGGAGTGGGTGTTTGGCGCCGAGCTGCGTGTGCCCTTGCCTGCGCGTGTTCGCTCTGCCCCGGCCCAAGCTCCAAGCTCCAAGCTCCAAGCTCCAAGCTCCAAGCTCCAAGCTCACAGGTTTGGGGGGAGGTGCCCTGCCCCCATTACCCCGAGTCTTGCGTGCCCATGCCGGGCAGGCAGGGGGCGGGCGGTTCAGCCGCCCAGCATAAAGCGTGCCCAATGTGGCAGGGCGGGGCTGTTGGCAAGCAGGAGCACCAGCAGCAGGCCAAGCGCGCAGGGCAGGGCGGTGGGGTAACGCCACACAGGCTGTAGGGTGGCCAGCCGTGCGGCCTGCACCATGGGCGTGTGCGTGCTGCGCCGCACCATACGCACCCCCCATAGCCCGACCGCCGTAAACAGCAAAAAGGCCCAGAGGCCGCCAAAGCCCACCCATGCCCCGCACGCGCACAGCAACAGCATGTCCGCGCTGGAGACAAAATTGCCGCGCAGGCGCACCGAAAGGCCAAGCAGGCCCACCCCACCCAGCACCCAGCCCGCACAGGCCCCACCAACCGTGCTGCCCGCATGGCCCAGTGCAATGCCTGCCACCAGCCCGCAAAGGAGCAGGGGCATGAGCACGGCATTGGGCAGCCAGCCCTCCCGCCGGTCAAACTGGACCAGTATGTTGGCAAGGCTCAGGGCCAGTCCATCGGCCAGTGCGCTCAGGGGGGGCGTGTATATCAGCAGGGTCAGGGTGCAGGCCGCCACCAGCAGGCAACCCGCCATCAGCTCGTGCTGGTGTTGCGTTGTGTTCTGCCCTTCTTGCGTGTGGGCCCCCGCCGCTACGGGCAGCCAGTGCAACAGCACGGAACAGACCCGGATGGAAAGGGGAAACCACAGGGCAACGCACACTCCCGCAAGGGCTGCCGGTGTGGTGCGGGCCAGCAGGCTCCATGCCAGCATGGCCAGCGTGGCCCCGACCTGGAGGGTTGTGTCGTTTATTCTGGCTAGGCGCATGCTCTGCTCGCTCTGGCGGAGGGCGTGGTGAGTGGTCTTGCGTCTTTTGCCATAGTGCTGCGTTGGGCGTCTGTCATGGGGGTAATCCAGCGCGTGCCGGGGTGAGGTGGTAATAAAACTGTGGCTATCAGGGACAAGGGACGCTATTCTGGTCTAAATCTTGCGCGAACGGGGCGTCCATACCACCCCATGCGGCACAGTCTATTTAAAAAACAAAGGGAGCTGGCATTTTCATGCTGGAGGCACTGTCATCCCAGACCGCGCTGACCCATAGCGGGACGGACCTGTTTTCATTGGCAGAGCGACGCTTGCAATGGCTGGAGTCGCGCCAGTCTGTTCTGGCGGGCAATGTGGCCAACGCCAATACGCCGGGTTACGTTTCCAAGGATGTGACGCCTTTTGCAGGCGTGTTGCAGAACCAGATGACCATGGCCATGGTGCAGACCGAGCCGGGGCATATGGCCGGGCCGGGTAATACCGCGCGCGCACGCAAGACCACGGGCGGCACCGCCTCCATAGATGGGAACGAAGTCCGGCTGGAAGATGAACTGGGCAAAATAGCCGACACCAACGACCAGCAGCGTTTTGCCACCACCGTTTACACGCGCTACATGGGCCTGTTCTCCACAGCACTTGGCACCAGTTCGTAAGGACGGAAGCAGCAGATGGATTTTACCAACACAATTGGCATTTCCGCCGATGGCATGCGTACACAGGCCGAACGCCTGCGCGTGTCCGCTGAAAACCTTGCCAATAAGGACACAACCGGCTCCACCCCCGGCGCAGACCCCTACCGCCGCAAAACCATTACCTTCCAGACCACGCTGGATCAGGCAACGGGTGCATCCAGTGTTAAGGTCAAGTCCATCGGGCAGGACCACACACCGTTTGAAACACGCTACGACCCCTCTCACCCTGCGGCCGATGCCAAGGGCTACGTGAAGGTGCCCAACGTGAACACCATGGTCGAGATCATGGATACGCATGATGCCCAGCACTCTTACGAGGCTAACCTGAACACCATGCAGATCACCCGCTCCATGCTGACCCGCACCATCAATTTGATGAAATAAGGTCGGCCAGTACAATATTTGAGTGTTTTGCCCATTTCCGCGCTGTGTAAGCTTGGGGTCCGTGGCACTTTGTATTGGACCGGACCCGGCCATAGCCGAGTATAAACATGAACGCCTTTGGTCTATCCCCCCTCCTGCGGCAGTCCCTGCAGGGGCAGGATATTACGCATTATCGGACTGAACTCCTCCAAAAAGCGGCCCAGACGCCAGATGCGCAAACTCTGCTTGATCTGTCCCTGATCATGCAGTTGACGTTTGAAAACGAACAGGCCGAAGCCTTCCTGAATGCCGCACTCACGCTGCAACAGACCTTTAATCTGGCCCATGCGGGCAAGGATGCGCTGCGTCTGCTGGTGGTAAAAACCCCCGGAGACCTGACCGCCAACACCCCCATTGAATGTATTTTGGAAAACGCGCCCGTTCATATGGATGTGGTGTATGTTGGCCCGGGCCTTGCATGGCCAAAGGTGCTGCCCCCCCATGACCTGATTTTTGTGGCCGTGGGCGAGGCGGACACCCACACAGCCGTTCTGGCCGAACTGGCTAGTGTGCTGGCCCACAGTGCCACGCCGGTGCTGAACAGGCCGCAGTATATTCCCCAATTGTCACGCTCGGCAGCGTTTGACCTGCTGCACACAGTTCCCGGCCTGCATATGGCCCAGACCTACCGGGTGGAGCGCAACACACTGGACCGCCTGATAACCGGGCAGGTCGCAGTGGACGCGCTGGGGCCGGACGTGGCGTACCCGTTTATTGTGCGCCCACTTGGGCTGCATGGCGGAATTGGCCTGAGCAAAATAGACTGCCCCGCAGACCTTGCCGCCTATCTGGCGGATATTAAGGCGGAGCTGTTTTTTGTTGCCAATTTTGTCAACTATGCCTCGGACGACCAGCTCTATCGCAAATACCGCGTGGTGCTGGTGGGGGGTAAGCCCTATCTGGCGCATATGGGTATTTCGGCACACTGGATGGTGCATTACCCTTACCGGGAAATGAAGGAGTTTGCCTCCCGCCGTGCGGAGGAAGCCCACGCCATGCTCCATTTTGATCAGGAGTTTGGCCAACGGCATGCAGCAGCCCTGCGTGGGGTCTATGATGCGGTCAAGCTGGAGTATTTTGGTTTTGACTGTGCCGAAACAACAGATGGCGAGCTTCTGATTTTTGAGCTGTCCAACGCCCTGATCATCCATGCCTGTGATGACACGGCGGTTTTCCCCTACAAAGTGCCACAGATGCACAAAATCTTTTCGGCATTTTACGCCATGCTGCAAAGCAGGGTGGTTGCGTAGGCGCACTGTTTGTCTGCCGGGGGTATTTGCGGTTCCGGGCTTTGCCTGCCCCGGTTGCCCGGCCCCGATAGCGCCTGCGGATAAATAACCCGATAATGTATAGAACAGCCCGCTCTTTCTGCTTAGGCAGGAGGGGCGGTTTTGTGTGCATGGAACGCGGCAGAAAGGCACTTTGGCTGGCGTGCACTGCGCCACACCATGGCGCAGAGTGGTGCGCACAACGCAAAAAAATACCCCCGGCTTTCGCCGAGGGCACTTTTCGTCAACTGTATCAGTAAGATTACTGGAACAGGGACAGGATGTTCTGGGACTGACCGTTGGCGATCGAGAGGGACTTGATAGCCAGGGACTGCTTGGTCTGCAGCGAGGTCAGCTTTGCGCTTTCTGCGGACATGTCAGCATCGGTCAGGGAGCCAACGCCGGAGGTCAGGTTGTCAGCAACGCTGAGACCGAAGGTGCTCATGTTGGCAATGTTCTTGGTGTTCTGACCCAGCGTGGAGGTCACGTTGGTCATAGCCGTGATGGCGTTCTGAACCGCGGTGATGGCTTTGGTCAGGTTGAAGGACGTAGCCGAACCCATTGTGATGGAGCCGCCAGATGCCAGGAAGTTGTTGGTGCTGGCAAGACCGCTGCTGTCGCTGGCTGCAAGCCCAAGCATTTCGGACAGCGTATTGGTTGCTGTCGGCGTGCCAACTTTTGCTGCGCTGAACAGGTTGCTGATCGTAGCCGTGCTGCCCTGCAGACCCGTAACATAGGTCAGGCTGGCTGCTGTGATACCCAGCGTGCCCGAGGAGGAGCTGGAAACCAGCAGGTTTACGCCGTTGGTGGTGGCGTTCTGAGCAATGGTGTCGATCTGCTGCAGGTAGCCGTTGATTTCGGTGTTGATCTGGTCGAGCGAGGTGGAGCTGCCCTGGTTGTTACCGATGGTGGTAACAGCTGCCTGAACTTCTGCCAGAACGGAAAGGATCTGGTTGGCTGCGCTGTTGGTGGAGCTGACAACGGAGGAAGCGAAGGACAGGCCGTCGTTCACAGCGCCCTGGCCGGAGATGTTGCCGTTCATCTGCGAAGCAATACCGAAAGCAGCCGGGCTGTCGGAAGCGTTTGCAACTTTTTTACCGGTGGAAACTGCGTTTTCCGTGGCGCTCAGCTGGGTCTGGGTTGCGTTCAGGGTTTCCAGAGCAACCATTGCGGAGGTGTTGGTGTTAATAGAAAGGCTCACGTTGTGATCTCCATTTCGGTGGGCTAATGCCCGTGTTCAATGCTGAATAGACCCTCGAACGGCTAAGAGAAGGTTAACGCGATCATTTTTTTTTGAATGGTGGGCAAAAAAGTTTCAAACCCACAGCGTAGAGAGGCTTTGTGGTGCTGTGTTTGGTAAGAAAAATGGCGGTTTCCCGCCATTTTTTATAAAATCCCCTGTCCCATAAAAAAAAGCCCCATCCCGATTAAGGGAGGAGGCTTTGCTTTGGAATCGTATGGAACCTTGGGCGATATGGTTAATTAAGGTTCCTGAACGTTAAGCACTTTCGCGGTCAGGTGTGGGGTCCTGGTTTTTGCCCAGTGCACGCAGGTAGGGCCGCTCTTTGGTCAGGGTTGCGGGCATGGGCATGTCCAGCGTGTCTGCAAAGCGGGTTTGGGGCGGGGTGTCCTGTGGTGTGTGCGTCTGCCCTGCGGCAAGGGCCGCGGCGGCGGAGCTGGCCGCTGTTGTGGCGCTGTCCAGCGCGGACTGCACAAGCTGCTGGGCTGTCTGCTGCGCGCTGGTGCTGGCCTGTTCCAGCTTTTCCAGTGTGGCCTCAATGGCCAGTCGGGCGGCTTCGGCCTGTTCGATCAGGTTTTCCATCCGCTGCTCCTGCGAGGGAACCTGCGTCAGGGCTGCGTCCAGCCTGTCTGCAACCGAATCGGCCTTGGTGGCCATGTCGTCCAGTTCGGTGCCGGTTACCTTGGCCTGTTCGATCATGCGGCTCAGGGGGCGACCGCTGACTTCCCCGGCAACACGCAGCTTGTCCACGCCTTCTTCTGCCTGATTGACGCTGCTTTCCAGCTTGTCCACCAGCTCAAGCAGGCTGGCCCTGTCACGCTTGAGGCTACCCAGCACCCGCCCGAGGTAAAAGCTGTAGATAATACCAAGGAACAGAAAAACGGAGAGAATGATCTCAATGATCATCTGGATCTGTGTGAACATCATTCAGGTGA
>JBDNSL010000108.1:0-7981 GCA_047719095.1 Acetobacter sp.
ATCACAATCGCGGGGTGGAGCAGCCCGGTAGCTCGTCAGGCTCATAACCTGAAGGTCATAGGTTCAAATCCTATCCCCGCAACCATACACTAAGTGATTGATATCACACGGTAAAAGCCACCCAATCGGGTGGCTTTTTTTATGCCCGAAACACACCGCAGGAAACACATAGGAAACAAACGGAAAAGTATTCAGGCGGGGTTTTGTCGGTTTTCACGTTCGCGTGATGTATCAATGAACGCATTGTCCGTCGGTTTGCCGGGTCGGGGGAAGTCCAGCGTGACATTGTTGACATAAGCCCCTAGATCCAGATCGCGCGAAACGAATTCCGAGCCCTGGTCGACCCGGATCGTCTTCGGGTAGCTCCGTCTTGAACGTCGCGATACACTGATCGTTGATGGTGGCAATGTTGTTCGATTTGGGTGATCGCGCAAGAAATGCTGGAAAAATAGGATGCTCATCTTTCCAGTTTTCAGAGCTTTTCCGGCAGTTTGAAAGCTTCGCATCGCTCGCTATAGCGGTCGGTTAGATAATCGGTCCGATCCCGCAGCAGCCACGTAAATTTCATCAGCTCTTCCATGACATCCACCACGCGGTCGTAGAGTGGTGACGGTATCATGCGGTCATCATCGGCGAATTGCGTATAGGCCATCGGCACGCTGGACTGGTTGGGAATTGCGAACATCCGCATCCAGCGTCCCAGAACCCGTAGGGCATTCACCGAATTGAAGCTCTGCGATCCGCCGGAGACCTGCATGACCGCCAACGTACGCCCCTGCGTCGGACGAATAGCCCCTTCGGACAGGGGCAGCCAGTCGATCTGGTTTTTGAAAACAGACGTGATGGTACCGTGTCGTTCAGGGCTGCACCAGACCTGCCCTTCCGACCAGATCGAAAGCTCGCGCAGTTCCTGAACCTTGGGATGGGTGACGGGTGCTGCGTCCGCCACCGGAAGGCCAGTCGGATTGAACACTCGCGTCTCTGCTCCCAGCAGTTTCAGGATACGTTCTGCTTCCAGCACAAGCAGGCGACTGAAGGAGCGGGAGCGCAGGGAGCCATAAAGCAGGAGGATACGTGGTGGATGCTCAACACGTGGCTGAGGCTCAAGTTGAGCAAAATCGACCTGCTTAAGATAATCTGAATTAAGGGCAGGTAGGTCAGGAGCAGTCATAGCGTCATCGGTTCCTTTAATCGTCATGGCTGTTTCACGACGGGCAGCCAGCAGGCGAGCGCAGCAAGCGTAATCAGTAGGACGGGCGGCGTGAGGACCAGCCCGACCTTCATGTATTGCCCCCATGTGACCCGATAGTTTTTGGAGGCCAGCACATGCAGCCACAGCAATGTTGCCAGACTGCCGATCGGGGTGAATTTGGGGCCGAGATCGCAGCCGATGACGTTGGCGTAAACCATCAGGTCACGGGTCAGTGGCGTAATGTCCTGCGCCTGCCCGATCGCCAGTGCGCCAACCAGCACACTGGGCATGTTGTTCATGACCGAGGACAGGATAGCCGCCACAAAGCCGGTGCCGATCGTGGCGATAAACGGCCCCCGGTGGCCAAGCCAGACCAGGGCTGTCGCCAGATAATCGGTCAGCCCGGCATTACGCAGCCCGTAAACCACCAGATACATGCCCAGCGAGAAAATCACGATCTGCCACGGCGCACCGCGCAGTACGCGGCGGATGGGAATGACCCGCCCATATCCCGCGCGCCCCAGCAGGGTGCCGGCGGCCAGACAGGCCACGATACAGACCGGGATATGCAGCGGGGCGGTCAGGAAATAGGCGGCCAGAACCAGGGCCAGCAGGGGAAAAGCCGCCCGGAACACATGGCGGTCACGAATGGCCGTGGCGGGTGCGGGCAGTTCGGTAACGGGGTAGGTCTGGGGTACCTGCTGCCGATAAGAGAGCCACAGCACGGCAAGTGTTGCACCAAGGGCGACCAGATCGACCGGGACCATGATCGCGGCGTAGTGGTCAAACTGAATGCCGAAGAAATTGGCGCTGACGATGTTCACCAGATTGGAAATCACCAGCGGCAGGCTGGTCGTATCCGCGACGAAGCCCGTGGCGATGATAAAGGCCAGGGCAGCGGCGGGGCTCAGGCGCAGCTGGGTCAGGATGGCGATGACAATGGGCGTGAGCAGCAGGGCCGCGCCATCATTGGCGAACACGGCCGCGATGGCCGCACCCAGCACCACGATCAGAGGAAACAGGGTGCGGCCCCGCCCCTTGCCCCAGCGCACCACATGCAGGGCGGCCCAGTGGAAGAACCCGGCGTCATCCAAAAGCAGCGAGATGATGATTAGCGCGATAAAGGTAAAGGTCGCATCCCAGACGATGTGCCAGACGACGGGGATGTCGTGCCAGTGGATCACACCTGTTGCCAAAGCAACAGTGGCACCAGCCATCGCACTCCAGCCGATGCCCAGACCGCGCGGCTGCCAGATGACGAATACGAGCGTGGCAATGAAAATAACAAGGGCTAGCATCAGACGATCCGCTTTCCGGCCTCATCCACGATCTTCTCCCCATCCTCTTTGGCGAATGCGCCACGCTGCGAAGAAGGAAGGATATCCAGCACCGTCTCAGACGGGCGGCAGAGCGCGACACCGAGCGGGGTGATGACGATGGGACGGTTGATCAGGATCGGGTGCGCCATCATGGCGTCGATCAGCGCATCGTCGCTCAGGGCTGGATCATCAAGGCCGAGTTCGTGATAGGGGGTACCCTTTTCGCGCAGGATCGCGCGCACCGGCACCCCCATGCGGGTGATCAGATCGACCAGTCCGGCGCGGCTCGGCGGCGTTTTCAGGTATTCGACGATCCGGGGTTCCTCGCTGCGGTTGCGGATCAGCGCCAGCACATTGCGCGACGTGCCGCAGGCCGGATTGTGGTAGATCGTGATGGTCATGAGCAAGACTCCGGACTTGGGCAGCAGGCGGATAAATCGGCGACCAGGGGCGCACAGAGTTCGGGATTGCCTGCACAGCAATCCCTAACCAGGAAAAGCATCAGGTCGCGCAGGCGTGCCAGGCAGGCGCGATAGACGATCAGTCGGCTGTAGCGCTGTGAGGTCAGCAGGCCAGCGCGTGTCAGGGTGGCGAGATGGGCCGATATGGTGTTCTGCGGCAGATCGAGCTGACGGGCGACTTCACCGGCAGGCAGGCCGTCCGGTTCATGGCGCACCAGCAGACGAAAAATTTCTAGTCGCGTAGACTGCGAGAGGGCATTGAGCGCGGCGATGGCAGAATCGGTATCCATATATCAACTATCATGGATATATTGGGCGGGGTCAAGGGCGCTACACAGGTCTCACTTGACACCTGTTTCTGCGTTACACGCCGAACAGGTGTCCGATGCCGCCGGTGACGATCATTGCCATAATACCCCAGAACGTCACGCGCAGCGCCGGGCGCAAAGGGGCTGCGCCACCGGCGACTGCACCAACGATACCTAGAACGGCGAGAACCACGACGGATGTCAGGGAGACACTCCAGGACACCCAGGCCACGGGGGCCAGAACAGCCGCCAGAACGGGCAGCACCGCCCCTGACGAAAAGGCAGAAGCCGAGGCGAAGGCCGCCTGGATGGGTCTGGCCGCTGTGGCTTCCGAAAGGCCCAGTTCATCTCGGGCATGAGCGCCGATGGCATCATGCTGCATGAGGGCGACGGCCACCTTGTGGGAGAGATCTGCATCCAGCCCACGCTGCTGATAGATCCCTGCCAATTCAGTCACTTCTCCGTCCCAGTCCGTGGCCAGTTCCTGTTTTTCACGGGCGATGTCGGCTTGTTCTGAATCCCGCTGGGAGCTGACCGAAACATATTCCCCGGCCGCCATGGAGAGGGCGCCAGCCACAAGCGCGGATAATCCTGCGATGAGGATACTGCCGTGTGTCGCGTGAGAACTGGCAACACCAACAATCAGGCTTCCGGTGGAGAGTGTTCCATCATTGGCGCCAAGGACGGCCGCGCGCAGCCAGCCCAGTTTCTCGACAGCATGACGTTCAGCGAGAGGATGAAGTCGCGACATAAGATTATCCATTGGCAATCTGAATTGTGTTTAGGAATAGGTCTTCAATTTCCGCATGACAACAAATAATTAATTCTAATACTGCGAGTTATTTTCAATGGAATTTATTATTTATCATGACTTCCTGTTCAGGTTCCTGTCAGGTTTGGTGTGATATGAATTACAGTTTCTTCACCGTTATCTGGGAGAAAGGCATGCCCGACGCGATGCCGGATATCACGCATACCCAGCGCTATGACAGGCCGACGATTGCCCTTCACTGGGCAACCGCCTTTCTGGTGCTGTTTCAGTTCGCTCTTGGCGAAAGCTGGGGCTGGCCAGCAAAACCGGTTCATCATCTGATGGTCATTGCGCATCTGACAGCGGGCATCCTGCTGACGGCAATCATGGCGTTCCGCATTGCCTGGCGCCTGACGAAAGGCCGGCATCTATCGGACCTGCTGCGGCCGCTCGACCGTTTCTTTGCGCTGGGCGTGGAATATACGCTCTACGTGCTGCTTCTGGCTGAAATCGTGCTCGGCTACCTCTGGCGATGGGGGGCAGGGCAGGCCATGAGTTTTTTCGGCTTTCTTATGCCCTCACCATTTGTCCGCTTCCCCGCGCCATTTCTCCATTGGATTCAAAACATCCATCACTGGAATGCGTGGTTGATTGTCACGATTGCCACAGGCCATGGCATGGCGGCGATTTTCCATCAGGTCATTCTGAAAGACGGGGTTTTAGGACGCATGCTTCTGCGTGGAGATCAAGCCGCCAATCCTCTGTCCACACAAAAGCCGTAAGGCCGCGCTTTCTTCCTGAGCTTCATATGGAGGTGCCTATGACAAAACGATTCACGACAACTCTCCTGTCAGTTAGTCTGCTTATGACCTGTTCCGCTGCCTACGCAGACCCTCCCTGGGCACGCGGCGAGCATGACCACCATGGTGGGGGCGGTGGACATGGCTATGGCCACATGAAACACTGGCGGAGAGGCGACTATTATTCCGGTCCGCGTGAGCCGCGTTGGATGGTCAGTGACTGGCGCGGGCGGCGGGGGCTCTGGGCACCTCCCGCGGGTTACTACTGGATGCAGTCAGGCGGACAGTATCTTCTGATGGCCGCAGCAACCGGTCTTATCGCAGGGGTTGTCGCAGCGACCGTTGGTTCCGCAGCGCCTGCCTACCCGACAGCGCCGGGTTATGTTCCGCCTTATTGAGGGAGGGATGATTATGATTCCTCGCTTGATTTATACAGCCTTTTTTGATTGATGAAGTCGATCATGCCAGCATGATGCTCTTAAAGTGCGCATGATACCTGTCTCGCACTTGTCCGGAAGACAAAGGGCCCAACCCGATGACCATCGTGCCCTTTGGCGCAGCGCCAGAACGTCAACGGACGGCCGCAGCATGGGAAGTTCTGTTCATCTTCCTCAGACTGGGCGTTACCTGCTTCGGTGGCCCAATCGCGCATATCGGATATTTCCGCAATGAGTTTGTCGTCCGACGGCGGTGGCTTGATGAACGCGCCTATGCGGATCTCGTGGGGCTCTGTCAGTTTCTGCCCGGTCCGGCGAGCAGCCAGGTGGGATTTTCCATCGGTCTAATGCGGGCGGGCTATCTCGGTGGCCCCGCGGCGTGGACCGGCTTTACTCTGCCCTCGGCGCTCGTCCTTGTTCTCTTCGCCTATAGCGCGGGCGCACTCGGGGGACCGATTGGCCTCGGTCTTTTGCATGGATTGAAACTCGTCGCCGTGGCCATCGTTGCACAGGCCGTGTGGGGCATGGCTCGAACTCTTTGTCCGGATCGGGTGCGTGCTTCTATCGCGGTGTTAGCCGCAATCATTATTCTGTTTGTTACCTCGCCGTTTGCCCAAATCGGCGCTATTGCCCTCGGGGGCGTTGTCGGCCTGTGGCTCTGTCGCACCATTTCGCCATCGGATAGCGGACATGTCGCCATGCCTGTGTCGCGCCGTGTCGGAATGGCCGCGTTTCTGGCCTTCGGAGTGTTGCTCTTCGCTCCTCCTGTTCTCGGCCAGCATGGTGCGCCGGGGGGACTTTCATTGTTCAATGCCTTCTACCAATCTGGCGCGCTCGTGTTTGGCGGCGGTCATGTGGTGCTGCCATTGCTCCATGAAGCCTTTGTGACACCAGGTCTGGTCAGTGACGACGCCTTTCTTGCCGGTTATGGCGCTGCACAGGCGGTTCCGGGACCACTCTTCACGTTTGCCGCCTATCTCGGTGTGATCGTCAAGTTGCCACCCCACGGTGTAGCGGGTGCCTTCCTGGCTCTGCTCGGCATCTTTCTGCCAGGGATCCTGATCCTCATCGGGGTATTACCCTTCTGGGATTCCTTGCGTAGTCGTCCAGCAGCACAGGCGATCATGCGAGGTGTCAATGCCGCTGTGGTGGGCCTGCTGGGCGCTGCGTTGTACACGCCGGTCTGGACGAGCGCCGTCAAATCGTCGGGCGATTTCGGGCTTGTGCTTGTCGGCTTTGTTTTACTGACAGTCTGGCGGGCGCCCCCGCTGGTCGTGGTCGCTATCAGTGCAGTGGGAGGAATTGTTTTGGGACAAGCTGCGTAGTGAAAAGTCAGGCATGGACTCTACGGTCAAAGTGAAATGCGCGGTGTGGATACTTCGTCTTCAGTATTCTGGTGCAATACTTGGCAAGCGCTGGGGCGTCTGGGAATATTTGTTCGGATGATTGCCGAGACAGCGAAAAAATCCGCTGAACCACAAACGGTCATAATTGATGCGACCTAATCTTATGGCGCACTGCACGACCTCGAGTCTGCATATACTATGGAGAAAAAAGATTTTCTTTCCGGGATTTTGATGGATAGAGCCTCAGAGTTTCTGGTCTGTTCAGATGCACTCCTCGATCTCGCTGATCTGCAATCGAACTGTCACCAGAACACCTCTGGTCGTTCCTGGAATAGGCGAACTCACGGTCATATCGGCATGCAGTTGCTGTGATATCTGCCGCGCGATCGCCATGCCGAGACCGCTGCCTTCGGCATCTGTCTTTCCTCTGACGAAAGGCTTTTCCATATCCTGCAATACGTCAGATGTAAGCGGTTCGCAATCATTACAGATCAGGACTTTATGATCTTGCGAGATGACCACACTGACAGCTTGTGCAGATGTACCATGAAGAACAGCGTTTTCGAGAAGGTTGCGAAAAAGGATGCCTGTTGCATCCATATCGCCCTGGATCATGAGATGAGATAATCCCGAAAATTCAATCGGTTGGTCTTTTTCCCGTTCAAGTTCTTCTGCGAGAAAGCGAATGACAGGCACCAGATCGAACATGTTTCCTGCCAGAGCGATCCCCGATGTTGCGCGTGAAAGCTGAAGCAACTTTTCCATCATCCGGCCAATTCTGCGGGCCTGCTGCATGATGGTCGTTATCCGCTCTTCATAATCCGATCCTATAAGGAGTTTTCTGAGAACCTGAACCTGGGCAAGAAGCCCACCCACCGGATTACGCAGTTCATGCGCTGCATTGGCAGCAAAGGCGCGCTCGGCTGAAAGCGCCATTTTCAGGCGTTCCAGCAGGAGATTGACGGCGGAGTGGATGGACACAAGTTCTTCGGGAAGATCCAGTGGCGGAACAGGGGCCAGGTTGGATCCGCCTCGGCTCCTGATTTCGTGCTGAAGGCTGGTCAGAGGACGCATGGCGCGACGGACGCGCCAGCGGACCAGAAGCCAGATCGCAGGGAAAAAGATCACCATTGGCAGGACTGAAATCAGAATGGCCCGCCTGACGGCTTCATTTCTGTGAAAAGTTGGCTCACCCACCAGAATGTAATGGCGACCAGACGCTGATGGCACGATATATACCCTGAATAACGGGATGTTGTAAAATCCTGGCTTCAGACGTGGTACGAACAGCGTCTCCGGCGCATTCTGCGACCTGACTGTTGATTTTCACTGAGAACTGACCCGGGTTTTTCATCAGGAATTGACCC
>JBDNSL010000109.1:0-7948 GCA_047719095.1 Acetobacter sp.
AGCCACAAGCCACAAGCCACAAGCCACAAGCCACAAGCCACAAGCCACAAGCCACGCGACAAAGGCATGGTCAGGCCCATAAGTCCGTTTGTGCCGGGGTGTCAGGCGTTGGGGTTTTGGCCGGTTGAGAAAAATGTGTGGTGCAGGCCCTCTGCCAACCCAATGGGGTTGACCCGCAGTGTGGTCCGCATGGGGGTGATGTCAAAATTCTTGTTTTCCAGCAGGCGGCGGATTTCGTCCGGGCCAATGCGGGGCAGGCCCGGCAGGTGGGCGGCTATGCGGGCCAGCCGGACCAGCAACCCTGCGGGTACGTTGACTGTCCGGCGTGGCGCAAGGCCTGCTGCTGCGGCCACCATGGCGGCAAACTGCCGGTAGGCTACGGCATCCGCCCCGGCAATAACCATGCTGTGCGGCCCAGCCCACGGCGTGTTCAGGGCTGCCAGAATGGAGGCGGTTACATCTCCCTGCCAGATAGGCTGCACCAGTGCGCGCCCACCACCGGGTAAAGGTATGAAGGGGAGGTAGCGCAGCAGGGCTGCCAGCCGCTGCACGTTGTTTTCGCCCTGCGCGCCGTAAATCATGGTGGGGTGCAAAATAACGCCCGAACGCCCCGAGTCCAGCAGGGCGCGTTCCCCCACCAACACGCCGTTGCCGTGGGCATCTGGCCAGCGGGTGAACTTACGGGTGCTGCCAAGGCAGACCAGCCGGGCCGTGGGCGGGGCTGCTGCCAGCAGTGCGGGCATGTGGCGGGCATGGGCTGTGCACACAATGCGTGTGGCATCGGCCAGTGCTGCGCGTAGTGGGGTGGCGGGGCCAGTCAGGTCGGCCACGCGCAGGCCGGCAAGGCCAGCCGCGCGGGCGGGGTTGCGGGCAATGGGCACAACCGGCGTGTCCTGCATGGCCAGTGCGCGCAGCACGGCCCGGCCAGAGCGGCCTGTGGCGCCAATAACATGCACGGGCTGTGTGCGGGTATGTGTGTGCCCCATGGTGGCTGCCTGCTGCTGGTGGGGTGCGTGCGTTAGTGTGCCTGCACGGACAGCCCGATCTGCTGGGCCAGTTCTGGCATGGAGGCCAGATTGCCCAATGCCCCCACAACCTGCATGAGCGGCATGGGCTGGGTGGGCTTTATGCCAAGGGTAAGGGTCTGCTTGCCCGGATTGGCCAGCCATTGGATGAACCCCGCAAAGGCCGGGTTCTGCGCCGTAGCGGACTGGGACTGCACATAGGCCAGAAAAGCCTGTGGCGGCAGGCCACGGGCGGAGGCTATGGCCCCCAGCGCCTTGGGCACCAGCCCGTGGTCTATGTAGCTCATGGTCATGGAGATAACCTGCATGTCCACATTATTACCGCTCAGCACGGAGGCGGAGGCCGCCTGCCCGAACTCGCCATTAATATGCAGCCGCCCCATGTTGGCGGAGTCGATGCTGAAGGTTTCCACGTGGAGTGCGCCGGTTTTGGGGGTGTAGGTGTCATTGAGCACCACATTGCCCACAAAGCGGTCATACCCGAGCGAGGGCAGCCAGCCCATGTTGGGCACGTCGGGCATAAGTTCCAGCCCCTGCACGCTGGAGACTTCCTGCTCCGTGGTGGCGGTGTGGCTGGCGTGGGAGAGCAGGCGCTTTGCGCGCATGAGCGGGGTTGTGCCGTCCATGCTCAACTGGTCAACGGTTATGTCACGCGTGCTGGGGGGCGGGGTGTAGGGGGCACCTGTGGTCAGGGTTTTGTACAGGTCGGCCAGTGCCACGCCATCCACCACAATGGAGTCGGCATGCACATGGCGCGGAGGGGCCACATCGGTGGAAAGCCGCACGTTGCGGGCCTGAAGGTGCGATGTTTCGTTCGCGCCAAAATTGTCCAGGGCTGCGGTGTCGGCTGCAATGTCGGATTGTAAGGCGCTGACAAACCCGTGCAGCCCGGTGGCCTGTGCGTGGCCAATGCTCAGGGTCTGCACGCCGGGGGCGGTGGGGTCCTCGGGCTTGGTGGGCAGGGCCAGATCGTCCATTTCCACTGTTTCCATGCGCAGGCTGCCTGCGGTGTCGGTCAGTTGGAAGTTGCGGAAGCTCAGGTGGTGAATCCGGGTCAGCTCGGAATCCTGCGTGTCGGGCTTGGTCAGCTCCGCTTCATCTGCGGTCAGGGTTTCTGGCCCCTGCCGGAAGACAAGCCCGTAAAAGCGCACGCTACGGCCCAGCAGGCCGGGTTTTGCGCGTGCATAGGTAAAGGAGACATCCGGCCCCAGCGCCTGCTTGAACCGTTCGATCCCTTTATCCACCATGACATGCTCTGCGTGGTGGGCGCCAAACCATGCAATCCCGCCAAGAATGGCAATGCCAGAGACCGTGACAAGAACGTTCTTCTTCACGCGTTGGAAATCCTGCTGTTTTCACCACAGCCTTCAGCTTTAGTGCATGCGGGGGTGGGGGGCAAGCGGTGCAACGGTAACATGTTACCTAGAGAAAACCGCCTGAAAATACGGTCATTAACTGCAATACCTCTTGACTGCCCGTGCGCCACCCATCATAACGCGCCATCAATACGTAACTGTTCTCATATGGAATCAGTGTCATGAAGACCACCCTCTCGCTGAAGCCCGCGGAGGTGACGAAGAACTGGATCCTGATCGATGCCGAAGGTCTCGCTCTGGGTCGTCTCGCCGTCATCATCGCCACGCGCCTGCGCGGCAAGCACAAGCCTCAGTTCACACCGCATGTTGACTGCGGTGACCATGTTGTCGTCATCAACGCCGAAAAAGTGGCGCTGACCGGCAACAAGGCGGACCAGAAGCTCTTTCATTACCACACCGGCTATGCTGGCGGTATCAAGACCCGCACTGTGGCGCAGCGCCTGAACGGCAAGCACCCCGGCCATCTGGTCGAAAAGGCAGTTGAACGCATGATCACGCGTGGTCCGCTCCAGCGTGAGCAGATGCGCAACCTGCATGTGTATGCTGGCGCTGAACACCCCCACGGTGGTCAGACCCCCCAGGTGCTTGACGTTGCGGCGCTGAACCGCAAAAACGTCGTTAACGCTCAGAAGGGCTGAGACAATGTCTGAAACTCAGGAACGCACAGGCACGCTGGCCGATCTGAAGACCGTTGCACCGGTTCTGGCCGATTCCGCTCCGGTTTACGAAGCAAAGCGTGACGCACAGGGCCGCTCCTACGCCACTGGCCGCCGTAAGGATGCCGTGGCCCGCGTATGGATCAAGCCGGGTAAAGGTGAAGTCACCGTTAACGGCCGTCCGGTTGTTCAGTATTTCGCACGCCCCGTGCTGCGCATGCTGCTCACCCAGCCCTTCCTCGTATCCGACCGTTACAACCAGTTTGACGTGGTCTGCACCGTAACCGGTGGCGGTCTGTCCGGTCAGGCTGGTGCGGTTCGTCACGGCATCAGCCGTGCGCTGACCCACTACGAACCCGAACTGCGTAGCATCCTTAAGGCTGCAGGCTTCCTTACCCGCGATTCGCGTAAGGTTGAACGTAAAAAGTACGGTCGCGCAAAAGCCCGTCGTTCTTTCCAGTTCAGCAAGCGCTGATCTGGTTCGAACAACGGTTTTTCGTTCGGCAGGCGGGCGGGGGGACTATGGTCCTCCCGCCCGTTTTGCGTTTGGGGTGCCAGTCGGGCGCTGTGCTCGGGTGCGGCCTTTGGGGCCTGTAGGGTGCGGTCCGTTGTGGAGTGGCCTGTGTCGCGCGGGCTGTACGGCCCGGTCGTGGCTGGCAGGTTTGTGTGGTCGGGGCCGGTTTGGCGGTTATCCCCGCTGGATCATGTCTGGCTGTTAGGGTCGAGGCCCGGTTCGGTCCCGCCTGATAGGGGCATACCCGGTGCGGTTGTCGCGCCTGCTGTGGGTTGTGACAGACGCCCCGGTGTGGCTTCCATGCCCTGTAGCCCTGTAGCCCTGTAGCCCTGTAGCCCTGTAGCCCTGTAGCCCTGTAGCCCTGTAGCCCTACTCCGCTAACTGGCGGCCACAGGGTTGTAAGGGGTCGGGGCTGGGGCCACTTACGCCGGGTTGGGTGGCTTAGGGGGCCAGAAAGGTGCGCACGTCGCGCGCAAGGGCTGCGCGGCTGTCCGGGCGGGTGTAGAGCATGTGCCCGCCGGGGTATACATGCAGGCCAATGCGCCCACGCCCGACAGGAATGTGCTCCGCCACCCAGCGAGAGGACGCATAGGGGCACACAAGGTCATACGCCCCGTTGGCAATAAACACCCGCAAGGTGGGGTTGAGTGCCAGCAGGCGGCGCAGGGTGGGTATGGGGCGCACAATGGGGGCGTTTGTGTCGCGGTAGTCCCATGCCTGACTGATGGCGTAGTTGAGCAGGTTGTAGCTTAGCTCCGTCTGGTAGCGCAGGTCTGTTGCGGCATAATGCTCAAAGGCTGCGCCATAGGCATGGCCAAACCCATCCAGCGTGGGTTCGGGGCTTTCGGCATTGTCCACCCCTTCGGGGAAGGGGTCGGCAATGGACAGGGTTGCATCGTACAGGGAATACAGCCGTCCCTCGCGGCTGCGGATATCATGCGCCTCTGGCCGGGGCATGCCGCGCTGCTTGGCAATAATATCCTGCTCAATACCGGTGTGGCTGGCTACGGCTTCGTAAAAATCATCTGCCGCATCCCCCGTTGGGGGTGTTCCTGCCAGTGTGCTCAGGTACGGCCCCACGGCGTACTGGTAAGCCTTGTCCAGATGCTGGGCGGTGTTTTCGGGGGTTAGCTTGTGCTGGAGGGCCAGATTGGCCGCTTCGAGCGTGGGCAGCACAAAGGCTTCGGCCAGAATGTCATTTTCTGTGTCCAGCAGGGTCATGTCCAGTGCGGGGGAGATCATGACAAGGCCGTTGAGCAGAAAGTTCTGGTCTTCGGCCAGTGCGTTGGCCACCTCTATGGCCCGTAGACCACCATAGCTTTCCCCCGCAAGGTAGCGCGGGGAGGTCAGGCGTTTGTTGGTGTTGGCCCAGAGCTGAATGGCCTTGGCAAAGGTTTTGGCATCCTGACGTACGCCATAGAACTGCCTGTCCGCCTGTTTGGGGTCGGTCGGGACCGACCAGCCCGTGCCCGGCGCATCCAGAAAAACCAGATCAGCTGCGGCCAGCCAGCTTTCGGGGTTGGGTTTGATCTGGGCATTGGCGCCATCGGCTGGGTTGCCGGTAGGAAAATCCAGCATGACCGGGCCTGCCGCCCCAAGGTGCAGGTAAGCCGTGCCCGCACCCGGCCCCCCATTAAAAAAATAGACAACCGGCCGGTGTGTGGGGTCCGCGCCATCACGCGTGTAGGCGGTGTAGAACATGCGGGCGGTGGGTTTGCCCGCATCATCACGCAGGGTGAGCGTGCCTGCGGTTGCGGTGTAGGTCATTTTTTGGCCACCAAAGGTGCCGTTATGGTGGGTTACGGAATCTTTGGGGAGCAGGGCTGCTGCGTCATGGAACGTGTCGGTTCCATCCGGGCCGGGTTGTGCCTGCGTGGTGTCGGGTTTTGTGGGCGTGGGGGCCGTGGCGGCCAAAGCAGAGGTAGACAGGCACAGGGCCATACAAAGGGGCAGACCGGGCCGCAGGCCAGCGCGTGTGGTGCGGCGGTGGTGTGGTGCTGGGCGTGTTATCACGGTTTTGGTCTTCCTTTGCAGGCTTGCGGTCTGTAGCCATGCTGCGTGTGCAAACGTGTTCCTGCAAGGGTGGGGTGGACTATTTTTTGCCCCAATCGCATGTCTTACACGTAACCGATGTTCGCACCTTGCTGGTGTGGAACACAGGAAAGGAATATTTATGCTCTCTATTCGGAAAATTGCCCTTCTTGGCCTGCCGCTGGTCGCTTTTGCGGGTGCCGCCTCTGTGGCCCATGCCGACCCGTGCCTGTCCCTGAGCGGTTGCGTCCAGCAGGGTGTTTCCAACCAGGTGGATTCCGCCAAGGACTCCGTCAAAAACGCAGGCAGCCAGTTTACGTCTGGCGTGCGCGATCAGGCCAAGCAGCGTTGGAATAGTGCAACCGAAGCCGAGCGCGAAAAGCTGCTGGCCAAGGGTGGCGCACTGACCAGCACGGGTGCCAACACCACCGAACGCCTGAACAACGCCGAAAAAACCGTAAAAGACCGCTGGAACAATGCCAGCACGGCCGAACGCCAGAAAATTCTGGCCCAGCGTGACAAGCTGACAGGTGCTGCCAGTGCAGCCACCGCCTTAGGCGGTGTGAGCAGCGCGGAACAGGGCGTGAAGGACCGTTTGAACGGGGCCTCCGACAGCGCCAAAAACGCATGGAAAAGCAAAAAAGACCGCCTGAAGTCGGACGTAAACAACGCAACGTCCCTGCCGTCCATTCCCTCCCTGTAAGGTTGGGTATGGCCGCGGGCTTACGGCCCGATAGGCACAAAAAAAGGCTGCTCCCATACCGGGGGCAGCCTTTTTTGTAGCCCCCCACCCTAAAAGTGGGGGAGGCGTTCGTTATTTACGCTTGCGCGAAGACGGGCCGGGTTTGCCAGACGGCGGGCCTTTGCGGTCAAAATTGGCACGGCCTTTGGGCGGGCCACGGCGTTCGCCAAACGGGGGGCGGCCACCACCACCCGCACCGGGTGGGCCTTTGCGCGGAGCTTCTGCTGGCTCCACGGTCATTTCATCCGCATCGGCAGCAGCGGCACAGGCGGCAAAGCGTTCGGCCTTATCGGGTGCGATTTCCACCAGAGTGTGGTCGTTAACAATGCGGATTGCGCCAATATCCTGCTTTTTAATCCCGCCCAGACGGCACAGCACAGGCACCAGCCACTTGGGGTCTGCCCGGTCTGCCCGGCCAACGGACAGGCGGAACCAGCTGCCGTTCATGTCCGGTGCGCGTTCACGCGGCTCACGCGGGGGGGCGTTTTCGTCCCGGGGGCCACGGGTGCGGGTGGCATCGGGGGTTATCACACGCAGCTGTGCGGGTTCGGGCAGGCTTTTGCGCCACATGCCAATCAGGGCAATGGCAAGCTGCTCGGGCGTGTGCTCAGCCACAAGGCGTGCGGTCAGCGCCTGAATGTTCTCGTTCTCCGAAGGGGGGAGCGAGAGGAAATGCGCGCTCAGCAGGCGTTCTGCATCGGCTTCGGCAATGGCCTGCGGGGTGGGGGCACCACTCCATTCGGCTGTAACCTTGGCAGCCTGCAACAGGCGCTCTGCCAGACGGCGGCGTGCGGGCGGGACCAGCACAACGCAGGTACCTTTTTTGCCCGCGCGGCCCGTACGGCCCGAGCGATGCAGCAAGGTAGCGGGGTTGGAAGGCAGGCTTGCGTGGATAACCAGCCCGAGGTCTGGAATATCAATCCCGCGGGCGGCCACGTCGGTTGCAACACAGACGCGGGCCTGACCGTGGCGCAGGCTTTCAATGGCGCGGGTCCGTTCGTTCTGGCCCAGATCGCCCGAAATGGCGACAGAGGCAAAGCCGCGTTCGGTCAGGATGCTCTGGAGCTGACGCACAGCCTCACGCGTGTGGCAGAACACAATGGCGGAGGGGGATTCGATCAGGCGCAGCACGTTAACAACGGCGCGGGCCATATCGCCCTGGTCCACCAGCACGCCACGGTAGGTAATGTCGGCGTGCGGGGTGTTGGTGCCTACCGTGTCCACGCGCAGGGCGTCGTGCTGGTAGCGCTTGGCAAGACCTGCAATTTCACGCGCGATGGTGGCGGAAAACAGCAGGGTGCGGCGGTCCTTGGGGGTGGCGTCAAGCAGGGTTTCCAGCTCGTCACGGAAGCCGAGGTCGAGCATTTCGTCCGCTTCATCCAAAACGGCGGCTTTGAGCTGCGACAGGTCGAGGTTGCCGCGCTTGAGGTGGTCGCACAGGCGGCCGGGGGTGCCGACAACAATGTGGCAGCCGTTGGAGAGGTTACGGGCTTCCGTGCGGGGTTCCATGCCACCAACGCAGGAGACAATGCGTGCCCCGGTCTTGGCGTACAGCCATTCCAGTTCGCTGCGGACCTGTAGGGCCAGCTCACGCGTGGGGGCAA
>JBDNSL010000110.1:0-5949 GCA_047719095.1 Acetobacter sp.
ATTTCCATGGATGTGCACCCCAATATTTCCCTCGGGGAAGGGGATACGGTCATTTATTCCAGCCGTATGATTCCGGGTAATGAGCGGGCGATTATGGCTGTTCAGGACAATCTGGCAAAACGCGGCGTAACGGTTATTACCGACCGCGAGCATTTTGTGCATGTGTCCGGCCATGCCACGGGTGGGGACGTGCAGAAGATGTACGAACTGCTCAAGCCCCAGCATGTTGTGCCAGTCCATGGCGAATGGCGGCACCTGACCGCACAGGCCGCGCTGGCACAGGAAATGGGCATTACCCCCATTCTTATGGAAGATGGCGATATTCTGCGCCTTTCTCCGGGCAAGCTGGAAGTGGTGGATACAGCCCCCACGGGCCGTCTGGCGCTGGACGGCAACCGCCTGCTGCCCATGAATGGTGGCGTGCTGGCAGCCCGGCGCAAAATGCTGTTCAATGGCATTGTCATTGGCAGCTTTGCGGTGGACGATGAAGGCTTTGTCATTGGCGACCCCAAGGTGAGTGCGCCCGGCCTGCTGGACCCCGATGATCTGGAAAGTGTTCGTGTGCGCGAGGAATTCGCTAACGCGCTGGACGTTATTCCTGACGAGTTGCGTAACGAGGACGGGGCCTTCCGCGAGGCTGCCAAAACGGCCCTGCGCCGCGCTCTTGGCCGCAAGCTGCAAAAACGCCCACTGGTGGATGTACACGTGCTGCGCGTGTAAGCGGCCCAACAGACACCAGTAAAGCAAGAGAGCCCGGTTCTGCCGGGTTTTCTTTTGTTCGGGGCTGTTTTACAGCTCAATGACAGATAACACAGGCGGCCTCTTTTTTGCCCGAGGTCCGCCCTTATACAAGGCTGAATGCACATGCGTCTTTCGCGCAGCTTTCTTCCCACACTCAAGGAAAATCCGGCAGAGGCGCAAATCGTCTCTCACAGGCTCATGCTGCGTGCGGGCCTGATCCGTCAGACGGCCTCGGGCATTTATGCGTGGCTGCCAGCCGGGCTTAAGGTGCTGCGCAATATCAGCCAGATTGTGCGCGAGGAGCAGGACCGGGTGGACGCGCAGGAAGTGCTGATGCCAACCTTGCAGTCCGCCGATCTGTGGCGTCGTTCCGGCCGGTATGATGCGTACGGCCCGGAAATGCTGCGTATTCAGGACCGCCACAAGCGCGAACTGCTGTACGGGCCAACCAATGAGGAAATGGTGACCGACCTGTTTGGCCAGACAGTCAAGTCCTACAAGGACCTGCCGCAGGTTCTGTACCATATCCAGTGGAAATTCCGCGATGAAATGCGCCCGCGTTTTGGCGTGATGCGTGGCCGCGAATTTTTGATGAAAGATGCCTATAGCTTTGATGTGGACTACGCATCGGCTGTTGCAACTTACCGGCGTATGATGCTGGCCTACCTGCGTACCTTCCAGCGCCTTGGTGTGCGCGCAGTTCCCATGCGGGCCGATACCGGGCCGATTGGTGGCGAACTCAGCCATGAATTCCTTATTCTGGCCCCAACGGGCGAGAGTGGTGTGTTCTATGACGCAGCACTGGAGGACCAGGACTGGCTGGACGAACCGGTGGACACCAACAGCCCCGAAGCGCTCGAGGCATTCTTTAACCGTGTTACCACCCCTTATGCGGCTACGGACGAAATGCACGACACAGCCGCATGGGAGGCAGTGCCCGAAGCCCAGAAGCGTGAAGGCCGAGGGGTAGAGGTCGGGCATATCTTCTACTTTGGCACCAAATACACCCAGTCCATGGGGGTGAGTGTAAGTGGGGCTGACGGCGCGCAGTTTTTCCCAGAAATGGGGTCCTACGGCATTGGTGTGTCCCGGCTTGCGGGGGCTATTATTGAAGCCTGCCACGATGAAAACGGCATTATCTGGCCCGATTCCGTGGCACCCTTCCGCGCTGCCATCCTGAACCTGAAGTCGGGGGATGCGCTGTGCGATGCGGTGTGCGAGCAGATTTACGCCAAGGCGCCAGAATCCTTCCTGTACGATGACCGCCCCGAACGGGCCGGTGTAAAGTTTGCTGATGCCGACCTGATGGGCCACCCGTGGCAGATTGTTGTTGGCCCCCGTAGTGCCAAGGAAGGCCGGGTGGAACTCAAGCGCCGAGCAACGGGCGAGCGGCAGGAACTGAGCGTGGACGAAGCGCTGGCTCTGGTTCTGGCAGGCTGACAGACATGTTCGGTCCTTTCGAGCGTGCGGTGGCAGGCCGTTACCTTCGCGCGCGGCGCGGGGAGCGGTTTGTTTCCATCATTGCCATATTCTCCCTTGTTGGCATTGCTCTGGGCGTTGCCACGCTGATTATTGTCATGGCGGTGATGAACGGCTTTCAGGCCGATCTCATGGGCCGCATTCTGGGCCTGAACGGGGACCTGACTGTTTACGGCGCGGGCCGCACCATCTCTCAGTATGAGGATGTTGCACAGGAGGTCCGCACCGTTCCTGATGTGCTGAGTGCAACACCGATCATTGAAGGTCAGGTGTTGCTGAGTGCTGGGTCTTACAGTTCTGGTGGCATGGTACACGGTATTACGGCCCAAGGTTTGCAGGACCTCAAAGCTGTAAGTGGCTCCCTTGTGGCGGGTTCGTTGGACCAGTTCGGGCAGGGGGACGAGTCCATTGTGGTGGGTGTAACCATGGCTGAGCGGGCCGGGTTGTCCATTGGTTCGCGCCTGACGCTGGTTTCCCCCGAGGGGGCAGCAACCGCTTTTGGCACGGTGCCGCGTGTGCGCTCATACCGCGTGAGTGCTATTTTTGATGCGGGCGTGAATGACTATAACTCCAGCGTTGTGTTTCTGCCCCTGCACGCAGCCCAGATCTATTTTCAGATGCCCGGCAAGGTCACGCAGATTCAGGTCGCCACAAAAGATGCACAACATGTGCGTCCGGTAACCCTTGCTATTGCCAAAGCGGTGGATGACCCCGGCCTGCGTGTGCTGGACTGGACAACCGCCAACAACGCGCTGTTTGGGGCTGTTCAGGTGGAGCAGAATGTTATGTTCCTGATCCTGACCCTGATTATTGTTGTGGCGGCGTTTAACGTTATTTCCTCCCTGATTATGATGGTGAAGGATAAAACGGCTGATATTGCCGTGCTGCGTACCATTGGGGCCAGCCGGGGTGCCATCATGCGTATTTTTCTGATGTGTGGCGCATCCGTGGGAGTAACCGGCACGGTGGCGGGTACGGCCCTTGGTATTGTGTTCTGCATGAACATCGAACGTATTCGGCAGTTGCTGCAAAGCCTGACCGGCACAAACCTGTTTAACCCGGAGGTGTATTACCTTGAGCACCTGCCAGCCAAGCTGGAATGGGGGCAGGTGGGGGAGGTTATAGGCATGGCGCTGCTACTGTCGCTTCTGGCAACATTGTATCCGGCTTGGCGTGCGGCCAGAACAGACCCGGTCGAGGCGCTTCGTCATGAGTGATACTGCCGTATTGCGCCTTCAGGGCGTACAAAAAACCTATCGCAGTGGCGAGCATGACGTGCTGCCCATTCTCCAAGGTGCGGATTTTACCCTGCATGCGGGGGAAATTGTGGCCCTTGTTGCCCCATCGGGCACGGGCAAATCCACGCTGCTGCATCTGGCGGGGTTGCTGGATACCGCCGATGCGGGTGACATTGTTATTGGTGGGCAATCAACCACACACCTGTCCGATGCTGGGCGCACGGCCTTGCGGCGCGATGAAATCGGGTTTGTGTACCAGTTCCATCATCTGCTGGGTGAATTCACTGCGCGTGAAAATGTTGTTCTGCCGCAGATGATTGCAGGTGTGTCTAAACGGGCAGCCGGGCAGGAGGCCGAACGCCTGCTGGACATGTTTGGCCTTGCCCACCGGGTTAACCATTTGCCGGGCAAGCTCTCGGGCGGGGAGCAGCAGCGCGTAGCCATTGCCCGTGCGCTGGCCAACACCCCTTCTCTTTTGCTTGCGGATGAGCCTACAGGCAATCTGGACGTGCATACGGCGGATGCGGTGTTTGCCGAATTGCTGGGGGCTGTGCGCAAGCGTGGACTGGCAGCACTGGTGGCAACCCACAATGAAGAGCTTCTGCCACGCATGGACCGCGTGATTACCTTACGCGATGGCAAGCTGGTCACACGGTAAAAACACAAAAGGGCGGCCCCTTCATGCCCCGCTATGGTGGGGTGAGGGGCCGCCCTTTATGGGTTAGAACTGTCCGCCCTTGTCAGGCTGGAAGCAAGGCCCGCTCCACCGCGTTCCGCACGCGGGCGGATGTGGGGGGCGTCAGGCTGGAAAACCATGCAACAGGCTGGCCGTTACGCCCGATCAGGTATTTGAAAAAATTCCACCGTGGTCGGGCCAGAAAACCCAGTTCCTCATCCAGCCACTTAAAGAGCGGGATGGCGTTTTGCCCTTTGACCACACTGCGTGCGGCCATGGGGAAGGCAACGCCGTAGTTTTTCTGGCAGAAAGCCGCGATATCTTCCGATGTGCCGGGCTCTTGCTGGCCAAAGTCATTGCTGGGCACGCCAACCACGACCAGCCCCGCCTTGTGGAACTGCGTCCATAGCGCCTGCAGGCCTTCGTATTGTGGGGTAAACCCACATTTGGAGGCGGTATTCACAATCAGGATGGGTTGGCCCTTATACGCACTCAGGTCAATGCTGGTGCCATCCAGTGCGGGTAGGGTAAAATCGTATATGCTTGTTGCCAAGGTGCTGCCCTCTTGCTGCTTTTGTGGCAGGAAAGACATCCTGTGTAGCGCACCGCAAGAGAAGGAGCGAGATGTTATGAAGTCTGCGCGTAGTGGGTGGAAGCCTGCTGCCCTGTTTCGGGTTCTTGTTTCAGGCTTCCACCACATCTTGTGCGCGGCAAGATCGTGCTCTGTTTTTTTGTTGTTCATTATGTTGAACTCGATCCCGTATGTGGAATATGAAGATATGAGCCTCTCCTGTCAACATGGAAAATAAGAATAACATGTCCAAATCGCAGGATACGGTTCCCGCTCTTCGCCGGGCCGTTCGCATTCTTGATCTGGTCAAGGGAGCCGCCAAGCCACCGCTGGCGGCAGATGTAGCCAGACAGCTCGATCTACCGCGCAGCACGGTGCATGGCCTGCTGGCTGTTATGCAGGAACTGGACCTGCTGGAAAAAACGGTCACGCAAGGCTACCGGCTTGGCACACGTCTGCTCGACTGGGCAGGGGATGTAACGGAAAAGCGGGATCTGGTGAGTGAATTCTACCATGTGCTGGAGACTCGCTCGGATCTGGAGTCCTTTACCGTAACCCTGACCACACTGGAGGGGGCGGAAGTTGTTTATGTGGCCTGCCGCAACAGTGCCACCGTGCTTGGGGCATCCTTTAGGGTGGGTATGCGCCTGCCTGCCATATTTACGGCTACCGGCAATGCCATACTGGCTGGTATGGACGATGCTTCCTTCCGCGAATGGCTGGCAATGCACCCGGTTACAACATGGCCCCAGCCGCTAACGCCCAATGGCATCTGCTCGGTAACAACGCTGGTGCGCGAAATTGGCGAAATCAAGGAACGCGGCTATGCGGTAGATGACGAGCAGGTGCATGACGGGCTGTGGTGTTTTGGCGCGGCTGTTAAAGACCACTCGGGGCGTGCACTGGCGGGAATAGGGATCAGCCTGCCGCAGGCGGAACTGGGGCGCTACAGTGTTGCGCGCCTTGGGGCTGTTGCAGCACGGTTGGCGGAAGCCGTTTCTTTCCGGCTTGGCTATCGCGCGGGCTAGCAATTTTTGAGCGCAGGCAGACAGGAACAGACAATGCATTTTGCCCGTGTGCTGGCTGGGATAAAAAGCCAGAAAAACAGGTGTCGCCACGCAACAAAGGGCCTTGCTCTGGGCGTGCGGATCGGATTGCTGCCCGTAGCATTTTGGGCCACGGCACAGCAGGCCACGGCACAGCAGGCCACGGCACAGCAGGCCACGGCACAGCAGGCCACGGCA
>JBDNSL010000110.1:6049-7872 GCA_047719095.1 Acetobacter sp.
CAGCAGGCTGGAATTCTCCAGACTTCTGCGCACTACCTCATTAACATGCACGGCCTGCATGTGCTCAGTGCAGATGTCGCCTACAGGATAGGGAACGACGCATATAGCGGCATCGCACATGTCTGGACCTCAGGCCTGTTGAGCCTGTTTGTGCAAACGGACATGCGTATGCAGGGGGCGGGTCGTTTTTTTGCCAATGGGATAGCCGAGCCTTCAGACTACGATAGTGCTGGCACCTACAACCATGAGCCAAGCCATCTGCACATGGTTTATCAGGGTGGGGTGCCCCAAATTACCGTGCAGGAACCGCCCTTGGACAATCGTGAGATTGTCACGCCCAGTGAAAAGGCGGGAGCGCAGGACGTGGTGGCCATTCTGGTAGGGCTGGTCCACCAGATGCAATCGGGGCATCGTTGCGAGGAAGCACCCCAGAAGTATTTTGACGGCTTACGCCTGAGCACGCTGACCCTGCGCAACACAGGGGTTGAGCGCCCTCCCTCCGGAGTGTCCAGAGCGTGGGGGAAGCAGGCATGGACCTGCAATTTTGTCATTCAGCAGGTTAAGGGCTTCAAGGCCGACAGCCAGTTTAGCAAACTCAGGCAGCCACAACTGGGGCGTGTCTGGTTTGAGGACATTCCCAATATTGGCATGTCTGTTGTCAGGATAGAAATTGAGCACCCCAAAATGGGGCATATCGTCATGCGGCTGGATGATACGCCAAAGCAGACGCCCTGAAAGCCACAGGGACAGGCAGCCTTGGAGTGGCCGCCTATCCCTGCGGAGGGATTATTCCACCGTTACGGATTTTGCCAGATTGCGGGGCTGGTCCACATCGGTCCCTTTAAGCACGGCCACTTCGTAGGCGAGCATCTGCACCGGAATGGTTTGCAGGATCGGGGCGACAAAGTCGTGCACATGCGGGAGCACGACAATCTGCTCGGCAATGGCCGAAACGCGCTCGGCACCCTTTGTATCGGTAAAGACCAGTAGCCGGCCGCCACGGGCCTTTGCCTCCTGCAGGTTGGACAGGGTTTTGTCGAACAGGGGGGTGGAGGGCACGCTGGCAACAATAGGCACGGTCCGGTCTATCAGGGAGATGGGGCCATGCTTCATTTCACCCGCGGCATAGGCCTCGGCATGAATGTAGGAAATTTCCTTCAGCTTGAGCGCCCCCTCCATGGCCACGGGGAACATGCTGCCCCGGCCAAGGTAGAGTACGTCGCGCGCTTCGGCCACAATGGCGGCCATCTGCCGAATGGCGTTCCCTTGGTTGAACACCTCTGCCGTGCGGCTGGGCAGGTCCATAAGGGCGGCTACCAGCTCCTCTTCCCCCAGCGGGTCAAGCGTGCCACGGGCACGGGCGGTGGCAATGGTCAGGCAGGCCAGTACGGTGAGCTGGGCCGTAAAAGCCTTGGTGGAGGCCACCGAAATTTCCGGCCCGGCCACGGTGCCCAGCATCACGTCACTTTCGCGCGCCATGGTGCTGTGTTCAACATTGAGAACAGACAGAATGTGAATGGCTTTTTCGCGCAGGCTGCGCAGGGCGGCCAGTGTGTCCGCCGTCTCCCCCGACTGGGAGATCAGCAGGCCAAGTGAGCCTGTGCTGAGTGGCGGGTTGCGGTAGCGCATTTCGCTGGCAACGTCGATATCGACGGGGAGGCGGGCAATCTCCTCCAGCCAGTAACGCCCGACCATGCCTGCGTAAAAGGCCGAACCACAGGCGGTTATGACCGCACGCGGCACCGTTGCAAGGTCAAAGGGCAAGGCTGGCAGCACAACCTTGCGCGTTGCCGGGTCGATCATGCGCTGGAGGGTCTGCCCGA
>JBDNSL010000111.1:0-7850 GCA_047719095.1 Acetobacter sp.
GCAGCATGGGGCCCAGAATTTCGTTCGCACGGAACAGGTGGTGCAGATAGGCGCGGCTATGGCGCGTGCAGGCCAGACAGTCACAATGGGGGGAAATGGGGCGTGCATCTGTTGCGTGGCGGGCATTGCGCAGGTTGAGCGTGCCCCGCTCCGTGTAGGCGCGCGCGGTGCGGCCCGCACGTGTGGGCATAACGCAGTCAAACATGTCCACCCCGCGTTGCACGCTGCCCAGCAGGTCATCGGGTGTGCCAACGCCCATCAGGTAGCGCGGCTTGTCGGCGGGCATAATGGGGGTTGTGGTATCCAGTGTTGCAAACATGAGGGCCTGTCCCTCGCCCACCGCCAGACCGCCAATGGCGTAGCCTTCAAACCCGATATCGGTCAGCGCCTTTACACTTTCGGCGCGCAGGTCAGCTTCCGTTCCCCCCTGCACAATGCCAAACTGGCCGTAGCCTGCACGTGGCACATACGCCTCGCGCGAGCGGGCGGCCCAGCGCATGGACAGGCGCATGGAGGCGCTAATGGCCTCGGGTGGGGCGGGCAGTGCCGGACATTCGTCAAAACACATGGTGATGGTGGCATCCAGATCATGCTGGATGGCCGTTGAACTTTCGGGTGTGAGTCGGTGTTCCGAGCCATCAATATGCGAGCGGAAGGTTACTCCGTCCTGATCCAGCCGCCGCAGGGCACCCAGCGACATGACCTGAAACCCCCCCGAATCGGTCAGGATCGGGCCGGACCAGTCCATAAAGCGGTGCAGCCCCCCCAGTGCCCGCACCCGTGCCGCGCCGGGGCGGAGCATAAGGTGGTAGGTATTGCCCAGCACAATGCCCGCACCGGTGGAGCGCACGGCATCCATGGTCATGGCCTTGACCGTGCCCACCGTGCCTACGGGCATAAAGGTGGGGGTAGCCACGGGGCCGTGGGCTGTATGCAGCATGCCTGCGCGGGCTGCGCCATCGGTGCTTTCACACGTCCAGTGGAAACGGCTCATCGGGTGGTCCTTGCTGGGTGGAACGGAGGTAGGGGGTTAGCGGGCATGGATGCTGCTTGCGCATTCAAGCAGGCAGGCATCGCCGTAGGAATAAAAACGGTAGCCGGTGTTCAGCGCATGGGCATAAACCGCCTTTGCACGCTCCTGCCCCGCAAAGGCGCAGACCAGCATGAACAGGGTGGAGCGTGGCAGATGGAAGTTGGTCATCAGCACATCCACCGCCCGGAAGCGGTAGCCGGGACGGATGAAAATGGCCGTCTCCCCCGCAAAGGGGTGCACAATGCCGTGCTCGTCGGCCGCACTTTCCAAAAGGCGCAGGGTGGTGGTGCCTATGGCAATAATGCGCCCCCCCGTAGCCCGTGTTGCGTTAATGCGCTCGGCAGTCTGGGGGGTGATGACCCCGTGTTCGGAATGCATGTGGTGGTGGGCAATATCATCCGCGCGCACGGGCAGGAATGTGCCTGCCCCTACGTGCAGCGTTAAGGTGCAGCGCTCGGCCCCTGTGGCGTCCACTGCGTCCAGCAGGTCTGGCGTAAAGTGCAGCCCGGCGGTGGGTGCTGCCACGGCCCCTTTGTAACGCTCGAAAATGGTGGCGTAGTCCTTGCTGTCCTGCGCCGTGGGGCCATTGGGGCGGTGGATGTAGGGCGGGAGTGCCAGCGCTCCTGCAGTTTGCAAAAACGTATCAAACGCATCGCCCTCGCATGAAAAGCGCAGGTTGGCCCCCCCGCCGGGTTCCAGAGCCACAACCTGCGCTGTCTGGTCCGAGTGGGCGAAGGTAAGCGTATCCCCCACCCTGAGCCTGCGGGCGTTACGCACCAGAACATGCCATGTGCCATCGGGACGGATCTGGTCGAGGGTAATGCCAATTCTGGCCTCCCCCCGCAGGGCGTGCAGTTGTGCCCGGATAACCGCGGTATTGTTGGCCACCAGCAGATCACCCCTGCGCAGCAGGGTGGGCAGGTCGCGCACATGGCGGTCAACCAGCGTGTGCGGGGTTGTTGCATCCAGCAGGCGTGCGGATTCACGCGGGCGGGCAGGCTCCTGCGCGATCAGGGATTCGGGGAGGTGGAAGTCAAAATCTTCGGTGCGGTTGCTCATGGTGTGCCGGGTTTACGCAATAGGGCAGCGCAATGCCAGAGGGAAAGGGGGGCAGCCTCCACGCGACAGGGCTTGCGCATATGGCCGCACAAGGCCAGATTCGGTGTGGAGAAGCCAGTTCTGGTCCAGTTCTGGCGCACAGTTTACGTAAGGAGACGTCCCGGTATGTCCTATGCTCTGCTTGATGCGGCCCGTGTGGCCAAGGCCTCTGGTGTATCACTTGGTGTTCTTAAAACCAGTGCCGAAACATCCGAAACCCATGTACGCAAGGTGATCATGATTGAACGGATTGAGGCACTGGCCAGTGCTGCTGCCGAATCCGGTGAACGCGTGACCCTGACATCCGAAGAATTCTGGCTGATCAGCAAGAACTGGTAAGGGGAGCGCCTGTCATGGCCTTTGTTCTGACAAGCACGGCTTTTGCCAATGGGAGCGTTCTGCCGCAGGCTCAGGTCTATGATGGCATGGGCCAAACAGGGCAGAACCTGTCTCCCCCGCTCCAGTGGCACGGTGCGCCGCAGGGCACCAAAAGCTTTGTGGTAACTGCGTATGACCCCGACGCCCCCACCGGCTCTGGCTGGTGGCACTGGGTGGTGGTGAATATGCCCAACACCACAACGGCGCTGCCCGAAGGGGCGGGTTCTGGCAAAGCCAGCCTGCCAGAGGGGGCAATGCAGGTCCGTACAGACTTTGGCACACCCGGTTACGGTGGAGCAGCCCCCCCGGCGGGGCGGGTGCACCGTTACGTGTTTACGGTCTATGCGCTGGATGTGCCCACGCTGGACGTAACACCCGATGCAAGCCCCGCTCTGGTCGGGTTTATGGTGCACCACCACCAGTTGGCGGCCGCCAGCCTGACAGCCCTTTACGGGAGCGCACAACACTAGGCGTGCCGCGCCAGTTCATTCTGGCAAGGTACGCAGCAAACTGCATGGCCAGCCTGTAACAGGCTGGCCGTTCAGGCCGTGGGCTGGCCCGGTTTTATGCTCCGGCGTGGCGTGTTAACGGCAAGGTCATGCAAAACATCCGCCTGTGAGACCAGTACCGCCCCTGCGGCAAGGTTCTTTGCGGGCATGACCAGTATGGCTGGTCCTTCATTTAAAAACCGGACGGACAGGGTGTTCCACCTAGGCGTAATAAAGTGCCGCAGCACTTGCGCCAGCGCACACCGGTCCATGGCCGTGTGGACAGTACTTTGCGGTGTGTACACGGTGTTGAGGTAATCGCTCATGAATGCGGCAATGGAGGGCAGGCGCTCTGGCTCGCCAAAATAGGCCATGTCCGTGCCAATGCTCCACGGTGTGCCGCTGGTCTGGCGGCCATCATGGCTGAAGCGTGTCAGGTCAAACCCATATGTGGCGGTGTTCTTGAGCGTGCGTGCAAGTGTTGCGGTGTTGGCCGGAAAATACCCCGCGCAATCTCCCGTTATCACCGGGCAGCGGAAGCGTGCGACAATGTCTGGCAGGATCAGGTAGCGCAACGCGGGTTCAAGGGCTGCATCCCGCCCGGTGGTGGTGCCGTGGCCAAAGCTCAGGCGCAGGCTGGTGGCGTATTGTTCCAGCCATGTGGCAATGGTGCGTAAAAAGGCCAGTTGCTCCGCATTGGGGTTGGCAACGCCAAGGCACAGTTGCACAGGCCCACTTGAGCGGTCCTGCCGGTAGGCTTGCAACAGGGACAGAATAAGGCCGGGCAGGAGGTGAAAATGCGCGCTGTCACACGCAAAAACCAGACAGAGTGCGGGGGACGCCTCCGCTGTGCTGAACTGCCATACCCAGCGCGAAACACCCGTGCGGTCGGGCACGGCGCGGCTGGCAAGCTGGCTGCACGCCTGCGCGCCCAGCCATGAAAAAATACCCGCGTTTTCGGGTTCCGGCATGGCCCCTTCCTGCAAGGTCAGGCGGCGGGCCATGGCGTAGTGGGCGTCTGCCTCGGCCGTAAGCCCGGCCAGCCAGCTTGCGTGGCCCATTGCGGTTTCGGTCCACCAGTTCAGGCCGTTCAGGCGGGCTTCGGTTTCCAGCAGGCGCAGGTCCGTGGTGGTGTTCAGGCGCTGGTAGGCGTTCTCGAACAGCATGGCGTAGATCTGGCGCAGGTCAGCACCATTCCCTTTGGCCAGCCGCATGGGCACCAGCAGGGTGTCAAACCGTTCGTCAAAACCGGGTAGGTCGTGTTCGTACAGCATGTCGGGCACAAGCAGGAGTGTATCTTCCCCCTGCCGCAGGCGCGTAAGAAGTGCGGGCAACGTGGCCGAAAAATCCTGCTTGGGGTAGCGCTCGCGCAGGGCCAGTTCCAGCAGGTCGGCAGCGCGGGCATGGTCGTGCATACGCAGGGCTATCAGGGCCTGAAGCCACAGCAGGTCGGCCATCGGGGCGAAAGACTGGGCATAGGCCACAAACTGCGCGCCCAACTCCCCCTGTCCGAACTGGCAGCACAACTGGGCCAGAACAATGCAGGGTGCCACGGCCGCAGGGGTAATGCTGAGCTTGAGCACCTGTTCGCGCACGTCATCCACCGTGGCCCATGGGTTGAGCGCGTGGCGGAAGGCCCCGACATCAAGCAGTTCGGCCACGTTTTCAAGCAGGGTTTCCAACGTGCGCGAAGGGCATGCACTCAGGGTGACCCTGTTGGGGGTGGTGCTGGTCCACAGGGTGAGTGTGTCCCCGCGGATTTCGGCCTCAAGCTGCTCTACGGGCCATTTGTGTGGGCCAAGCTGGAGTTCATGCCCGGTGCAGGTGGGACGCCCCAGAAATGTTCGTCCCTCATGCCATGTGCCCCGCAACAGGGAGCGCAGCAGGTCCGTGCGTTCGGGTGTGAGCAGCAGAAAATGCTCCCATGTGGCGCACAGGGGAACTGCGTCAAACTGGGTGGGGTTTCTGCTGGAAAGATAGGCGTTGCCAGCCCTGAGCGCCACAAGGGGGCGGTTGGCAATGGTGTCTATGCTCTGGGGGCGCACAAAGGCCCCGCCGGGTGCCAGCGTGTGGTGGGTTGCATCCAGCATAACCGGGGTGGTGGCGCGGTTTGTGCCTGCTGTGGGGCACAGCGGGTGCAGGTGCTGGCCAGTGCAGCCAACCAGAGCGCCATGAAAGGAAAGAAGATAAAACGCCACCATGCCACCTAGCTACTTATTGGGCGGCACACCCGGCAGAAGGCTCGGGGCAGAGCCTTTGTCCGGGGTATGCCTGTTCAGGACACTGCTTCGAGCAGGGCGGGGAGGTAGTGTTCGAGCTTGATGCGTACGGGCATAAGGTACGCGCAGCCCTTTTCCTGCCCCAGTTCGCGCAGGACAGTCTGGGCAAAATCTATGTTGGATTCAAGGGTTGTGGAAAAATCTCTGGGGAACACAATATGGTTTGTGGTTTCCCAGTAGGAGCGTGAGCGCGGGCCGATAACGGGGGAAATACCCCAGAACACGTGTTCTGCGTGCAGCCAGTCGCGGCACAGGTCAAACAGTTTGTAGTCAAACACGGGCTGGGTGAAAAAACCGCAGGCTCCGGCTTCCTTTTTGCGGGCCACATCCTCCAGCTCCTTCCACGGTGCGCGGCGGTAGGGGTCGAACGCGGCATAGACCTTCAGGTGTGGCGCTTCCTTGCGGTAGCGGCGGATAATGCTTTCCGTGCTGTTGGGGTATGTGCGCATGGACAGGTCGGCCGGAGGGTCCCCGTGCACGACCAGAATTTCCTCCAGCCCGTCCTGCTCGGCTCCGGGCAGGGGGGCGTGGGGGGCAATGTCTATGGCGCGGATATGCGGAATAACACGGGGGAAGACCGGGCGCAGAAGGGCTGCGGCATCCCAGCTGCGCAGGGGAAAGCGCATGAGGTCGGGCACATTGAGCGTATCCGCCGCGGGAAAAACCGTCTGAACAGTTTTTACGTCCTGCTCCAGAGAGTCTGCGGAGCGGGGGATCAGTTCAACGCACAGGCGGTTCAGGCTCATTCGGTTTTTCCCTCGATCTGCATCTGGGCCGCGGTGAGTGTGTTTTTGAGCAGGCAGGCAATGGTCATGGGGCCAACGCCCCCCGGCACGGGTGTAATGCGCCCGGCAATCTTTACGGCCTCGTCAAATGCCACGTCCCCCACAAGGCGGCTTTTACCACTTGCAGTCTGGGTGCGGGTAATGCCCACGTCAATCACCGTGGCACCGGGTTTGATCCAGTCGCCCCGCACCAGCTCGCGGCAGCCGGTTGCCACAACCAGAATATCCGCCTCGCGGGCAAGGGCTGCGGTATCGCGCGTGTGAATATGGGCGATGGTGACCGTGCAGCCTTCTGCCAGCAGCAGCAGCGCCATGGGTTTGCCCACAAGGTTGGATGCGCCAATAACCACGGCGTGCTGGCCCTTCATGTCCCCCAGCTGGTCGCGCAGCAGCATCAGGCAGCCCAGCGGGGTGCAGGGCACAATGCCGGGCAGGTTTACGGCCAGACGGCCAGCATTGACCTCGCCCAGACCATCCACATCCTTTTCAGGCAGAATGGCGTTGGTAATGCGGCGTGCATCCAGCCCGTTGGGCAGGGGGAGCTGCACCAGAATGCCATGAATTTCCGGGTCGTTGTTCAGCCGCCCGATCAGGGTCAGCAGTTCGGTCTCGGACGTGGTTTCGGGCAACATGTGCATAAAGGAGCGCATGCCGGCATGATGTGTCTGGATCGCCTTGTTTTTAACGTACACCTCGCTCGCCGGGTCGTTGCCAACCAGAATAACAGCCAGTCCGGGGGTTACGCCGTGCTGGTCATGGAAGGCCAGAACATCCTCACGGATCTGCTGGCGCACGGTTGCGGCAAACGCCTTGCCATCAATCAGGCTGGCCTGATGCTCGGAGGGGGGGGAGGAGAGTGTGCTCATCAGTTCTGTGCCGGTCCGGTCGCGTAAACAGGTGGGAAAAGATCAGGCGGGCATACGCAAAAAAAAGCGTATCGACAATGTCTGCCCCCCACGCGTGGGGGTGCGCCATAGGGTTTGGGGTTATGGGTCATGGGGCGGGGTGTCCTGCCGGTAGGGGGTCAGGGTGGCCAGGTTCTGGGCTTCGGCCAGTATGGCGGGGCGCTCCGCCTGTAAAAAACGTTCTACCGCATCGCGCAGGGCCGGGTTTTGCAGCCAGTGGGCGGAGTGGGTGAGGGTGGGCAGGTAGCCACGCTGGATTTTGTGTTCGCCCTGCGCGCCTGCTTCCACCCGTTGCAGGCCGTGGGCTATGGCAAAATCAATAGCCCGGTAATAGCACAGCTCAAAATGCAGGAAGGGCCAGTTGCCCTCGCACCCCCAGTTGCGGCCATACAGGGTGTTGGTGCCCATCAGGTTGAGCGCTGCTGCCACGGGGGTTGCGCCGTTGCGGGCCACCATAAGCACCACACGCTCACCCAGACGCTGCGCCATAAGCGGAAAAAACTCCGCACTCAGGTAGGCGTTGCCCCATTTGCGGTCGATTGTGCTGCGGTAGAATTGGTAAAAAGCCTGCCAGTCCGCCGGTGTTATGGCCGCACCTTGCAGGGTTTCAAACGTCAGCCCAGCCGCATTGGCATCGCGCCGTTCGCGTTTGATGCTTTTGCGCTTACGGGCGGACAGGGTTGCCAAAAAATCGTCAAATGTTGCGTAGCCCCTGTTCTGCCAGTGGTATTGCAGGCCAAGGCGGGGCAGCCAGCCCTGTTGGTGCAGCACCGTACTGTCCGCTTCGGTGCAGAAGGTTACATGGGCGGAGGACAGGCCCGTATCCGCGCAGATCTGGCGCAGGGCGTCCGCCATGACGGCAGCGGTCTGGGGGGGTGCATCGG
>JBDNSL010000112.1:0-3255 GCA_047719095.1 Acetobacter sp.
CAGCCTCAACAGCCTCAACAGCCTCAACAGCCTCAACAGCCTCAACAGCCTCAACCCCAGCCCCTTTTCGCCGGGCAAAAGGCCGCCTGCGGGCCAAATGACGGGCAGATCGCCCTTGAGGTGAAGGAACTGGGGGCCGTGGTGGGCTACCAATGGGGGCAGGGCACGTTGGAGTTGGGCGGGCACACATACCCAATTGTTGCGCGTGGGGGCGGTATGCTGGCGGTGGGGCGGGCCTCTTTCCGTGCTACTGGCTGCGTCACCAACATTACCCGCCCCGAGGACTTTAGCGGCACCTACTGGACCACCGGAGGGGCGGCAGCCATTGGGCAGGGGAGTGGCATATTGCTGATGGAAAACGCGCATGGCGTGGATGTGCACCTGTCCGAGCAGGCCCACGGCGTGCTGCTCTCGTGGCAGGTTGCACGGCTGGACCTTGAACTGGTGCACGACTGAGCAGGCCCATGATGGCCGCAAGCCGCCAGTTTTGCGGCCATAACAGGGTGTTGCCGGGTTTCCTGTTGTGGGTTGAGAGGGTAGTGTAGGCCACAGGTTTTGTGGAAAACAGAAATGGATCAACCGGGTTTATGGCAGACGGGGTAGTACATGCAGGTGGCCGTCCATCGCACGAGGCGGCGGAGGAGCTGGACCGTGCGGTTATTGCTGCGGCAACCACCGAATTCATGCGCGCGGGGTATGCCGCAACATCTGTTGAGCATATTGCCCGTGTTATAGGCTGTTCCAAGGCGACTATTTACCGGCGCTACCCGTCCAAAAAAGAGCTGTTCAGGGCCGTGGTGCGCGCGCGGTGTCAGGATATGGTGACTATTTTGCAGGCCGGGCCGCACCATGTGGCCGACCCCATGGACGCCATGAAGGAGCTGCTCCGCCGGTTTCTGGACTTTTTGCTGGTGCCCGAAACGGTGGAAACCTACCGGATTCTTATTATAGACTGCCAGCAGTTTGCCAGCATTGCAGCCGACCTTGAGCAGGCCATAGAACCCTTCCACCAACGTATGAGGGACCTGCTGGGCAAGGTGTTCGGCTGGCCCGATACGCCAGCAAGCCGGGCTGAAATTTCGGTACTGGAAATGAGCCTGCGCGGGCTGATTACAGGCTGGCCACTGCACCAGATGCTGAGCGGGCATAAGCCCTTTGCGACCGAGGCGGCAAAATGCCATTTTTTTGAGGCAAGCTGGAGGGTGCTGGAAAGCGCCGTGCGCGTTCGCAAGGCGTCTGGCCAGCCAGTATAGACAACGCCACTTCTGGCATGGACCAATAAAAAACCCCGCTTCAGGCTAGCTGAGCGGGGTTTGAACCGTATGCCCCCAAGGGGCGCGGGTTGGTTATTTTAGTTAGCAGGTGTTGCGCTGTCCTGCGCCCCGGTGTGTGCGCCTGCGGGAGCCTGCGCCAACTGGGTTGCGGGCACCTTGTTGGCCCACGCGGTCATAACTTCCTGCTTCAGGCTTGCGGGGGCTGCGGTTTTGCCAGCCGAGCGGGGGTAGATAAAGCCGTAGGTGGGGTAGATGGAGCCGTAATTGCTGCTGTTGCTGCTAAGGGCTACACGCACGGCGGACCAGTCATTGTTGGGGGATACGTCAATGACGGACACATTGTGGCTTATGCCAGCCTGCGCCCAGTGGGACTGGTCAATAACAATGGTGCGGCTGTCCACCACATCGCGCACAACGGCTACGTGGCCCATGGGCATACGGCGTGTGGCGCGGAAGTTGAGAACACTGCCGGATTTGGGTGCAAGCCCACGCTCATAAACACCAGCGGCGTTGTGCCACCAGTCCCGCGCATTGCCATGCAGCACCACATCGGATGCGGACTTGGCGTAGGCTACGCACTGAATGACATGGCCAGAGCTGTGGTGGTGGTGGGTGGATGCGGCATGCACATTATGGTGGGCTGCATGGCTGGTATTCGCCTGAGCGCCACAGACAAGAAAGGGAGCAGAAACAAGGGACACAACGGCCAGCGTAAGTTTAAGCTTTTTAGACCGTCCATCCCGCATCGTGTCTGCCTTTCCCTGGCTTGCTTTAGTTTAGGTCAGCTGCATGTTCTTCAATCAGGTATAAACAACCATGCAGATCAGGCAAGCGCTGTTTGCGCGGCAAAAACGCGAAAGTGACTGTTTGCCAAAAAGACCCCACTTGAAAACCAAAAATAGGAATTAATTCCTATCATCTGTCACGGGATTGCCTTAATTCGGGGTGTTGGCTCTTACTTAACGAACAGGGCACCAAAGCCGGGCTGATTCTGATTCGGTGTATCTGTGGCCAAAAAACCACGCACCCCTCAGCGCCAGCCCGGCAGGCAGGCATGGCTTATTTGGTGGTCACAAGCATGATCTCAACCAGCATGCGCGGGTCAGCCAGAATGCCCTGCACACAGGCACGCGCCGGGGCCATGCCTTCGGGCAGCCATGCGCTCCACAGGGTGTTCAGTGTTTCGCGGTCGTTAATGTCTTTCAGCCAGATCTGGGCCTGAAGCAGGCGGGTGTTGTCCGTGCCGTGGTGTTCAAGCAGCGTGTCAAGCTGGTCCAGCACGTCGCGGGTCTGGCCTTCCATGTCCAGTGTCAGGTCACGGGCGACCACACCCTGTGTGTAAACAAAGCCATGATATTCCACTGCGGCGGACAGAATCGGGTTGGGGTTGGTACGCAGGATTTTGCTCATGAAAAAACACTTCCTTGGGGATCATCAGGAATTAGGGCGCATGCACATACAACGTGCATGCGGTCCAACAGTTTTCGGGGCGATCGGGCTTGCGGTCAACCGGGGGGTGGGCTGTGCCTTGCAAAGTGTGCCAGCCGGTCGGGGGTATCAAAGTCCTCCAGCAACTCGGCCGGGGCAGGCAGGAGGCGCACCGCAGGCCCCAGTTCGCGCAGGAGCGGGCGCCCGCCCTGATCGCCCGTAACCTCCAGCAGTGCGCCAAATGTGGCGCTGGACCATACGACCGGGTTGCCGGGCCTGCCATGCCGTTGTGCGGCAACCGCTACGGCTTGGGTGGTGTGCTGCTCATAGAGCAGGGCATTGAGCAGGTGGGGCGGCACAAGGGGCATATCCCCCAGACACACCAGCAGGCTGCCCGCGCGCATGGCCTGTGCCGCGCGCACACCGGCATGGAGCGAGGCGGAAAGCCCAAGGGCTGCGTCATGCACAGTGTGTGTGCTCAGGCGTGTGCCATATTCGGGCAGGGCATTCTGGCTGACCCGCGCATGCTGGTTGAGATCATGCTTGTGACCAC
>JBDNSL010000112.1:3265-7666 GCA_047719095.1 Acetobacter sp.
GTTGTGGGGCGGGCTGGGGCCTTATTCGGGCAGGGCGTGGTGCAGGGCTGCCAGTTCGGGGTGGTTGGGGGGGAGGAGTACCAGCACATGGGCTGCGGCACTGCACAGGGTGTTGCGCAGGGTGCGCGCCAGCATGGGGCAGCCCGAGGCATCGGGTGCCAGCAGCTTGTGCTGCGCCCCCGAGCGCGAGGACTGGCCAGCCGCCAGCACAACGGCCAGCGTGCCTGCCAGCGGGGCCGCCATCAGGGGTAAGCCCACCCGCGTGCGTGGGCAAGGGGTGCCTGCCTGCGTACGGCAACAATGTCGGCCAGAATGGACAGGGCTATTTCCTCCGCCCCCACAGCGCCTATGGCAAGCCCTATGGGGCCGCGTATGCGGGCCAGTTCGGCCTGCGTAAAGCCCAGCCCGCGCAGGCGTTCCATCCGGCTTGCCTGCGTTTTGCGCGACCCCAGTGCGCCAATATAAAAGGCGGGGCTACGCAGGGCTTCCTCCAAGGTCGGGTCATCCAGCTTGGCGTCATGCGTTAGGGTGGCAATGGCGGTCATGCGGTCTATGCCCAGTGTTTGCATGGCCTCGTCCGGCCAGTCGGCCAGCAGGGTCTGGCCCGGTACAAGGCCGGGAAAACGCTGGACCGTGGCAAGGGCTGTACGCGGGTCAATAACAATGGGGGCAAGCCCTACCATGCTGGCCATGCGTGCAAGGGACTGGGCAATATGCACAGCCCCCACAATAAGCAGGCGCGGGGCAGGCACCAGGGGTTGCACAAACCAGAGCTGGCCTGCGGTGTCTGTTTCCTCCCCACTGCGGCCGTGCTGCATGCGGGCAAGGGCTGCATTGCAAATTTCGGGCGGGCAGGTACCAAATTGCACAGTGCTGCCCTGCTCGGTTTGCACAACAAGGGCGTGTTGCGCCCCGCCGGGCAGGCGGACCAGAGCGGCGGCCTGACGGTTTGCCATGCACGCGCAGGCCTGTTCCAGCAGGGGCAGCGGCAGGGTTCCGGTGGGGCAGGCGGGGGTCTTTACGGCCTCGACCTGCACGTCCAGCCGTCCGCCACAGGCCAGCCCCACCTCCCACGCGCGCGCACTGCTAACGCCGTATTCCAGCGTTTGTGCGGGGCTTCCGGCCATAATCTCCTGCGCGTGGGTCATCACGTCTGTTTCCACACACCCCCCGCTGACCGACCCTTCAACGGCCCCGCCCGCACTCATGGCCATGCTGCTTCCCGCCGGGCGGGGGGAACTGCCCCATGTGCCGGTTACGGTGGCAATTGCCACAGGCTCACCCGCCTGTGCCCATGCCAGTGCGTGGTCCAGTGGGGTCAGGAGTTGGGGAGGGGGGGCTGGAACTGTCATGATCGTTGCCTATATCACTGTGCACACAGACTGCCCATTGGCAGCAGAACAGGCCAGAAGCCGCGTAACTGCACAGCAACAATGGTGACGGGCTGCACGATTTTGAAACAAGGACATATTTCCATGACTGAAGAAAGAGACGGCCTGATTGTTTATGTTGCTGCTGATGGCGGCAAAGTGCGCTTTTTGCACGATGTGCAGGGCGAAATGCGCGACGTGAGCGACATTAAGGCCGAAGGGCATGAAGACACCCCCGGCAAGCTCCCGCCCGAAACCGACCCCCGCACAGCGGCCAAGGAAGGGTTTGCCCGTAACGTGGCCGACCGGATTAACGCAATGGTTGCCCACGGCGCCAAGGTGGACGGCTTTGTTATTGCAGCCCCCGCCCCCATCATGCACGACATCCGCGCCCATCTGAGCAAACCCGCCGAGGCCAAGGTGATCAAGACCCTGATCAAGGACCTGACCAACATTCCGGCCCACGACCTGCATAAGCATTTTGACATTCCGGCCACCGGCTGGGTTCTGCCGGGCTAAGGCCCGGACACAAGCAGTCCACCAAAAAGCTGCCAGATGGGTCCATCTGGCAGCTTTTTTTTGCCATACTGGCCCAAACACGGCGCAAAGAGAGGTCGCATATGCAGGTATCCTACCCCGGCATGCAGTTACGCATCGTTCCGGTCACGCCTTTTAGGCAGAACTGCTCCATCTTGTGGCACGAGGAGAGTGGCCGGTGCATTATGGTTGATGTGGGGGGGGATGCGGATGTGCTTCTGGACTTTGCTACCCGCAAGGGCCTGAGTGTGGAGGCCATTGTGCTCACCCACGGCCATCTTGACCACGCAGGGGGTGTGGCCGCCCTGTGCCGTGGGCTGGAGGCGCAGGGCAAGCCCCGCCCAGCCGTGATCGGCCCGGATGAGCGCGACGGGTTTTTGCTGGCTTCCATTACCGATCAGGCCCGCCATTTTGGCCTCTCTGGGCTGGAGAATGCCTCGGTCGATCGCTTTGTGCGTGATGGAGAGGTGCTGGACTATCTGGGCTGTAGCCTGCGCGTGGTGCATGTGCCCGGCCACACACCCGGCCATGTTGTGCTGGTGGACGAGCGCGCCCGTTTTGCCTTTGTGGGCGATGTGCTGTTCCGTGGTTCGGTCGGCCGTACGGATTTTGCCTATGGCAACGCAGCACAGCTTATAGAGGGCATACGCCAAAAGCTGCTGCCGCTTGGCGATGATATTGTGATAGTGCCCGGTCATGGTGGGTTGTCCACGCTGGGTGCGGAGCGGACGGGCAACCCGTTTTTGCAAGACGAGACTTGAGAGCAGGAGAAAACAGGACGTGAAGAACAAGCAACTGTTCGGGCTGCTGATGGCGGCACTGGTGGGGAGTGCGGGGGCCGCATGGGTGCCCGCTCTGGCCGAAGACGGCGAACCCACGCAGGCCCAGCCAGCACTCCCCAAGGAGACGCTGAGCATTGTCTCCGCCTCGGGTAAGCATGTCTTTGGGGTAGAGGTGGCCAAAACGCCGCGCCAGCAGCAGGTGGGCGAAATGTTTCGTACACAGGTGCCAGCCGATAGCGGCATGCTGTTCCCATGGGGTGCCCCCCAGCAGAGCGACATATGGATGGAAAACACCCTTGTCCCGCTCGATATCGTGTTTATCGGGCCTGACCAGCGCGTGCAGGCCATTGTGGAAAACGCGGTGCCGCAAAGTCTGGCCCATATTAGCAGCCACGGCCCTGCTCTGGCCACGCTGGAGCTGGCAGGTGGTGTAACCGCAAAGCTCGGCATTATGGTGGGGGATAAGGTGGAGGCAGCCTCCCTTGCCCCAGCCACGCCCGCACCAGCGTTGCCACAGACAGCCCAGCCAAGCACAAAAACGCCCTGACGCGCACCACGGGCTCCGCTAGAAGCGCCCTAACACGGCACCGGGCTGGCGGAGCTTTGGTGCGCTTAGCTCACGAGGCGGAATTTTGGCATTTCTGGTTACCGGTGCAGCCGGGTTTATTGGCTTTCATGTCGCACGGGCTTTGCTGGAGCGGGGAGAGCGGGTGATCGGGGTGGATAACCTGACACCCTGCCCCGACCCCAATCTTAAAAAAAGCCGCCTGATGCTGCTGGAGCAGTATCCCGCCTTCGCCTTTCATGGTCTGGACATCAGCCAGCCCGAGGCTCTGGCCCCCCTTGCCATCAGGGAGCCCCATATCCGGGGCGTTTTCCATTTTGCCGCGCAGGCGGGGGTCCGGCACTCGCTGGAAAACCCCTACCTGTTCGCAGATGCCAACGTGCGCGGCCATGTTGGTGTGCTGGAGTTTGCACGCAGGCTGCCCCGGCTGGAGCATCTGGTCTATGCCTCGTCCTCCTCCGTATATGGCCGCAACAACAAACTCCCCTTTACCGAGACCGATCCGGTGGACCAGCCCGGCTCGTTCTATGCGGTTAGCAAGCGCAGTGCGGAGCTGACCTCCTCCACCTACAGCTACCTGTATGGCATCCCCCAGACCGGCCTGCGGTTCTTTACCGTTTATGGCCCGTGGGGGCGGCCGGACATGGCGTATTACAGCTTTGCCCGCGCCATCATGGAGGGCCGGCCCGTGCCGCTGTATAGCGGTCGCGCCCTTGCGCGGGATTTTACATATATTGCCGATGTGGTGTCCGCCGTGCTGGCGGTGTTTGACAGGCCCCCCCAGCCGGGCACGCCCCGTGTGCTCAATGTGGGCAGCCAGCGCCCCCAGAGCGTGCGTACGCTCATAGCGGTGCTGGAGGAGGTGCTGGACACCAAAGCCCATATTCAGGAACTGCCCCGCCCCGCAGCCGACGTGGAAAAGACATGGGCCGATATCGGGGCCATACGCGCCCTTACAGGCTGGCAACCACAAACCGAACTCATAGACGGCTTGGCCTCGTTTATCCGCTGGTATTGTTTTTACGGCAGCCGCGGGGGCTAATTATGGATGTTTTGTAATGAATTATTTTATGTGAATTAGGGTGTTTTTTGGGGTTTTTGAGCGTTTGTGAATCGGTGGAAGTGTTGGTTTTCCATGGGTTTAAGG
>JBDNSL010000113.1:0-7385 GCA_047719095.1 Acetobacter sp.
CCATGTCTTGAGCATCCTCAATATGGGGTTCCACCCAACACGGGTCGGGCGTTTCGTGTGCGAGTGTAGCGTAATTGGTGCGCCACGTCATGCCATCTGGCAACCCTAACTGCCGCCCTACCTCATGCCTGCCGCGCAAAATACTGATAGGCCCCAACAAGAGCCGTTCTGTGGCACGGCCACTGCCAGAACGGCACGGCTTTGGCGGGCCACTCCCCCCGGTGCTGGCCTGCTTATGGCCTGCGCCGGTGTGCGCCACCACAGCTAGGCAGTAAGGGTGCGGTCCGCGTCATCCTCGCCCAGCAACTGGATAAGCTGGCGCAGGTCGGTGAGCAGAATACCCACCACAAAGCGTATGATCGGGTCTGTTGTTTCGTTCTCCGTGGGCAGGGCCGCCATAACTTCCGCTGCTATGCGGTATTCATCGCCTGTGCGGGCCACGGCCTCGCTTTCGCAGCGCTGGATAATCCACTGAAAACCACGCAACATGCCCGCACGCACACTGGCTGCGCGCTCCAGCTCCTCCGCTGTGGCACTCTGGGGCAGCACCAGTATGGCACGCGCCACCACCAGTGCATCCATCTGCAACTGCCGGATCCGCGCGGGCAGGCGGGCCAACATGGGGTCACGCGCATCCAGCGGGCGCCAGTGCTCACGCCGGGCTTCCTCCAGAGCGGCCTGCACCTTACGCAAGGAGGCCGCACACTCATCATTCATGTCCTGAATGACCGACCATTCCACATGCCCCGTGCGGGCTTTTTGCAGCATGGCCACAATCTGGCGCACCGTAAGGGCTGCGTTGCGGAATGCATCGCGCCGGGCCTGTTCGTGCAGCACCGCGTAGGTGACAAGCGTGCCCGAGCCTACCCCGATCAGAATAGCCAGCACCCGCTCGATCGGGCGCAGGTAGGGGTCGTTATCGGTGGGGAACAGAATGGCCACCATAAGGGTGACCACACCCATGCGGGCTTCTGGCTTCCACGAGACCAGAATGGCCAGCGGCACAAACGCAATGGTAAATGCCACCCAGACCGGCCAGTGCATGAACATGAGCAGCGTAATGGGCACAATACTGGCCGTGGCCCCAATAAGCGTGCCCAAAAGCTGGTCGCGCCCCTTGGAGATTGTGTCCGTAATACTGTTCTGGGTAACAATAACGGCGGTAATCAGCGCCCAGCCCGGTTCTTGCAAGTTGGTCAGCCACGCAACAAACCCCGCAACCCCCACAGCACTGAGCAGGCGTACGGTCTGGCACACGGTGGCGTTGCTCAACCACCGCGCAAGCCACGGGCAGTGGCGGCTTATGTCCAGTATGGGTGTACGTCTGCCTGTTAGCAGGGCAATCAGGGCGCGTCCTCCGCGCTTAGGGGGAAGGGAATCCAGCGCAGGCCGTCCGTGTCATGCACCAAGAGCAGGACCGAGCGTTTTTTGGCTTTGCGTGCCGCATCAATCCGCTGCTTGAGCGCGGCGGGCGTGCCAACCTCGGCCTGCTGGACCTCGGTTATCACATCGCCTTCCTTCAGGCCCCTGTCTGCGGCCGTGCCGTCGGGTTTAACGCTGGTAACCAGAACCCCTTTCAGGCTGGTGGGCAGGGTGTATTTCTGCCGCCCAGCGCTATCGAGCGGGCCAACGGTAAAGCCAAAATCCGCAAAGCTGACCGAGGCCGGGGACTTGGCTGCGGGGGCCGGTTTGGCCGGGGCCTCCTCTGGGGTTTCGGGCAGGGCTGCAATGGTTACTGGCACGTCCATCACCTTGCCGTGCCGCCACAAGCCCAGCTTGGCCTGCGTGCCAACGGGGAGCTGGGCAGACAGGCGCGGCAGGGCCTTGCCCTCGATCGGCTGGCCGTTAAGGCTCTGGATCACATCGCCCGTTTTAAGCCCGGCCTTGTCTGCGGGGCCGTCTTTTTCCACCCCGGCCACCAGCGCACCACTGGGGGAGGCCAGACCCAGCCCATCGGCTATGTCCTGTGTAACATTCTGTATGCGCACACCCAGCCACCCGCGAGAGACCTTGCCGGTCTTGCGCAACTGCTCCACAACGCCGCGCGCCTCGTTGGAGGGAATGGAAAAGCCAATCCCCACCGACCCGCCAGAGGGGGAGTAGATGGCAGTGTTCACGCCAATAACATTGCCGTCCATGTCAAACAGCGGGCCGCCGGAATTGCCTTTGTTAATGGGGGCGTCGGTCTGGATAAAGTCATCATACGGGCCTTGGTCGATATTGCGCCCGCGTGAGGAAATAATGCCCGCCGTAACCGTGCCGGACAGGCCAAACGGGTTGCCAATGGCCAGCACCCAGTCCCCCACCCGGCGGTGGTCACTATCGCCAAAGCTGACAAAGGGGAGCGGCTTTTTGCTGTCCACCTTGAGCAGGGCCAGATCTGTCCGGTCATCATGGCCTACGGCGTGGGCACTGAGCACCGTGTTGTCCTGCAAGGTTACGGTTATGCGGTCGGCCTTACGGATAACGTGGTTGTTGGTCACGATGTAGCCCGTGGGGTCAATAATAAAGCCAGACCCCAGTGCCTGCATCCGCCGTGGGGGGGCGTTGGGGTCTGTCTGGCGGTTCATGAAGTCATGGAAAAACTTCTCGAACGGGGAGCCTTGCGGGAAGTTGGGCATCTGGGGGAGCTGGTCGTCCTCGTCATCCTCCTCCGTATCCGCCTCGCGCACGGTCTGGGTGGTGGACACGTTAACCACCGCAGGCAGCAGCCTGGCCGCAAGGTCGGCAAAGCTGTCGGGGGCGCGCCCACCGGCGGCCACCACTGCGGGCACCGGTGCATCCGCCGCATACAGGGGAGCCAGAGCGCCAAGCCCCGCCACCAGCAGGGAGGAGAGGGAAACAGAACAGAGCAGGCGGAGGGACACACGCATGGACAACACAACTTTCTGCCGGAACACGACAAGGCTCAAACTATGGAGGGTAAGGTTATTCATGGTGTGCCAAAACGGCAAGCACCCTGGCACCCTTACCGGCCCACGGGGTTGGCGGCCGCAACAGGCGTGGCCGGTGCCGCTGGCCTGCCTGCGCGCGCACGGTTGCGCCGCCGGTCCAGCCATGTGGCAAGGCCGACAAGGATGGCAAGCCCCACCACGTTAACCGCCACCTGCAAGGCCCAGCCCTCTCCAAAGGTGCTAAAGATCAGCCGTGCGTACAGGTCCAGTATGGTGCTGACCACAAACACTTCCAGCGAATGGCGGCCAACGCGGGCCAGTTCCTGCCCTGCCCACGATTCGGCCGCCCACTGGCGCGCAGGCTCGGAAGACTGGACAAGGTAGAAAATGGCCATCACATCAAACAGCCGCAGGGGCGAAAGCCAGCTTTTGGCCGGGGCCAGCGTATTACCAAACGGGCGCAGGTCGGGCAGGCCCCACAAGGCCCACGGGAACGCCTGAATGGCCGAAAACAGCAGGTACACCCAGCACAGTGCCACAAGGGCTGGCACACGGGCAAAATCACGCCCGCGCCGCTGCGTTTGCGCGGAGGCAGCCAGCCCGAGTGCAAACAGGAACTGCCACGCCAGCGGGTTGAAGTACCAGCCGTCAGGGTCCAGCCAGTTGGGAAAGTTCAGCTCCGGGTCCATGTTGACCAGCATCCACAACGCCCCCGACAGCAGCAGGGCGAGCGAGCCGTGGACACGCATCAGCAGGTAAAAAATGGGAAAACCGCCAAGCAGCACCAGATAGAGCGGCATGATGTTGAGGTTGGAGGGGAGTGCGTCAAACATCATCACCCGCCATATCCAGCCCAGACCGTGGGCCAGCTCAGGCTCCAGATAATCGACCGAGACGGGGGTAAAGTGCCGCCACCCGCGCACCGTAAACACATAGGCCATGACCATAATGGTCTGGCCGATGTAGAGCTGCACACAGCGTTTGAACAGGCGTTGCAGGGTTGGCAGCACACCGTATTTGGTAAAGCCCCGCCCATAGGCCAGCCACGAGGCATAGCCTGCCAGCAGCACAAACACCTCCGCCGCATCCGCAAAGCCCACGTTCCGCATGGTAAAGCGGTTAAGCAGGTTCTGGGGAATATGGTCGATAAACATCATCAGCAGGGCGGCACCGCGCAGGGCGTCTATCCTGTGGTCGCGGCGGCTGCGCGTGGGGGCGGCAGGTGCGGGCGTGGCCCCGCCCGCAGGCTGTAGTGCGGCCTGCGGCGCACCAGCCCCCCCAGTGCCTGCCCCGTCCGTATGTGCGTTGTCCGTGTGTGCCTGCATCTTACCCTTTCGGCACGACCCTGCCTCGCCTGCTCGGTGTTCTCTGGGCTGTTCCTCTACCCATACCACCCTGTATGTGCCAGAAAAAAGGCGTTATACCCGCGAACGCCGTAAACGGCGCGCCCTACCTGCTGTTGCCACCCATGCAGCATTGTAACCCCACAGCACAGGACAAGACCCTTGGCGCAGAATGCCCCTTTTTCTCCTGACACCCTGATGGACCTGCTCAAAACCGTACAGGACCCACAGACCGGGCTTTCCCTTGCCAGCGCCGGACGGCTGGAAAGCTGTACGGTGGATGATAGCGGCCGCCTGAGCCTGACACTGGGCGTTGCACGCGCGCAGGCCCCTGCCCTGTCCGCCCTGTGTGACGCGGCGGCCAAAAAGCTCCAGACCCTGCCCAACGTCACCAGCGCCACCATTATCCTGACCGCACACCGCCCCGCTGGTGCCCCCGCCCCTGTTGCGGGGCAGGCCAGTGGTGCCACCAGCCCGGCAGCGGGCAGAAGTGCCCCCCCGGCTTCCGCCACACCGGGGGCTGCTGCCACAGGGGGCCACCGCCCGCTGGGTGGGCCTGCCCCCACCCCCGGCGCACCCGTACTGCCCGATGTTAAAACCATTATTGCCGTGGCTTCGGGCAAAGGCGGGGTGGGCAAATCCACCACGGCAGTCAACCTTGCCGTGGGTCTGGGCATGGAAGGGCTGAAAACCGGCCTGCTCGATGCCGATATTCATGGCCCTTCCCTGCACCGTATGCTGGGCACCTCGGGCAAGCCCGAAGTGGTGGAAGGCCGCCTGCAACCCATGCAGGCATGGGGTATTCGCGCCGTGTCCCTTGGTATGCTGGTGGATGAAAAAGCCGCCATGATCTGGCGTGGCCCCATGGTTATGGGGGCGATCAACCAGTTGCTGAGCGATGTGGACTGGGGCGATCTGGACGTTATGGTGGTGGACCTGCCACCGGGCACGGGGGACGCCCACCTCTCGCTCACCCAGAAGGTGCCGCTGAGCGGGGCTGTTATTGTGTCCACCCCGCAGGACATTGCCCTGATTGACGCACGCCGGGGCGTGACCATGTTTGAAAAAGTGCATGTACCAGTGCTGGGGCTGGTGGAAAACATGTCCTATTTCTGTTGCCCCAACTGTGGGCACAACACCGAACTGTTCGGCCATGGTGGTGCCCGCCGCGAGGCCGAGGCCATGGGTGTGCCATTCCTAGGCGAAGTGCCCCTGCTGGCCGATATCCGCTCCAGCGGGGATAGTGGCGTGCCGCTGGTTATTGGTGCGCCAGACAGCGAGGGCGGCAAGGCATGGCGGGCCATAGCCCATACTGTTGCCACCACCATACGGGCCATGCAGCCCTGAGGCAGAACCAGACGGCACAGAGCAGGCAAGCGGGCTAACAGCACACAGCCCGCCTGCCCCACCACGGGTTAATGTTTGGCCGGGCGGGCCTGCTTGCCGCCTTTGGGTGGGGTTGCCGGTGCTGGCGTGTCGGTAAAGTAGGCGCGGCAGGCCGGGCTGAGCTTGTCCTTTTTGCGCTCCATACAGGCCGCGATTTTTTTCTCATTAGGGATGGCCAGCGCGCACAGGCGCAGGGCGTCCCCCTTGCAGGCTTTTGTCTGCTGCTCGCGCGCGGTGTCGGCCTGTGCTGGCAGGCTGAGTACCCCCATAACCCCAACACCCAGAACAAGTGCGGAGAGTGCTGCACGGACAGTGCGGACATGATAACGGTTCGGACAAGACATGGACGATCCCTTTAATTCCCCAAGGTTCCCCGGTGGAGGGTACCACTTCAGGCACACCATCGGGGCATCACATCACTACGGGCTGGGTTGCAAAGCCCCCCACCTGTTGTGCCTGCCCCTGCTGTATGGCCTGCCTGCGCCGCCGCATTCTATGAGAGGCGTCAAGTTTGGTCGGATTTTAAAACAAATGTCTTGATAAAAAATGAGCGCCGCAGGGGCTGGCCCCACGGCGCTCTTAACGTCCTGTCTGCGGGTGGTGCGCTCAGGGGGTTGGGGTGCTCAGGGTTTGCATCATCTCATCCCATTCGCGCCGGCTCAGGCCGGAGCCTGCCTGCTCCACCACTTCGCCCGCCAGCATGCGGCGCACAACCGCCATCATGGATGCGGAGAACGTAACCGCCCCGCGCCGGTATTCCTCAAACGCTGCGGCGGTGGTGGGCACCCATGCGTGCAGAATTTTCAGCATGGCCTCGGCATACACCCGAATTTCATACTGGGCGTGGGGGTCTATACGCAGGGCAAGGAAGTGCATGAGGTTGTGCAGGTCGATCTTCCAGTACCACTGCGTGTAGGTGTTCAGTGTCAGGTTGATGCGCCCCAGCTCACGCGCAAGGCCGTAGCCGTTTTCCTGGTCCAGCATGCGCTCGTAATCACGGTAGGTCCGCACGGCGTCCTCGCGCAGGATATCCAGCACCTCGGCTGCGGCCTGCGGGGCCAGAATTTCGCCACGTCCCTGACGGTTAACTTCGCTCTGGGCCGCCATATTGGCGGGGTCGGGCAGATAGAACTCGCTGTCTAAAATGGAATAGCGGGCCGAATACTCGTTAACACTTGCCATGCGGTGACGAATCCACTGCCGCGCCACAAAAATGGGCAGTTTGACGTGGAATTTCATCTCGCACATTTCAAACGGGGAGGAATGGCGGTGCCGCATCAGGTAACGGATAAGCCCTGCATCCTCGGACACCTTGCGCGTGCCCCGCCCGTAGGACACGCGGGCCGCCTGCACAATGGCCGCATCATCACCCATATAGTCGATCACGCGCAAAAAGCCGTGGTCCAGCACTTCATGCGGGGTGTAGAGCATGGCCTCAAGGGCTGCCACGGTAGGGCGGCGGGTGGAGAATGTTTCCTGCCCGTGGGCCGCAATTTCGGCACGTTGCTCTGGGGTCAGTGACATGCGTTAGGCTCTCCACCATGCTAGAAAAAACAGACAGCGCAAGCGGTCGCCGCCAGCGCTCGCGCACGCGGGTTGTAGCAGGCAATGCGGCAGGCAGGAAAGAGCAGGCAGCCACCACGCCCAAATTAGTACGCACCAGATGCGAAACCGGCACGGGTGCTTGCAATCCACCCACGCGCGCCTTATGTGTGGGGTGCCGGAAGATTTCTTGCGGCTATGGCAATAAACGGGATGTGGC
>JBDNSL010000114.1:0-7179 GCA_047719095.1 Acetobacter sp.
TCGATCATGCCGTGATCGTTCGCCATCTGGCGGATCCATGTATCGGGCATCACGGGCATGTCTTGCTTTCTCCATTGCCGGGGGTCTGTGTGGTGGCGCAGGGCTGGTCCTGTGCCGTGTGGTCCTGTCTGGTCCGGGCCTGCTCCTTGCGGCGGCGCAGGTTGGCGCGCAGGGCTGCAGCCTGCCGGGCAAGCCGTTCGGTGCGGGCCGCTTCCGCTCTGGCGGAAAGGGTCTGTCCGGGGGAGGGGGTGTTGTCGGGCGTATCAGTCATGCCAGATGCCGCAAGGCCAGTCGCGTACAGGGTGAATGTTCAGCCTTGCTGACTAGCAGAGGTGCCACCCCATGCCTAGGGCCTGCCACGGGGGGCAGGCCCATTCGTGCTGTTTTATACCCCGACCCACCGCGTAACGGCGGTGGGTCGGGGGAGGGGCTTACAGGTTGGCAATCACTTTAAGGCCGATCAGGGCGGCGTTGGGGATGTTGTGCGTCTCCCCCGGATGGATCAGGTACTGGAACTCGGGCTGGACCAGCACACCGTGGGTTGCATCAATGCCGTAATAGGCCTCGATCAGTTCGGAATCATTTTGGATCCCGCGAATGGTTGAACCGAGTGAATACCCGTTGTCGACTGCCAGAATTTCGCTCTCACGCCGGCGGCGGCTGACTTTGTACCACGAATACAGCACGCCAAATCGGTCGGTCATGCGGCCGGGGATCAGCCCGACAAAGGAGAACCCGCCGTATGCCTGATCGGAAATATTAACCACATGCGGCGTGGCATGCACGTACCCTGCCATCAGGTAGCCACCGGCCATCTGGTTACGTCCGCCAAAACGGTAGACCATCTGGTCCGCTTCCAGCCACATGGAGTCGGACGGGGCCGAGCGCGTACCCGGCAGCGTGTTGGCCACGCGGCTGGGCAGGACCGAGCCAATCTTGTCCGCATAGCGGGTTGTGTCGTGCTCATACCCAATAACGTAGTGGCCGGGCAGGCGGTTGCGGGTCAGGAACGGCGCCCACGTAAATTCGATCGGCAGGGAAATACCCGTCGCATCCTCCGACCCCCATGACCAGCCCGAGGGGTTCTGCGTCAGGGTGCTGACGGAGTATGCCCCCACCTGTATGGCCGTGTCCCGCGTGGGGCGGAAGCGCGCGCGCGCACCCCATGTGGCCTTTGGGTACACGCTCATGCCCGGTAGCTGCTTGATGGCCACAGGGGCCGAGCAGGTGACCATGAAGGAGCACAGCAGTGGAGATGTGGCAAACACATGGGTGAGCGACATGCGGCCAAAAATAATGTCCAACTTGTTGTTGAGCATTTTCTTCTCGGCGTACATGTCCACCAGATGGGCCGCAACGTTGCCCGAAAGCGTGTAAACCTCCTGCAATGCCACGTAGTATTCGCCCGCGCGCACGTTCTGCGCGGCACGGCCTGCACGCTCCATGACCAGCCCATGCACCGACCAGCCGTTGAGTGCGGGGTTCATGCGCCCCAGATCAAACGTGGTCTGCAAGGTGAGTTCATGCACGTAGCTGATGCCCTTCTGGTCATGCAGCCCACCTGCGGCCAGCCCCATGGCTTCCCCCTTGTAGGAGAAGGAGAACGAAAAGCCCTTGTCGCGCAGCCGGTCGCGCAAGGGCATCAACTGCGGAATAAGGTGCCCCGTGCCTGCGGTGGGCACGTAGTAGGGGTCTGGCAGGTCGTAGTCGCGCTGTGCGTCCCAGCTTGCGGGCAGCAGGGCGGAGGGGCCTTCGGCATTGGTCAGGGCGTCCAGCTCGATCTGGTGCAGCGAGTGCGGGGTTTCTGAGGGCATGATCGGCATCACACTCAGCGGAGCCAGACCGGGGGACGGCAGTATGGGCACCCCGCTGGGCGGGATGGGCGTGTTGGGCGGGCGGCGGATAGCACTCAGGTCCGGGCCAATGGTCTCCGCGTCCAGCGGGCGCAGGGACTGCGTGGGCAGGGCATGGACCTTGCTGCCGGGGTTGATGATTGTATCGGAAATGGGGGCAACACTGGGCTGCGCCGTAAGGGCGGAGGCATGGGTGGTCTGTGCCCGTGCAGCACCAAAGGGGGCATGCATGGCCGAGGCCAGAGCCAGTGCGGCGGCCGTGGTGGTGCGGGTGTTAAAGGCGTTGGGCGCGCGGTGGGGCGTGCCGTGGGGCCGGGGGCGGTGTGTTTTTGGCATTGTTATTCCGCTTCCTCTCGCTCTTGCTGGAGGGAGTTGTCCTGTGCGTGCAAAATGCTTGGGAGGGGGTGTGCGCCCCCGGTGCCTGTTGTTCAGACCGCAGCAGCGGCCGGGGCAACAGGCAGGACATAAACCCGGTGCCCGCATGCCATAGGCAGAGCGGCAAAGGGCCGGAGGCGGATATTCCGCAAAGCAGGATGTGCGACCATGGGACAGACCGTTATTGTTTTTGTTGTTGTCGGTTTGCCATCAGGAGCATGAAGGGAAATGCGCGGTCAAGGGGGTTTGGGTAATAATATTACCCAAACTATCTAAAAATGGGCATTTTAGAAAAATCCGAGTGCAAATTTTTGTTATAACGATAAATTTGCAACATACGCACGGCAGCTATGCAACCCGTGCGATATCCTGCCAGCCGCACAGTTGTGCGCCCGCATGCTCCAACCCCTTGCGAAAGCCCGCCGAACACAGGGCATGGAACTCCGCCTCATGCTCGTAGCCGGGCATCAGCTTTTCCAGCATGGCGTTCTTGTGGGTGGCGGGGTGGAAATAGATCTCGGACACGCCATCAGGCAGGTGAGCGGCAAGGGCTGCCATGCGCTCGGTGGTCATGTGGCCGCTCCAGGCCAGACCAAAGCACCAGTCGTTGGTGGCCATGCCCGCAGCATGGGCCTGGTGGCGCAGCAGGGCGGTCCAGCGGCGCAGGGCGGCATCTCCCAGTGTGTCGGTGTAGGTGCCAGCGGCGTATAGGGGTTTGGGTGGCTCAAGTGGCACGCGGACCGCGTTCAGCCCATAGCCCTTGCCTATGCCAATCATCATTTTGCCCACGGTGGGGTGCAGGTGCATGTGCTTGTGGGCATTGGCGTGGTCCAGTGCCAGCCCCGTGCGGCTGAAGGCTTCAAACTGGGCGGTAATTTCCGCCTCCAGTTCGCGCCGGCCTTCGGGGCGGAAAAAATAGTCCACCCCAAGCCCGAACTGGGAGGAGGAGAACCACCCGTTATCACGCGTAATCAGCGGCAGCCGGGTGTGGGGCAGAACTGAGGGGCCTTCAATGACCACCAGATGCAGACCAACTTTTAGGGAGGGCAGGCGCTTGGCCCGTTCCACCGCATCCTGTGCGGCTGGGCCGGACACCATAAGGCTTGCGGTTGAGAGTACGCCGTTGACGTGGGCCTGTTCGATGGCCTCGTTGACTTCAACCGACATGCCGAAATCATCGGCAGAAATAATGGCGCGTTTCATGTTTGTGGCAGCCCTTTGTAACCTTTGCCTGTGTCTAACATTGGCGGGTTGGGCTGTCATGGCTGTTCTGGGTGGAGGCTTGTACGCGCGCCCCCACCCAGTGCCGGGTGTTATGCCAGATCAGGCGGCCTTGCGGCCTTTCAGGAACTGGAAGAATTCCACACCTTCGCGCAGGCGGCGCTTCATCATCTGGGGCGAACGCAGCATTTCGCCAAGGATGGAAGCAATCTTGGGGGCGCGGAAGTAGAATTTTTTGTAGAATTCTTCCACGCCGTTAAAGATTTCGGTGTGCGAAAGGTGGGGGTAGTGCAGCGGTGCAATCTGCACGCCGTTATCGTCCAGCAGTTCGGCATTGCTTTCGTCCAGCCAGCCGTTTTCCGTGGCTTCCTTGTACAGGGCCGTGCCGGGGTAGGGGGCTGCAAGGGAGACCTGCAACGTGTGCGGGTTGATCTCTTTGGCGAAGCGAATGGTTTCCTGAATGGTTTCCTTCGTTTCACCCGGCAGACCCAGAATGAAGGTGCCGTGGATTTTAATACCCAGCTCGTGGCAGTTCTTGGTGAACTCGCGCGCCACTTCCACACGCATGCCTTTTTTGATGTTGTGCAGGATCTGCTGGTTGCCACTTTCGTAACCGACCAGCAGCAGGCGCAGGCCGTTGTCACGCAGGACTTTCAGCGTGTCATAGGGCACGTTGGCCTTGGCGTTGCACGACCACGTAACACCCAGCTTGCCCAGTTCGCGGGCAATGGCTTCGGCACGGGGCAGGTCGTCGGTAAAGGTGTCATCATCAAAGAAGAACTCCTTCACCTGCGGGAAATACTGCATGGCCAGACGGATTTCGGCTGCCACATGCTCGGGGCTGCGGGTGCGGTAGCGGTGGCCACCCACGGTCTGCGGCCACAGGCAGAAGGTGCAGCGCGATTTGCACCCACGACCCGTGTAGATGGAAATGTACGGGTGCATGAGGTAGCCGATGAAGTAATCTTCAATCCGCAGGTCACGCTTGTACACTTCGGTCACGAAGGGCAGGGCGTCCATGTCTTCGATCATGGCGCGGTCGCGGTTGGCGATAATTTCGCCATCCTTGTTGCGCCACGTAATGCCGTCCACGTCCTTGAAGTCCATGCCATCGGCAATGTCCTTGATCGTGTAATCAAATTCATTGCGGGCGACAAAGTCGATGGGCGCACCCTTGAGCAGGCTTTCTTCCGGCTGAACGGCCACCTTGGCGCCAACCATGCCAATCTTCAGGTTCGGGTTAACGTCCTTGAGCATCTGGGCCACCTGCACGTCCTTGGCAAAGGACGGGGTGGAGGTGTGCAGGATAACCAGATCGCGGTTTTTTACGTCTTCGAGAATCGGTTCCATGCCCATGTTGGCGGGCGGCGCGTCAATCAGGCGGCTGCCTTCGACCAGAGCTGCGGGTTGGGCCAGCCATGTCGGATACCAGAAGGATTTAATTTCGCGGCGTGCCTGATAGCGCGAGCCTGCGCCGCCATCAAAACCATCAAAAGTTGGCGGCTGAAGAAAAAGGGTTCTCATCGTCATCGGTTTCTATCCTGACAAGGGCTTGGAACGGTAGAGTCCAACGGTAAGCTCCAGCATAGAAGCTGGTTCAAGGACTTCCGTGTCTGCTTTGGTTTAGGCAATTACTCTGGCGCATATGAAGAAGGCAAGCTTTTGCATGCGTTTGCTATGGGCCGGGGGACAGGCTGCGTACGGGTGTAGGGGCGGCCGTTGGGTGGGGGGCAATGTGCATGGTCTGCCCCCGCCAGTGGACCTCTGTACCGCTCGCACTGGCCACCATAATGGCGGCAGACAGCCAGTCACGTAGGGGTAGCAGCAAAAGTGGCCACAGCGGGCGCGAGCCTACGGCGCGGTCAATCAGCAGCGATGTCAGGGCGCGCATGGCCCATATGCCCCAGAAGAATGGCAAACTCCATGCCGCCTGTGGCTGAAAAAGCACAACCAGTGTGGCCCAAAATAGCGGTAGCTGAATGGAGGAGGCCGCATAGCCCGCAGGCGCGAGTGTACACACCGTGCGGCCCCAGCGCAGTTCATGGCGGAGCAGCTCGGCCATGCTGGATTCGGCAATGGTGGTCCATGTCATGCACTCGGCAATGGCAATGTTCATGCCCGCCTGCCGCACAAGCCTGCCCAGCAGGGCGTCATCCGCAACATGGGGTAGAAGGGCTTCCAGCCCGCCTACCGCATCCAGCGTTTGGCGCCGCAGGGCCATGGTGGCCCCCAGACAGTCCTGCCGTCCCAGATAGCGCGAGAGCATGACACCGGGCAGGAAGTTGTGGTTGATCTGGCAGGCCGCAAGCATCTGCACTACGGAGCCACTGGCGGGCAGGCCCGCGTATAGCGTGGTGACCAGCCCTGTATTGGGCTGGTGCAGGGCTGCAACAATATGTTGCAGGTAATCGGGCTGCACATGAATGTCAGAATCGGAAATAACCAGAATATCGTGCCGTGCTTTTGGCAGAATATTCATCAGGTTACTGATCTTGCGGTTCAGCCCGTGCAGGGCGGGGTCCACCACCAGTTCCATGTCCAGCTGTGGGTGGCGCTCCTGCAGGCGGCGCACAATGGCAATTGCGGGGTCATCCGCATCGCGCACGCCAAACAGAATTTGCATCTGGGGGTAGTCCTGCGTGCAAAAGCTTTCCAGTGCTTCTTCCAGCAGGGGTTCGGAACCATAAAGAGGCTTGAGTACGGTCACCGGGGGTGGGCTGCCCAGCACAACAGGCCGCCGTTCGGTACGGCGGAAGCGCGCCAGCAGCCCAGCCCCCAGAGAGGACTGTACGCAGCCGGTAACAGAAAGAAGCGCGCTGGCAGCAGCCAGAAGAGGAAAAACCGCTACCATGCCCCAACCATCATGCGCCCCATAAAGGGGATTGGTGTCTGTTTGCGTTGCCGCACACGCCCGGTCCTGTTCCCTTAGTCTTTGGAATAGGCCTGAGCTTTACGCTCAAGAACGCTGATAAGGCCAGATACGCCACCCGAGGTCAGCGTGGAGCTGAAGTCCGAACGCTGGGCGGCTGCCTGGCTGATGCGCGCATCACTCAGCAGCACGTCCACGATCTTCCATGACCCACCAGCATTGTTCATGATGTAGCTGATCTCGGTCGGGGTGGAGCCATCGCTGGCACCAAGGTCGGTGACCACAAGCTTGTTGCCGCCAACGGGTGTGTCGGTCACGGTGGGCAGGATGGTGAACTTGACATCCGCACCGGGCTTGAAGTTGCTGACATAGCGCGAGACCGTATAAGCCCTGAATGCTGCAAGCAGTTTCTGCTTTTCGTCAGCGCTCAGATTGTTGTAGCGCAGGCCGATGGAGGCTTTAAGCACGGCTTCCAGATTATAGGACTGGTCCACGGCTGCGGCCACAATCTGGCTGCGGTCGGCAAAGCTTGCGTGCGAGCGCACAATCTGGTCCAGCGCCTTATAGAGCGTTTGAACCGGCGCAATAACAGCACTGGAGGGGGCGGACTGGGCAAACGCAGCCGGGGCGGATACGCCAGCGCCAACTGCGGGAAGGAGCGCCATGCTCATGCCAAGCACGAGCCCTGCGCGGAAAGAAATACGTTTCATGCTTACGATTTTGTCCCGGTTGCACGGTTTGGCAAGGTAGCTTCGAGCATGTCTCCGATGCCCGCAGCGCTCACACCCAGAGCGTTAAGTGCGGTAGCGACGATATGCGGGGCAGACAGCCCTGCCTCGTCATACTGCGCGTCCTGCGTGT
>JBDNSL010000115.1:0-7122 GCA_047719095.1 Acetobacter sp.
GTAATGTTGAACGGGTCGTGCGGGTGGGTAAAGGAGGCCACAAGGCAAAAGGGGTGCTGCTGGTTTTTTGTGCGGGCCAGATCGTACAGTTTGCGCCGGGTGGCAAAGGCAACTTCTTCATCAAAATCGAGCTGGTTGCTGCGCAGGACAGGCCCGGCATTGAGCACGGAATCCATGGAGTGGTACCAGTCCGGGCGGCTATCGCGGTCGCTCCAGTCGGGCACCCATGTAAAGTCGGCGGGGTAAATGTCCGTTGTCAGGCGCTCTTCAAACCCGTGGAGCTGGTCCGCCCCGACAAAGTGCATCTTGCCTGCCAGAATGGTCTGGTAGCCGCCAAGGCGCAGGCGGTGGCCAAAGGTTGGAATGTCGGAATGCCATTCGCAGCCATTGTCATACACACCATTGGCGGAGGGCAGCAGCCCGGTCATGAATGCGCTGCGGGAAGGCCCGCACAGGGGGCTGGCCGTATAGGCATTGGCAAAAACCGTGCCGTTTTTTGCCAGCCTGCTGAGCGTGGGCACCTTAACAACGCTGGGGTCCTGCCCACCCAGCAGCGCAGGCAAAACGCGGGCCGTAAGCTGGTCGGCCACAACCACAAGAAAGTTCAGAGGTGCTGCGGACTGCTTGCTCATAACGTGAATTATCCCGAACCACAAAACAACACTATGATGATCGTTAGTTTTTATATAAGCACATGAAATATGTTATTTGTGATGTATGTTCATACTTATCCGTGATATAAGCTGGTGTTATGACCCCCAACCAGACCGAGTATCTGCTCCGCTCCCTGCGGATTCTGGAAACCATAGGCAGGCGCGGCAGCTTTAGTGCCGCGGCAACAGAGCTGGGCATGACCCAGCCCGCCATAAGCCAGCAGATTGCCCAATTGGAGGGGGTTCTGGGCCTGACCCTGTTCCGCCGGATTCATAGGGGGGTTACCCCCAGTGATGCGGGGCAGGTTCTGCACGCTGTGGCGGCAGATGTGCTCAGCCGACTACAGGCGGCCATGCAGACCATAGATGCCCACAACACGCCCAAAAGCCTGACCGTGCTGACCGATTACGGGTTTGCCGCCAACTGGCTGCTCCCCCGTCTGGCGGATTTTGAAAGCCGACACCCCGAACTGGACCTGTGCCTGCTAACCACACAGGCCAGCCAGATGGGGGGCGTGGCTGATCAGGCGGATATTTCCATCCTGTTTGGTAAAAAGCCCGAGGCCGCAGGGGGGGAGAGCCTCCGTTTGTTCGCCGAGGAAGCCTACCCCATATGCAGCCCCCGCTATCTGGCGCAAATGGGTGCGCTGTCCACCACCACCGATCTGGCGCGTGGCCGCCTGCTGGACCTGGATAGCCCGGCCCAGCACTGGTTTACGTGGGAGGACTGGTTCAGGCTTGTGGGGCAGTCTGCCCGGCCTGCGGCCCGCACCAAAAATTCCATGCTGTTTGGAAATTACCCCCTGCTGTTACAGGCTATTTTGCAAGGGCAGGGTATTGGTCTTGGCTGGCGGCCGTTAATAGATGACTATCTGCAAAGCGGGCAGATTGTGCTGGCATGGCCTGTGCCGATCTGTAGCGAGAGAGGGTATTTTTTAACTATCAACCCCGATAAGCAGAATCGTGCCGCCGCCTTTAAGCACTGGTTGCTGGAGCAGGCGCAAACCAGCCCGTTTGCCCCCGCATAAGTGCAGCCCCAATGGGCCGAGGGGCTAAGGGGGTGTGCCTTGCCCGTGTGTCTACCGGTGCTGCTGGGCGGTAAAGGTCTCCCACCCCAGCTTTCCCACCAGCCAGCCGAGTGCAATGCAGGTGATCAGGAGCACGGCCTTTGCGCCGTCCAGCCCGAGCAGGACCAGAGCCGGGCCGGGGCAGACCCCGCTCAGCCCCCAGCCTACACCAAACAGTGCAGAACCTATGACCAGCCCTTTATCGGGAGGCCAGCGCGATGGCCAGTGGAGTGCCTGCCCACTGGCATCCCGCCCTTTGCGGCGCAACAGCCAGAAGCCGGGCAGGGTTACGCCAACCGCACCCCCCAGAACACCTGCCAGAATGGGGTTCCAATGCCCCGTCACATCCAGAAAACCCAGAACATTGGCCGGGTTGGCCATGCCGGAAATCCACAGGCCACAGCCAAACATCAGGCCGCAGAACAGTGCGATAGCCATGTGCATCATGCCCACCCTTCCAACCGGGATATAAAGACCGTGATGATGGCAACCCCCATAAAAATGGTGACTGCCACAAGGGATCGGCCAGACCTGTTTCCCAGCCCGCAAACACCGTGCCCGCTGGTGCAGCCATTGGCCAGTGCGGTGCCCAGACCAATCAGCAGGCCCGAAACAGCAAGGCGTAACCAGCCAGTCTGGGCGAACTGTTCAGGTACGGCTGCTCCTGCCATGCGGGCCAGCACGCCGGTTGCGACCACCCCGGCCAGCACGGCCCAGCGCCAGTTGCGGGTGGGGTGGCGCAAGGCATTGCCCAGTATGCCACTCACCCCCAGAATGTGGCCCTCGAAGGCCATAAGCAATACGGCGGCTGTGCCAATAAGCACGCCGCCACCCAGCGCTGCCAGCCACGCTGCGCTCATGCCGATCGCACCAGTTGTCTAAGGGATGTTATCAAGGTGTCCACATCTTCAAAGCTGTTATACAGGCCAAAGGAAGCCCGCACTGTGGCCTCTATACCAAACCTGCGCAAGGCTGGTTGCGCGCAATGATGGCCTGAGCGCGCGGCAATACCGTGCCGGTCAAGATGTTTGGCAACATCTCCCACGCTGTGCCCATCCACAATAAAGGAAAGCACGCTGGCCTTGGCCTGCGCTGTTCCAATAATATGCACACCCGGCAGGTGCTCAAACTGCTGCGTGGCGTATTCGAGCAGAGCGTGCTCGTGCGCGGCAATGGCGGGCAGACCAATGCCCTGCAGGTAGTCCACCGCAGCCCCAAGCCCGACCGCACCGGCTATATCGGGGGTTCCGGCCTCAAACTTTTCTGGTAGCCCCTGGAACTCGGTATGGGCAAAGGTTACATCGCGGATCATATGCCCACCTCCCTGCCAGGGGGGCATGGCTTCCAGCAGGTGGCGTTTGCCATATAGAATGCCAATGCCTGTTGGCCCGTATATTTTATGGCCCGAAAGAACCAGAAAATCCGCATCCAGTGCCGCCACATTGAGCGGCAGATGCGGGGAGGACTGCGCCGCATCAACCAGCACAGGCACTCCGGCCGCGTGCGAAAGGGCTATGATCTGCTCAACCGGGTTAATGGTGCCCAGCGCATTGGCAACATGCGTGACCGAAACCAGCTTTGTGCGGCCAGAAAGAAGCGCTGCAAAATGTTCCAGCAGCAGTTCCCCCCGGTCATTGACCGGAGCAACCTTGAGCACGGCCCCCGTCTGGCGGGCAAGGAGCTGCCAGGGCACAATATTGGCATGGTGCTCTATGGTGGTGATCAGTATTTCATCACCCGGGCCAATGTTGGCCCGGCCATAGCTCTGGGCCACAAGATTTATGGCTTCGGTTGTGCCGCGCACAAATACAATTTCCGCTGCCTCACGCGCGCCAATAAAGTGCTGGAGCTTTGTGCGCGCCCCTTCAAACGCATCGGTTGCACGCGCGGCCAGCGTATGGGCCGCGCGGTGGATGTTGGAGTTATCCTGCTCATAGAATGCGGAGGTGGCGTCAATGACCGCGCGGGGTTTCTGGGTTGTGGCGGCGTTGTCCAGCCAGATCAGCTTATGGCCATTAACCTTTTGGTGCAGGATGGGAAAATCCGCCTGAATACGCGCCACATCGTACCCGCCCAGTGCGGGGTGGGGTGCATGCTGGGGGGCGGCGTTGGCGGCACTTTTTGCGTGGCGTAAAAAATACGGCACGGAATGGTGTGGTGCCTCCGCTATGGCAGGAGCGGGGGCTGGAGGTGTTGTGGTGCGTGGGAGCGCGAATGTGCCGCTAAAAAAGGGCGATGTTGCAGGTTCCTCCCACAAAGGGGGGCGCTCTTCCACCTTGTTTTGTGAAACCGGGTGCCTGGACCAGACAGGTTCGTAAATGGAGGCATCCGCCCCCGAGGCAAACGGGTGGGGGGTGTTGCCCCCCTGTGTGGGGGGCAGGGGCGTGCGTGGAGCGGCAGGTGCCGCCCCATGCCCCAGCACATCACGGAATGCCTGCTCCACCGCATGCTGCTGTGCCAGCGCCTGCGGGTCTGCAAATGTGTCAGGTGTAGTCATAATAGCTCCCGATCTGCACGTTATCGAGCCGTGCAATGGCGTCTTCCACCAGAACAGCGGCGGAGAAGTAGCGTGTGATCAGGTGCGATGCCACGGAATGCTGGTCCGTGCCGCTATACCGCACGGAAAGGCCGGGCTCCACTTCCCCCGTAATGCCTGTATTGTGCAGGCCCACAACGCCCTGTTCCTCCTCACCCACGCGCAGGAGCAGGATGCTGGTCCGGCCATCGGGCGTGACGGGAATTTTGTCCGAGGGTACAAGGGGAATGCCGCGCCAGGTAATAAAAGGCGAACCAAACAGGTTAATGGTCGGTGGTGGCACGCCACGGCGCGTGGCCTCGCGCCCAAAGGCCGCTATGGCTTTGGGGTGGGCAAGGAAAAAGCCCGGTTTTTTCCAGACCTTTGTCAGCAGTTCATCCAGATCATCCGGCGTGGGGGGGCCGCCGCGTGTGGGCACGCGCTGGGCAATGGCTGTTTCGTTCAGCAGCCCGAATTCGGGGTTGTTGAGCAGCTCCCATTCCTCGCGCTCGCGGATAACGTCAATCACCACACGCACCTGTTCACGCAACTGGTCAAATTCGTTGCTGTACAGGTCGGTAATACGGGTATGCGTGCGCAGAACGGTTTGAATGGAATGGATATAGTATTCGCGCGGGTGGTCCTGATAATCGACAAAAGTGGTGGGGAGTTTTGGCTCTCCGTCCACACTGGAAAGAACCTGAATGGCGGCCTCACCATACTGGTTTACGTCGGAGCGGCTGGCCCCGTCCTGCGGGGTCAGGGCGGTTTTCAGCCACGGAGTGCTGGCGATCTGCTCGGGGGGGAGGGTGAGCAGGGTTGTTTTGCCAACGGCGCGCAGGTCTTTGCCGCTCAGGCCGGAGGGCGCAACAAAATGCTGCCCCGGTGCCGCAAACAGGTGCCGTACGGCGCGTGCTGCTCCGTTGTTGGTATGGTGCTGCACGGCACCGCTGGCAACAAGGGCCAGAGTGCCTTCGGGCAAGGTAAAGTCAGCCCCATCGGGGTGGGTGTGGTGCTGGAACTTGCTTACAAGTTCATGGATCTGGGCATCCGTTGCCTGCGAAAATTCGGGAAGTGCCCGCAGGCTTTCAGGTACGGGGCGTGCAGCGGCCCCTTCACCCGTAAAGAGCACACCCCCAAAACGGGAGGAAACAAGACGCCGGCGGTTAACGCGGAATACGCCCCCACCAACATTAACCCAGGGGAGCAGAAGGTGCAGCCAGCGCGGGCTGCGCTCCAGATTTTGCACACGGGTTACATGGGCGGTGGAAAGCTGGCGGGCAGACAGGTTGCGGTCCAGTGCAGAGGCACTGACGGCACGGGTGGACTGTGCTTCAGTCACGGCAAATAGTCTTTCATAAAGAGGTATTATTTAAAGATGTGCTGTGCTGGAAATAGGTTTCCGAGCGTTATGGACCGGTCAACATCGATTGATGAAAAGTAAAGTAGGATACATGGTCATGCTCCTTTTTTATAACCGATCAGATGGCCTGATTCGGTTTGTCTGTTCAGCCTAGCACCCACAAAAAGAAGGTCAACATTAAACGGAAGAAAAATGTTAATTATTCTTATTCACTAAAATATGGGTTATAATAGATAGTCAATGGCCGGGAAGGATAGGTCCATTGTCAAAACAGGCCAATGGGTATGGCTGTTTACATACCGTGCCGGGTTGCCTGCGACAGCGGTAAACGGGCTGACCGGTTTGACAACAACAGCCCCCGCTCCAATTTTTGCCCCTTCACCAATTTCTATTGCCCCCAGAATTTGCGTGCCCGGCCCAACCAGCACGCCACGGCGGAGCGTAGGGTGCCGCCTGCCAGCCTGTTTGCCCGTCCCACCCAGTGTTATGTCCGACATAAGAACAACATCGTTTTCCACCAATGCGGTTTCACCAATCACAAGGCCGTATCCGGGGGCCAGTACAACCCGGTGCCCCAGAACAGCGGCCGGGTGAATATCTATGCCCATGACTTCAGAAACGCGGCTTTGCAGGTGTAACGCGGAAAGGCGTTGCCCGTTCCGCCACAACACATGCGCTATCCGGTAAGCCTGCACGGCCTGAAAACCCTTGAGGTGCAGAAACGGCGCAACATATCCCTCACGCGCTGGGTCCATGGTGGCGTAGGCGTGCAGGTCCTGTGCTGCGGCTGTCATAATGGTGGGGGATTGCTGCAAAATCTGGAAGAACAGGGGGTTCAGGCTTGCAAAAGGTATAATGGGTTCAGCAAGTTTTTCGGCCAAAAGCCGCGCCAGAAGGGACTGGGGCGTACTGTGTTCCGCCCATAAAGGAGCCGGAGCTGCTTGCAGTTCATGGCACAGTTTGCGCCATACCGTGTGGGCAAACGTGTCGGTTTGTCCGTCGGTTCTGGCGGGCTGTGCAAAGAGCATCGTATCAACCATGATGCCTGCCTTTTTCCGAAAACAGGGTCGGAAACTGTATTGGGCCAGACATCCCGGTTCCTACGTATCCGTGGCGGGAGCCAGCCTGGGCATGGGGCGGGGCAAGCCCCTGTTAGTCAGGGCTGCGTTGGGTGGCCCGACATCGGGCGGTCAGGGGAATGTGCTGATGAACAAGCATGAAAAAACCCGCTTACGCCTTGCCTGTGGTTGTTGTGCTCCAAAACTGTATAGGCAATTTAGCGCCATGGAATGGGGAGTCAATATAAATACGCAAACGTGTGAGTTATTTTGAAGGCAGTAATGTACGCAATAAAATAGTTTATTTAGCAGGGTGTGCATAGGCCATGTGTGGCGGGGGGTTGAAAGCGCTTGCGCTCTGGTTTAATTCCATCTGGACGGAATTAAACCAGCTAAGGGTATTGCAAAGGTATGGCCCGCCCCAGAACCATAGACCGCGAAAAAGTGCTGGCCTGTGCCGAGCATC
>JBDNSL010000116.1:0-7120 GCA_047719095.1 Acetobacter sp.
GAGGTGCTTGTGCGCGTTATGGCCGCAGGAGTAAACCGCCCCTACCTGATGCAGCGCAAGGGGAGAAACCCCCCGCCCCCCGGTGACTTCCCCCGCCTTGGGCTGGAAATAGCGGGCGAAGTGGTGGCCCTTGGCCTACCACAGGAGGGTACCCCCATGCCCGCACTGGGTGCCCGCGTATGCGCCCTGACCAATGGCGGGGGCTACGCGCAGTACTGCCTTGTACCCGCAGGCCAATGTCTGCCATGGCCCGCAGGCTTTAGCGCCGAACAGGCCGCAGCCCTGCCAGAAACCTATTTTACCGTCTGGTCCAACCTGTTCATGCCCGCACTCCCCGAACAGGGGGCAAAGGTGCTCATCCATGGTGGCGCCAGCGGTATTGGCACAACAGCCATCCAGCTTGTAACAGCCTTTGGGGGGCAGGCTTTTGCCACAGCAGGCACGGCTGAAAAATGCGCCTTGTGCGAGGAACTGGGGGCAACCGCCATCAACTACCGCACGGAAGATTTTTTAGCCCGTATCCGGGAGCTGACACACGACAAGGGCGTCAACATCATTCTGGACATGATCGGGGGGGCTTACTTTAACCGTAACCTCAAATCCCTCACTCTTGATGGTCGGCTGATAATTATTTCCCTGCAAGGAGGGGCCAAGGCCGAACAGGCCGATCTGGCCCGGATCATGACCCGCCGCCTGACCGTAACCGGCAGCAGCCTGCGCCCAAGGGACAGCGCCAACAAGGCCCGCATTGCCCATCAACTCCACACACAGGTATGGCCCCTGCTGGATACGGGCCGTATCAAACCCCTTATCCATGCCGTATTCCCGCTGGCCAAGGCAGATCAGGCCCATGCGGCACTGGAGGAAGGCAACCACATTGGCAAAATTGTCTTAACCGTTTCCCCCGCCTAAAAGGATACGGAGTGTCAGGGCCTGCCCTGCCTAGCCATCTTTTAAGGAACACCGGGGTTTTATGGATATGTCTTTTCCGTCCTCCTCCAGCATTGCCCAAAGGCTTTGTGCCGTGCGTAACAGCATGGAGGCTGCGGCACTGGCCGCCGGGCGTGACCCGGCTGCTGTGTCTTTGGTTGCGGTTTCCAAATTCCATCCCCTGCAAAGCGTGCAGGAGGCCCTTGCCGCAAACCAGTGTGTGTTTGGCGAAAACAGGGTGCAGGAAGCCCAAACCAAGTTCCCCCCCCTGCGCGCAGACCATCCCAACCTGCGACTACACCTGATTGGTGGCCTGCAAACCAACAAGGCGCGCGAGGCCGTGCGGATTGCGGACATGATTGAAAGCCTTGACCGCCCTGCACTGGTGGACGCCATAGCCCGCGCAGCAGACGCCGAAGGGCGGCTACCCGACCTGCTGGTAGAGGTGAACACAGGCGACGAACCCCAGAAATTTGGCGTACCAAAAGAGCAGGCCGATGCGTTTATCCGGCTCTGCCAGCAACGCTTTGGGCCATCACTGCGGGGGTTAATGTGTATTCCACCCGTGCAGGAGAATCCGGTCCCGCATTTTCAGCTCCTGCGCGCCATGGCTGAAAACCACGGCCTGCCTGTGCTTTCCATGGGCATGTCGGCTGATTTTGAGCAGGCCATTGCCAACGGTGCCACCCTTGTGCGGGTTGGAAGCGCCATATTTGGACCCCGTCCGGCACTAGCCTGAATGGCCCATTCTCAATAATGGTAGCCGGTATGCCTTGCCTCTGGCACTCTCCCCACCTTATGCAGGGCATCTTTAGAATTTCCTTTTTCTTCTTCTGCCCCTGACGCGGAGCCAGAAATGCCATGACCGACGCCGACAGTACACCGCCCACAGGTTCCGCCCCGGCTCCAACCGAGCCAAACCAGACGGCCGGAGCCCCCGAGCCACGGCGCATTGCCGAGTTTGGCGCGGATCAGCCACAACATGCCATGGCTCCAGTCGGCTTTGCCGCACTCCTGAGCGTGCTGGGCGTTGTGTATGGTGACATTGGCACAAGCCCGCTTTACGCCTTTCGCTCCACGGTGGAAGTCATTTCCGACCACCACAAGGTGGAACCGTGGGAGATTATGGGGGTTGCCAGCCTTATCTTCTGGACCCTGATCCTGATTGTCACCGTCAAATATGTACTGCTCATCATGCGGGCAGACCATAATGGCGAAGGCGGTATTCTGGCGATTATGTCCCTTGCCCAGCGTGTCACCACCAGTGCGCGAACGCGGCTGGTGCTTGGCATGGTTGGCATTATTGGCACCTGTCTGTTTTTTGGTGATGGCATTATTACCCCTGCCATTTCCGTGCTGTCCGCCATTGAAGGGGTGGAAGTCAGTATTCCCGCAGCGCATGATGTGGTCATACCCGTGGCCATACTGGTCATTATCAGCCTGTTTAGCGTGCAATGGGTGGGTACGGGGCGTGTGGGCACCATATTCGGCCCGATCATGCTGCTCTGGTTTGGGACACTGGGCGTTCTGGGCGTTATCCAGATTCTGCATCACCCGCATATTCTGCTTTCCCTCTCCCCCACCTATGCGCTGGAGTTCGTGTTTTATCACGGCAAGCTGTCCTTTCTTGCGCTGGGGGCTGTGGTGCTGTGCGTAACCGGGGCAGAAGCGCTTTATGCGGATATGGGGCATTTTGGCCGTGCCCCCATCCGCTATGCATGGCTGTTTTTTGTGCTGCCCATGCTGGTGCTGAACTATTTTGGGCAGGCCGCACTGGTTATTGCAGACCCCAAGGCACTGGCTAACCCGTTCTTCCTGCTATGCCCGCACTGGATGCAGGGACCAATGGTGGTGCTGTCCACACTGGCAACGGTTATTGCCAGCCAGGCCGGGATTTCGGGCGGGTTCTCGCTATGCCGTCAGCTCATCCAGCTTGGCTACATGCCGCGCCTGCGTATTACCCACACCAATGCGGAGGAAGAAGGCCAGATCTACCTGCCCGACTTTAACCGTTTTCTGGCCGTGGGGGCCGTGCTGCTGGTGCTGGCCTTCCGCAGTTCGGATGCGCTGGCCTCCGCCTACGGTATTGCAGTGACTGGCACGTTTATCTGCACGTCCGTGCTGGCTATTGCGGTCTTTCGTAAGCACTTCAACTGGCCTGCGTGGAAAGTGGGCGTGGTGTTTGGCGGCTTTTTGCTGCTCGACGGTACGTTCTTTACCGCCAACGCCCTTAAAATTCCCGATGGCGGGTGGGTGCCCGTCATGCTCGGCTGCGTGCTGACCCTGATGATGACAACATGGAAAAAAGGACGGGGCCTTATTATTGCCCGCCAGCGGCAGGACAGCCTGCCCATGGGGTCCTTTATTGCCCGCCTTCCCCAGTCACGCACCATTGTGCGTGTGCCGGGCATGGCCGTGTTCATGACCAGCACGCCAGACTTTGTGCCCCCCTGCCTTTTGCACAACATGCGGCATAACAAAATTCTGCATGACCACGTCTTGTTCGTGACCGTACAAAACCTTGACCAGCCAGAAGCCGAGCGCGGCCACCGCGTAACGGTGGAAGAGCTGACTACCGATGTGTACCGCGTTATCTTGCGGTATGGCTTTATGGAAATGCCCAATATCCCGCGTGCGCTCGAAGAGCTGAAAGCCAACGGCGTGGACTTTGACGCCCTTCAGGCCTCGTATTTCACATCGCGCGAACTGGTTACACGCTCGTCCGTGCCGCGCATGTCGCGGTGGCGCATGTCCATCTTCATGTTCATGCTGCGGAACTCGACCTCCAGCATGGAATTCTTCCGTATTCCGCCCGACCGTACGGTGGAACTGGGCGTGAAGGTCGCCATCTGAGCGCGTGCCAAACGAACCCCTCGCCCTATACATCCACTGGCCGTTCTGTCTGGCCAAATGCCCGTACTGCGACTTTAACTCCCATGTGCGCGCGCAGATTCCCCAAGCCCGGTTTGCAAAAGCACTCCGGGCCGAACTGGCACATGACGCGCAAAGGCTGGGCCGACGCAGGCTGACATCCATCTTCTTTGGGGGTGGCACGCCCTCACTCATGGCACCAGAAACCGTGGCCGCACTGATAGAAGATGCCACAACCCTGTTTGATGCAGCCCCTGATCTGGAGATCACGCTGGAGGCCAACCCGACCAGTGTGGAGGCCGGGCGCCTGCACCAGTTCCGTCAGGCGGGTGTTAACCGTGTCTCCCTTGGCATTCAGGCACTCAACGACCGCGCCCTTACCTTTTTAGGGCGCGAACATTCTGCCCTACAGGCCCGCAAGGCGCTGGAGACAGCCCGCGCCCTGTTCCCCCGCCTGACCTTTGACCTGATTTACGCACGGCCCGAGCAGAGCGTTGCCGCATGGCGGGAAGAACTGACCACCGCCTTGGCACTGGCGGATGACCACCTCTCGCTCTACCAGCTCACAATTGAGCCGGGCACACGCTTTGAAGCCCTTTACCGTAAGGGTGACTTTACCCTCCCCGATGATGACACAGCCGCCGCCCTGTACGACGCCACAGCGGAGCTGACACAGGCCCACGGAATGGCCGCCTATGAGGTTTCCAATTACGCGCGGCCGGGGAGTGAGAGCCAGCATAACCTGACCTACTGGCGTTATGCGGATTATCTGGGCATTGGTCCGGGTGCCCATGGCCGCCTGAGCTTTGGTACTGCGCTCAAGGCCACACGCCGCCACCGCGCCCCAGAACCGTGGGCCGAACGGGTGGAAAGCACAGGCACAGGCCAGACCTCGGAAGAGGACCTGACACCCCACGACCGCGCGCAGGAAATGCTACTGATGGGCCTGCGGGTGCATGAAGGCATTGACCTGCTCCGTTTTCATGCCCGCACAGGCATGACACTGGACAGCGCAGTGGACCAGAGCGTTCTGGCTCAGGCCCTGCACGAAGGCTACCTGACCCGTACGGCACACACACTAGCCGCAACACCAGAAGGTCGGCTGCGGCTGGAGGCCCTTCTGGCGGCCCTTGTGCTCTAACCCCGCCTGTTGCCCCCACACCCGACCAACCCCATGTGACTGACATGCTGAACCTGATCAAACTTGTTGTTGGCGTCTCTTCACTAGAGGAACTGGCAGAACGGCAGAGCTTACCCGCCAACCTGCGCGCACACCCAGGCAGTGGCGCACTGCTGCCAGTTGTGCGCACACGCACTTTTCCCAAACAGGCAGAAACGGTGCTACAGGGTGGCTCACTTTACCGGGTTATTGCCGGGCTTATTCTGTGCCGCCAGCGCCTTGTGGATATTCTGCCCGAAGTGCGGGCCGATGGCACAAACGGCACACTGTTTTTTCTTGAACCGAAGATTATCCGTGTGGAAGCCCGCGCCCTACGCCCCTTTCAGGGTTGGCGGTATTTACGCGCCGCAGACGCCCCCCCCGATTTAAGCAGCGCTGTAGGGCACAACAGCCTTCCCCCTTCCTTGCAAAAGGAGTTGGCCCTGCTCGGGCTATAAACTCGGCAGGTCCTATGTGGGGTGGTGCTCCCGCACAGGAAAACGCGCTTTAACAAGGCCCAGACACGGGTCTGAAAAAAAATGCACAAAATGAAATTTAGTCGCTTGACGATGCACAAATTCAGCTCTAAATAACGCCTCAACAACGCCTCTTGTCCCGTTCGTCTAGAGGCCTAGGACACTGCCCTTTCACGGCGGCAACACGGGTTCGAATCCCGTACGGGACACCATATGCCAATAAGGCGTTGGTTTTTAAGACAAAATACAATCTGCTTTCCCTTATTATGTAACCTGCGTGTGTTACTTAAGGGATACCAGATTTACCTAACCCCGTTATGGTTTGATGTTGCCATATCAAGAGGGTTTGAAGAACCATTAATCAAAATTCTTAATTCCTGATTTTTAGCTCGATGGATACTGTTTCTGTTCAATGGAAACACGGAATTCACAGCCCAAGAACAGGATGGCGAGAGCAGTTGACGAAATCGTTCCATCGTCCTGCCGTTTCACCGTGGCAAATTTCAGTGTCCAGCGTGTATGGCGGCAGTATGCCTCATCCCCCACTCACCATAGAAGATATGGAATCACAGGCACGTAGGCAAAACCACGGGGAGAATTTTAGCTCCTTTCCCTGAAGAATGAAAAAGCTGTTGCTCTGGTCAAAAGATGTCTGGGGGCATCACTTTAACAATCTGACTGGTTATTCTCTTTTAAGTGTTGAAAGAGGGTATAAATTGTCCCCATCGTGAAAGACAATTTCAGCCTCTTTTTCTTTGGTAAGACTGGCCTCTTTAACCTCGTATCCCATCATCTTCAAAAGCAGATATTTATTCATGACAGACATGTAGTTACCGTTGATGTTCCGGTAACTTTCAGCCGTTTCACACTAGGATAAATTTTTACCATAAATGATAAATGGAACCCGATACTCGACCTGTCCGGCAGAAGGGATACCATGCCCTTTGCCAATAACCTTACCATGATCCGAAGTATATATCAGAATATAATCCGGTAAGTTTTTGTCGGATTCTTCTATAATAGATTTCAATAACCTGTCAGTATAATGAAACCATAACGCACCAGTTGCTTTATCTGCGGGTCATTGGTCTGGTCGTCAGTTTATTTTATCAACATTGGTTCCGATGGTTCGTCCAATTTTAACTCTCCATCATACGATTGATAAAATCAGCACAATCCTTCAGCTATTTTTGATGTTGAAGAACGTCCACTATAACACAAGGAACAAAACGCCCCTTTGGCAGTGCACGGGGCGTTTTGCGGCCTGTCAGCCTATCATGTTATAGGCATGCGCTCTTCTGGCACACCGCTCTTTTTGAGAATGAACAGAGCCAGCAGATAAACCATCAATCCACCAATGGACAGCAGAGCACCACCAATACCCAGTGCCGCATAACCAAACTGCTGCCCCAGCAGAACACTGCCCAACGATGCCCCAAGCGCATTGGCAATGTTAAAAGCCGAATGGTTAAGCGAGGCAGCCAATGTTTGCGCATCCCCTGCAAAATCCATCAGCCTTGTCTGCAAGGCTGGACCCAGAGCATTTACGCAGGCCGGGATCAGGAACACATCAAGCATCAGGCCAAGGTTATTGTGCAAAAGAACAGAAAAAACCAACATGGCCAGCGCACTGTTGATTTTCACTGAGAACTGACCCGGGTTTTTCATCAGGAATTGACCCAGC
>JBDNSL010000117.1:0-5258 GCA_047719095.1 Acetobacter sp.
GTTCCGACCTGCCGGACCTGCCCGCCGAATTTACCAACAAGGCCAAGTTTGAACGTGGCACCATTGGCATGGCGCGCACGTCTGACCCGAACAGCGCGAACAGCCAGTTCTTTATCATGTTCGAACCCTCCCCCCATCTGGATGGCCAGTACACCATTGTGGGTGAAGTGGTTGAAGGCATGGAGAACGTGGACAAGATCAAACGTGGCTCCGGCTCATCCGGCGTGGTGAACGAGCCCGACCGGATTGCCAAAATGGTCCCGGCGGACAAGGCGGAAGCCTGATCCCACGCAAACGGCCCGCCCTGACCCGGCGGGCCGTTTTTGTATGAACCCTTGCGAGACATGGCCGCTTATTGCGCCCGCGATAGGTCTGATGTGGCACAAAGAGGCGGAAAAATGCCTTTGTGTGCTTGACGCAGGGGGTTAATCCGGTTAGGAACAGCCCCATCACGCACGGTCTCTGACCGCCCGCGTGGTTTCATGTGTGAGCCGGTAGCTCAGCCGGTAGAGCATTCGACTTTTAATCGAATGGTCGAGGGTTCGAGTCCCTCCCGGCTCACCATTCTTTTCCAAAAAATTATTAATATATCAGGGCAGTTGCAAGCCTTTTAGGCTGGTCTGCGCTTGTGGTGCGTCTTGTCCGCCGCCCCCTCGTATAGAACGACGGGGAGGGGGTTTGTGCGCCATGCCTAGGGCTGGGTTATCTGGCGGTATAATGCTTCTGCTGCGTTGGGGAGTTGGGCGTGGTGGACCAAAAGCACATCTGTTGCGGCTGCGGCCTGCCGTGCGGATTGTGAAAATGTGGAGTTCGTAGCAACAATGGCTCCTTGAGCGCCCTGAAATTTCTGGGCGGCAAAGGCTTGCTGGACCGCATCATTCCCAACGGTTCCAGAATACAGTTTGCATTGCACCACAATACGCACGTTCCCTTTTCGGGCGATCACATCGGCCCCTTGGTCTCCACTTTTTGGTGTTGCGTGTGCATCCCACCCGTACTGTTTAAGAATTAAGGCGCAATGGAGTTCATAATCAAAAGGGCTCATGCGGATATCAAAAACCGTTGGGTCGCTTACATACGCATTGCTGGGCAGATGGACAGGCAGAGGGTCTGAGGAGACACGCTCTATCAGTGTAACGGCATATAAACGGAGTTCCTGACGATCCTTGGGGTCCATAAGCTGGGAATTTATAATTCCGCTTATTCTTGTCTGGATAAAGTACTGAATTTCTTTTATCCATAAATCGGTTTTGACTGTACCGTAGATATCTTTTGTTATCTTCTGGTTGCGAGATATCTGTAGATTTAATTTCTGCCTGAATATTTCATCAGAAACAAGCGTGCGTGTTTTTTCAAGCAGCTTATTTTTCTGTGTTTTCCTGTAGTAAAAAAAACCGCCACACAAAAGAGCAATTGTTAGTAAAATCCAGAGTGGACTGGTGTTCGAGGTGCTTTTGGGCCGGGGTGCTTGGCGCGGCTGGTCTACAGAATTGTCTGGCGGCGGGTAAACGGGTGATGACAGTTTTTCCGCCATGGCTGCAATTTTTTCGGCATCTGCATCAGAAATAAAGCCATCGGCGGCGGGGGCTGTGTTGGCCTGCTGCCATTTTATAATGGCAGCACGGGTTCCTTCGCCATAAACACCATCGGCGAGTTGCTCCTGCTTGAGAAAACCCAGATCAATCAGGTCCTGCTGGAGGGCTATGTGCTCATGCAGGGGTCGGTTGGCTTCCTCAAGAGGGACCCCGGTCAGCCTTGCCTTGTACTTGTCGGTCAGGGCGTTCATGTGTGTGATGTAGCAGGCGGGGTCTGCCTGCGGGATATTTTGCGGACCAACCCGCTGGGAGGGATCAAGGCATTCTGCCAGAGCTGCTTCATCAGCAATGACGTCTTGCCTGAGTGCTTTCCATCCTTCTTTTCCAACAATTTGGCGCAGGGCGTAATAGGTCTGGTCAAAAATGAGTTCATGGCTGGCGGCTTCGCTATTTTCGCAAAGCATTGTGGCAATGCTGTCTTTTGAATGATCGGCAGAGCAGGAAAAATCTGGACGATACCCATCTGTGGTAAACGGTGCAGAAGTTAAAGATGTGGTGGCGGCATGGGCCATGTTAGGGGCTATGGCATTGTTATTGGCTGTGTGCGTTGCGTGGTGCTCAGGTAAAAGCCAGCCTATAAGAACAGCGCCACCAAAAAGCATAATGCCAATGGACGTGATTTTATCCTGCACTTTTTTCTTTAAATAATAATGCCGATTATAGGCAGCTTTTCTGTAGTCTCTGGCCCAGAAAGGCTTTGAACTTTTTCTGCCCATATTTGCGCTCCAAAATGCGATATTTCAAATTGGGCAGAACAATAGCGATATAAAGTATTCAAGGCGAGTCAGGGCCATGTCAATTCGGTGGGTGTTCTCAGGTATAGGCAGGATTTGTGCCCTACCGTGGTTCTCACACGCTGCTTTGTGAGTGTATTAAACGAATTATAGTGTTCTGGTAGAGGGGGGCGTTGTATAGAATAAACATTACAAAAATTTACGCATGTACAGGACGGCTGATAAAATATGTATTTTTTATTAAAATCTCAGTTTGTCATAATCATGGAAGTAGTTGGCCTTGTATCGGCCTGCCTTGCTCTGCTAGGTGCCCTGTATAAGCGCGATGATGTGTTTTTTACATTTGGGCGCAAAACCATAAAGGCGTTTATACCGTTTTTTATGGCAACAAGCATATGGACGATACACTACGTTATTCTATTAAGAACCATGGGGCCAATGCATGGTGCCATTAACCTGCTTTACCCCGTTATATCCTACGTGTGCATGGTTCTTGGCTTTTATGGTGCGCTGATTGTTATTGACCGGGGTTTTCCTTTTTCCAATTACATATCCGGGGCCATTATTGGTGCGTGTATTGCTCTGGCCCATGTTGTGGACAAATACGGCCTGACCCATTCTGCCGCCGTGCCGCTTGCGGGAAGTGGGGTGGGTGTGGACAGTCTTGTGCTGGCTCTGTCCTTTGTGCTGCTGTGGTCATCTATTATGGGGTACCTTACGGATTACCTGAAAAACCATGAAATGATCGCGCATTTAAAAACGATAGCCTACACGGACAACCTGACAAATCTGGGCAACAGGAACGCGTTGAACGACCATTTTGCAGCCCTGTTGGCAAGCAGTGGCCAGAATAACAAAACCTTTGCCTGCATGATGATCGACCTGAACAAGTTCAAGGATATAAACGACACGTATGGCCACCTTGTGGGAGACGAAATGCTGACCATAATCGGGGCCAGACTTAAAGAGGCTTTTAAAAACACAGGCTATTTTGTAGGTCGTCTGGGGGGAGACGAGTTTATTGTGCTGGCGGACTACCAGCATGCCACGGAAATTGAAACCGTTTCGGCCAGAATTTACCGCCTTGTGGTGGAAGCCCATTGTGTGAATGACACATTGCTCAGGGTTGGGTGCTGTATTGGCATTTCCCTTTTTCCCAATGATGGCACAACACAAAAAACCCTGATGGGCAATGCAGATATAAGCTTGTATGAAATGAAAAAAAATAGCTGCGATGGTGTCTGTTTTTACAACAGGGGCCTTGTCCGTACGGTGTTTTCCCCCGGTGTTCTGGCTGCTGTCTAGGCAGGTTTTTGGTACTGCCAGAGCAGAAAAATGCTGTTATTGCGCGCAGTTTGTGGCATAACACCTTTAGCGTTGCCAGTTCTGCCCCTAACCGGGGTGGCGTAATAACCATACGCCACAAGCACCACGCATTCTCCTCCATACGACCATAGTCTGCACTGTTTTGCCTGTTCCTACCTGTTGGGGGCAGGTTTTTTTGTGTTTGAAGGGCAGGGCCATCCGGGTCATGGGTTATGCCCGCCGTGGGGGCTGCGTGGTGGGGTGTGTGGCAACGCCCAACCAGCCAAAAGGGAGGTTCCCACTATGGCCAATTCTGGCCAGAGCGCGCCCATTGCAGGCGTTACAACATGCAATACAGCCAAAGTGGCTGCTATTGTTGCTTTTATTCCCTCGTTTTTTTCCGTTCTGCCGCAAAATATTGCGTTGTTTATCTGCGCGGGCATGGTGACCTGTGCTGCCATAACCGCAGCCGTGCCTGCCCCAGCCCATAACCGGGTGTTGGTCGTGTTGTACCAGATTGTGCGGGTTGCGGGGCTGGGGGTGCGGTACGCGGTGCCCTATATGGCAACCCATCTGGCCAAAGCCCCCCCGGCCACCGCCCACACCAATACGGGCGCGGAGAGCGGGCTTTTGGCAACAGTGCCCCCAGCTACGGCCGCAGTTGTGACCAAAAGCAACAGCCCGGTCTGAATTTATCCTTACAGGAGCGTAAATTATGAAAAACCATGCAGGAGTGGGCTGCCTTGTGGCCCTGTGCATGCTGTGTTCCTGCGCGCAAACTGCGCAGGGCAAACTGCGGCAGGCGGTGTATGACACGGCGAGTGCGTACCATCTGCTGGCCAGCCCTATGCCCGATGTTATGGAGGGGCATGTGCCCGGTGTCAGCCTGAGTGCGGCGCAAAAATCCCTTGCCCGTCAGGCCAGTCAGAGCGTGCTGAATGAGCTGGCAGCCCTTGAGCTATCCATACAGAATGGGGACACATTGGCCCAGACAGCCGTGGCGGCCCTTCAGGCGGATTTTGCCTCTTTTACCGCCTGCTGGACCGGGCTTAAGGCAGGCACAACCCCGGCCAACTGCACGCAGGCTACGGGGGATGTGGCATCCTTGGCAGAAGTTGCCAAGAGCAGCGCGGCCAGTAATGCGGCGGGTGTTGCGCCGCAGGATGACACAACCAGTAGCGCGGCTTTGGCCAGCACAACACAGGCTGGGGCCGCAGCCCCTGCCAGCACCGGGAGTAACTGAGCTATGACCGCAGCGGAAATAAGCGCCATACTGGGCGTTGTGGGCACTGTTGTGTCTCTGGCCGAAAAATATGGCCCAGAGGCGTATGACACGGTTTTGAGCGCGATTGAGCAGAGCAAAAGTGGCACAGGCCCGAGTGATGCAGATATAGCAGCGCTTTTTGCCAAATGTCAGGCAGACAACGCCGCTATTCAGGCATCATGAGTGTGGATTTTGAATGCGGCATGGTGCTGGGCGGGGGGCTTGTGGGGCTGGCAGGGCTTTTGCTGGCCGTAGCCCTGCGCCTGCTTGCCCAGCGCGATGGAAGCTGGCCCGACTAGCCTTGGAGCCTTGGAGCCTTGGAGCCTTGGAGCCTTGGAGCCTTGGAGCCTTGGAGCCTTG
>JBDNSL010000117.1:5358-6556 GCA_047719095.1 Acetobacter sp.
GAGCTAAAGGGCAAAGGCGGTGTTGTGTATGGCCCGGTCTGTTCGGATGAACCCGTAGGGGCCAACCGGGCAGGCCGTTTAGGGTGTGGGCCAAACAGGGCTTCGGGCGGGTCTTGCGGGGGATGGGGCGGGTTGGTCAGGCAGGCTTAGCAGGTGGGGTGCTGGATGGATCGCGCGGCTATCCGGCAGGCTTGTCGGGTGTGCGGTTCTCTGGCGGGGTAGGGGCTTGCTGGCCCCGCACCGCTTTGTGTTGGGGAGAGGGTTATGGGGGCGTGTCTGCCCCAAATGCCTGCCTTTGGTGTTCGCGCAGGGTTTGCACGGTCTGTACAATCTCGCCAATGCTTTCCGCACAGTAGCGGTGCTGGTCGGAGGCAAACCCCGGATCTGTGTAGTAGGGCCATTGCAGGCTACGGCTGGCTGCACGCAGGTGCAAAATGGCCTGTTCGTACCGTGCCAGTTCCGCCGCCACGGCGGGGGGCAGCGTATCGGTGCTGAACAGGCCGCGCCGGGCGGCTTGGGTATAGGTATCGACCTGTGCCGCGCTGCGGGGGTCGGGGCAGGTCGTGTGCGGTTCCAAAGCGGTCTCCCTCAACAATATGCGCCCAGTATGTGCATAATAAACGCACAACGCAAGACTTGATAACACGCATATGTGTGGAGCCACTACGGGCTAACGGCTAACGGCTAACGGCTAACGGCTAACGGCTAACGGGCGGGCAATGGGCTTGGGCCTTACTTCCATGTCCATTTGCCCACAACCCGGCCGTTAATGCTGATTTCGTCGAGTGTCAGCTCATAGGTGGAATAGCCGGGGTTAATGCTCATGATCCGCACCCGGCGCGGTTCCTCCATGCCGGGGATCAGCTCCAGGCGTTTGAGCACAAGGCCAAACCCGTCCCACAGCACATACACACCGGGGGGGGAGGGAATGCGGTGGGCCGTGTCCACCAGCACCCTGTCGCCCGACTGGTAATCCGGCTCCATGCTGTCCCCCGCCACGCGCACAATGGCCAGCGTGTCTGGCGTTTCGGAAAAAGCAGCCACGTAGCCGCGTGGCAGGGTCCAGTGTTCCACAGGGCGCAGCCCGTCCTGCGGGGCGCACAATACCGGCACGCAACCCGGCCCGGCCGAGGTGATTACGTCGTATTCAGGTATGGCAATGCGGCCCGCACCTGTGGGGGGCAGGGCATCGGTTGGC
>JBDNSL010000118.1:0-6507 GCA_047719095.1 Acetobacter sp.
AGCCGGGCGAGTGCCGGATCATCCTCAACAACCAGAAGATCTGCCTTGTGCATACCAGAATGCCCTTTAAAAACCTGCCACTAGGATATGACGCGCAGATGACAAAAAACAACCATCCGCCGCTCCAAACCCTTTATCAAAGGGTTTTTTACGCGCAGAATACCCGTAAAAACCGCCGTTCACGCGGCAAAAAATGCTTTATGAATCTTTTATGACCAGCGCGCCCCAGCGCCAAACATACGAACAAAAAAGCCCCCGCACAGGGCGGAGGCTTTTACGGCACGTCGTCACAAAACGATCATGTATCAATCTTCAAACGGGTCACGCACCAGAATGGTGTCATCCCGGTCCGGGCTGGTGGACAGCAGGGTTACAGGTGCCCCCACCAGTTCTTCCACACGGCGAACATACTTGATAGCCTGCGCGGGCAGGTCTGCCCAGCGGCGGGCACCCTGTGTGGTTTCTTTCCAGCCTTCAATCGTCTCATACACCGGGCGCACACGCTGCTGTGCGGCTGAACCGGACGGGAAGCGCTCTATCTTCTGGCCATCCAGCTCGTAACCGACGCAGATGTTGATCTCGTCCAGACCATCCAGCACGTCCAGCTTGGTCAGGGCCAGCCCGTTGATGCCACCAACCCGCACAGCGTGACGGACCAGAACCGCATCAAACCAGCCGCAGCGGCGCGGACGCCCCGTAACCGTGCCAAATTCATGCCCGCGCTCACCAAGGCGGCGGCCAATGCCATCATGCAGTTCGGTCGGGAACGGCCCCTCACCCACGCGGGTGCAGTATGCCTTGGCAATACCCAGCACAAACCCGGCAGCCGATGGCCCCATGCCAGCCCCCGTGCCCGCATTGGAGGCAACAGTGTTGGAGCTGGTCACAAACGGGTATGTCCCGTGGTCCACGTCCAGCATAACAGCCTGCGCACCTTCAAACAGGATACGACGGCCATTGCGGCGGGCATCGTCCAGAATGTCCCATGTTGCAGCCATGTATGGCAGCACCTTGGGAGCAACATCGCTCAGGAAGGCAAGCAGTTCTTCCTTGGAGAAAGTCTGCGCACCAAGGCCTGCCAGCAGGGTGTTATGGTGCAGGAGCAGTTCGTCCAGCTTCCAGTCCAGCGTTTCAGGCTCTGCCAGATCGCACAGGCGGATGGCACGGCGGGCCACCTTGTCTTCATACGCGGGGCCAATGCCACGGCCTGTGGTGCCGATCTTACGGTCGCCACGGGCGGCCTCACGCGCGCGGTCAAGTGCTCCATGCACGGGCAGGATCAGGGGCACGTTTTCAGCAATTTTCAGGGTTTCGGGCGTAACCTTCAGCCCCTGTTCGCCAATGCGGGCAATTTCGGCCAGCAGAGCCTGCGGGTCCACCACAACGCCATTGCCGATAATGCCCAGCTTACCGCTCACAACACCTGAAGGCAGGAGCGACAGTTTGTAAACCTGATTGCCAACCACCAGCGTATGGCCAGCATTGTGACCGCCCTGAAAACGCACCACCACGTCGGCCCGGCTGGCGAGCCAGTCAACAATTTTGCCTTTGCCTTCATCGCCCCACTGGGCGCCGATCACGGTTACGTTGGACATAGACGGTCTGCTCCTGAAAAAAACTGCCTGCTGGTCAAAAAAGAAAAATCACGCCCAAGGGAAAACCCTTAGGCAAGGTCCACCCGTTGGGTGCCTGAAAGAACACTGCCACACCCCAGATGCCGCGCCTCGGCCTCGGCCTGAGCACCAGACGCAAAACCGCGCACGGTGGCGTACCCCTGCGTACGCAGGGCTGCGGCCTCCTGCCTGTTGGCATCTGCTGCCAGATACACGCGCTCACGGGCAGACGCGGGGGGGATCATGCGGAACAGCACATCGGGGCGCAGGGTTAGCCCACAAGCGGGTTCGTTATCGTTGCAGATATAGCGCCCACCACGCCCAAGCTCTTCAGAGCGGCCAACGGCAAACAGCGTAACACAGACACCGGTATGGTATTTCCATCCCCGGAACTCCACCGGGTCCACGGTCATACGCAGGTTGGGGCAGACCTCTCGCACAGCAGCCACCGTATCAATCAGCCGGTCCAGAACAATGCGGGCCTTGGGGGGCAGGGTCAGTTCCGCCAGTTGCGCCACCGTGTGTTCGGCAGCACCTGTGGCATCCAGCAGGGCTATCAGCGTTGCGGCCAATGCGCCCCCATGCTGGGCAACGGCGGCTGCGTCCTTGCGGTCAAGTGCGCGCATAAGGGCCGGGCGCTGGGCTGCGGGCACGCCCGCCTCTTCCAGCAGGGCGGGAATAAAGGGCGGCATGGTCAGGTCAAAAGACACATCGCGAACGCCAAGGCGCATCAGGGCCTCGGCCCCAATGGACATGACTTCCGCATCGGCTTCGGGGGAATCGGGGCCGATCAGTTCAATGCCGGTCTGCATGATCTGGCGGCTGCTTTCCTCCGCTGCCACGGGGGCCACCACAACACATGGCCCTGCGTAGGATACGCGCAGCGGGCGCGGCAGCCCACCAACGCGAGTCGCGGCCATGCGGGCGATCTGGGGGGTAATATCGGGGCGCAGCACCATCATGCGCCGTGTATCGGGGTCCATGACCCTGAAGCACTGTTCCGCCAGAGCCACCCCGGCACCAGCCAGATAGGTCTCCTCAAACTCCATAAGAGGCGGGCGGACGCTATCGTAGCCGTGGGAGGCAAACACATCCATAAGGGTTGCAACACCCCGCGCTTCCGTTCGGGCATCGGGGGTCAGCAGATCTACAAAGCCAGCAGGCAGCAGGGCCGGGCTAAAGGGCGGGTCGTCCGTCATGCCTCGGGCTATAGCACTCCCCGCTCCGCCCGTCATGCCCGCGGGTGTGTTCTTTTGCGCCTTTTGCCACACAAAACGGGTGAATGGGTCAACCTTCGGCCACACCGGGCAGTGTTTCCCACCCTGTTCCGATAAAGGTCAGCACCCGCCGCCCCAGACCATCGGCCCGCAGGACAAGCAGATTCTGGTCCTCGAACCATGCCAGCAGGCGGCGCGCCCGCCCTGTAGAGACCGTGCCATAAACCTTGGCGATCTGGGCATCCGACGGACATGCCGCGCGCTCAATGGCTGCGCGGGCCAGAAACAGAAAGACCGCCTGCAGGTCTTCGGGCAGGGCGGATGCGCGGGCTTCGGCCTCCTGCCACTGGGTGGAGGCGGACGTGTCCTGCCCTACCCCGCTGCGGGCGGTGGCCAGCGCACGGTTGAAGCGCCGCAGGTCCAGCGCATTGCGCCCAAGCCCGGCAATGCGGCAACGCACCAGAAAGTCCTGATACAGGACAGGCACGGGCCTGAAGGACGAATCCTCATCCTCCATCATGTCGCGCAAGATGGCGCTCATGCGCGCTTCGCGCTCGGCCTGTGTTTCGGATGTTTCTTCCTCCACCTCCTGTTCGGCCTGCACGCTGGCCTGTGCCTCGCCGTGGGCAGCAAGCTGGCTTAGCAGGTCCGGAGCCGATGGAGCGGGGGCTTTGCGCGCGCGCGCGGGCAGGTCCTGCACCGGCACGGGGGCCAGAATAAGCTCATGCACAGGGGCGGGAGGCGGCTCAAACGGAGCAAGAACCGGCCCTGCCGAGCGGCTTTCCGTCTCCACCACACCAATACGGACCGAAAGCGGCCTACGGCTGAGGGCAGGCCCAAGGGCCACAAACGTACCACGGGCAAGATCGCGAAAAGCCTCGGCCTGCCTGCGTTCCATGCCCAAAAGGTCGGCAGCACGTGCCATGTCGATATCAAGGAACGTGCGGCCCATCAGGAAGTTGGAGGCTTCCGCCGCCACGTTCTTGGCCAGTTTGGCAAGGCGCTGCGTGGCAATAATGCCTGCAAGCCCGCGTTTGCGCCCACGGCACATCAGATTGGTCATGGCACCAAGGGAGGCCCTGCGCGCCTCGTCCGAGACCTCGCCCGCGGCTGCGGGGGCAAAAAGCTGGGCTTCGTCCACCACTACCAGAACGGGGTACCAGTGCTGGCGCGGCACCTCGAACATACCCCCCAGAAAAGCCGCCGCCCAGCGCATCTGCTGGTCTGCGTCCAGCCCTTCCAGGTTCAGCACAACGGAGGCGCGGTGCATACGCATGCGCTCGCCCGCCGCATGCAGGGCCATTTCCGAATGATCGGCCCCATCTATAACCAGATGGCCAAATTTTTCGGCCAGACTGACAAAATCCCCCTCGGGGTCAATAATGGCCTGCTGCACCATCCGGGCGGACTGCTCCAGCAAACGCCGCAGAAGATGCGACTTGCCCGAGCCGGAATTGCCCTGCACCAGAAGGCGCGTGGCCAAGAGTTCGCCAAGGTCCATCTGTGCCGGACCACCCCCCGGCACCTCCCCCATTGTAATCATGCTGTTCATGGTTGGAGGGGATACCGCCTTGCCCCACCCTTGCGCAACCATGCCTCCATACCCTTTGCCGCAGCCCGGCCCGTGGCAAGGCAGGCATGGAGCAGGTAGCCCCCTGTCGGGGCCTCCCAGTCCAGCATTTCGCCTGCGACAAACACACCGGGGAGTGCAGTAAGCATGAAGGAGTCGTCGCACGCACCGCGCGTAACCCCTCCGGCTGTGGAAATGGCGCGGGCCAGCGGCTCGGGCGCATAAAAGGTTAGCGGTAAAGCCTTTATCAGAACGGCAAGCGCGCGCGGGTCGGTTGGCACCGGCTCACGCACATCGCGCAGCAGGCCTATGGCTGCGGGGGCCAGCCGGAGCGCCTTGCGGAGGCGGTTGCTCAGGCTCTCCCGCGCACGGGTTGCGCGCAGCCTGTCCAGCACATCCTGTTCGCTCAGGTCGGGGCGCAGGTCGCACAGCACAGTGGCCTGCCCCTGCGCCGCAATGGTCTGCCTTACAGAACTGGCAAGGGCGTAAAGCGCGCCCCCCTCTACCCCTGTGCGGGTCAACACAATTTCACCCCGCACCCGCCTGCCCTCAAACGTGAGGGCGACAGGTTTGAGGGGGGTTCCGGCAAAACGTCCAGCGAACAGGTCCGACCACCGCGTGCAAAAGCCACAATTGGCAGGCTCCAGAGCGGCCACATCCACCCCACGCTGTTGCAACAGGGGCACCCAGCCACCAGAACTGCCAAGCCGAGGCCAGCTTGCCCCGCCAAGGGCCAGCAGAACGGCATCTGCCTCTACCTCAACCTGCTGCGCTGCAAGGTCGCTCGGCTGCTGGAGCGTAAAAAGAAGCTGCCCGTGCGCGCCCCAGCCCTGCCAGTCCGCTCGGGTTTGGAAGGCAACGCCTGCTGCATGCAAACGGGCCAGCCATGCCCGCAGCAGGGGAGATGCCTTCATACCCACAGGGAAAACCCTGCCAGATGAGCCTATAAAGCTCTCCTGCCCCAGCCCTGCCATCCAATTGCGGATATCCTGACTGGTCCAGGCGTCCAGTGCGGGCTGCAACCATGGGCTGGCGGGGCCATACCGCTCAAGGACTGCGGCATGGTCCTCGGAATGGGCGATGTTCAGCCCACCCCGCCCGGCCATAAGGAACTTGCGGCCAAGGCTTGGCATACGCTCCATAACCCGCACGCTACAGCCGACCCCGGCCAGATACTCGGCCGCGGCAAGGCCCGCAGGACCACCGCCCACAACAACAATACGGGGTTGGCCTGTCATGAGCGGTAAAGGGCCTGCGTCATTCGGGCGTCTGCCCCGCTGCGCGCACGGCCTGTGCCAGACCACGGATCTGTTCAAGCACACGCGGCAGGGTCTGGGGGGTTGCCCGCCCCTGCTCGTCCAGCGTTTGCGCCAGTGTGGCCAGCAGGGCGGACGCCACCACCGCGCCATCGGCTATGGAGGACGCCTGAGCCGCCTGTTCGGGTGTACGCACGCCAAAGCCAATGGCTATGGGCAGGCTGGTTGCCGCGCGCACACGGGGGATGGCACTTGCCAGATCATGCGCACTGGCCGAGCGCGTGCCCGTAATGCCAACAATGCTCACGTAGTAAACAAAGCCGGACGCATGCGCGAGCACATATTCCAGACGCGCATCGGGCGTTGTGGGGGCTACAAGCCGGATAATGTCCAACCCGGCAGCCTGTGCGGGCGCGGCAATAACCGCGCCTTCCTCCGGCGGCAGGTCCACCAGAATAAGCCCGTCCACCCCTGCTGTGGCCGCATCCTTGCAGAAGCGGTCGTAGCCATAGGATTCCACAGGATTGACATACCCCATCAGAATAACCGGGGTTTCGTCATCCCCTTTACGGAATTCGGCCACCATATCCAGCACGCCCACCAGCGTGGCACCAGCCTTGAGCCCACGCAGGGCAGCGGCCTGAATAACCGGACCATCGGCTGACGGGTCGGAAAAAGGCATGCCAACCTCAATCAGGTCGGCACCAGCTTCTGGCATGGCGCGCAGCAGGTCCAGCGATGTGGCCCGGTCAGGATCATACGCCTCCAGATACGGGATGAGCGCACCACGACCTTGGGCAGCAAGGGCTTTAAAACGGGCGGCAATACGGCTCACAGCGTAACTCCCAGAT
>JBDNSL010000119.1:0-6501 GCA_047719095.1 Acetobacter sp.
CACCCCACCACACTGCCGACGGCTGTGTAAGTGCAGGGCTATGGCGGGCCCGGCTCAGGCGGGCGGGGCGGGAGAGAATGGGGCCACAGTGGGCCGGGTTTACTTAACCCACGAACGCTGCGTACGCGGCGGCATCCATCAGCCCTTCAAGCTGGGCGGGGTTGCTCAGGCGGAAGGTTACAATCCAGCCTGCACCCTGCGGGTCGGAGCTGACGGTGGAGGGGTCATCGGCCAGGGCCGCGTTGCCCTCCACAATCTCGCCGTCCACGGGGGCGTAAATGTCGGATGCGGCCTTGACCGATTCTACAACGGCCACGGCCTCGCCCGCTTTAACCTGCGTGCCAGCGGGCTTGGTTTCCACAAACACCAGTTCGCCCAGTTCGTCGGCTGCGTGCTGGGTAATGCCCACCACGGCCGTATCACCCTCCACGCGCAGCCATTCATGTTCTTTTGTAAAATACAGGGTCATTGCCTTAATACTCCGTAAGGCCCCGGGCGCGGGGCCTGCATGAAAAAATGTTTGAACCAGAGCGGAAAAAACTCAGCGCTTAAAGCGCGCTGGCACCAAAGGCAGGGCGGCAACGGATGTGGCAACACCACGCCCGCGCAACTCGGCAACAAGTTCCGTGCCAGTGGCAGCATGGGCGGTGGCCACGTAGCCCATGGCCACCGGGGCATCCAGCGTGGGGCCAAATGCACCGGATGTGACCTCGCCCACCTTGTCGGCCAAGGCTGCATCCGCATACAGGGGGGCGCCGTGGCGCACGGGGGCGCGGCCGGTTGGCAGCAGGCCCACGCGGCGGCGGGTTACACCGTTGGCCAACTGGTCCAGAATAATATCAGCCCCCGGAAAGCCCCCGGCCCGCGTGCCACCGGTGCGGCGGGATTTTTGAATGGACCACTCAAGGGCCGCTTCCACGGGGGTTGTCGTCTCATCAATATCGGAGCCATACAGGCACAGCCCCGCTTCCAGCCGCAGGCTGTCACGCGCGCCAAGGCCGATCAGCCTGACCTGCTGGTGCTGGAGCAACTGGCGGGCAACGCGGTCCGCATCCTTGGCGGAGAGCGAAATTTCGTACCCGTCCTCCCCCGTATAGCCCGAGCGCGAGACAATGCAGCGTGCGCCGTCAATTTCAAGCATGCACACATCCATAAAGCGCATGGAGGCGGCATCGGCATCAAAACTGCTCAGCACATCCTGCGCCAGTGGGCCTTGCAGGGCCAGCAGGGCGCGGTCTTCCAACGGTTCAACCAGACAGTCGGCCAGATTGTCCTGCAAATGGGCAAAATCGGCCTGCTTGCACGCAGCATTGACCACCAGCAGCAGGCAGTCCTCCTGCGCGATCACCATCAGATCATCCAGAATGCCGCCCGATGGGTTGGTAAACTGCGTATAGCGCTGGCGGTTGGGCTTAAGGGCCACAATATCGGCTGGCACCAGCCGCTCCAGTGCAAGGGCTGCATCCTCCACATTGCCAGAGCGGGGGCGTATGCGGACCTGCCCCATATGGGACACATCAAACAGCCCCACCTGCGTGCGAACATGGCGGTGCTCGGCCATAATGCCATCTGCATATTGCAACGGCATGGCATAGCCTGCGAACGGCACCATTTTGCCGCCAAAATCCTGATGCAGAGTATAAAGAGGAGTGTGGAGGAGAGAAGAATCGGTGCCCATGCATGCCGCCTTACAAAATAAGGCCCAAATCCCGCGCGCAACCCGGTGTGGAACACAAGGCAAAAACACGGAGCTTCGGACCGGACCGTCCGCTGCCCCTTCTGTGCTTTTGCCTGAGATCGCTATCCCGTCGGCGGGTGCGAACGCACCTCTCTCCAGAAGTTTAGAGCGCAGGGTCCTTTTGCCTGAGAGTTTCCGGGGCGGTTGCTCCTTCGGCGCCAGCTTTTTACGGCTGGTCTCTCCCTCTGCGCGGGTGCGACCGTGACATTATTTGCACGGCAAGTCAATCACGGTCGCGGGGGGAACTTACGCCTTTGCGCCGGGCAGGTGCCTGGCAATATAGGGCGGCAGGTTAAAGGAACCGGTATGGATTTCGGGCGTCCAGTACTGGGTTTTCCCCAAAATGCCAGCCTGTTCGGCACGGGCGCGCACAACGGCTGTATCCTGCCCGGCGGGGTTTGGCCCCTTGGAGGCGATACCCAGAGTCATGAACCCGCCAACATAGGTTGGCACGGCCGCCACATAGGCAGACACATGGGGGAAATACTTGGCCCGGCGGACACTGGTTTCAAACAGTTCATCGGCCTGCATGAAGGGCACACCGCACTGGTTGACAATCAGCCCCTCCGCGCTGAGCACGCGGGCACAGTGTTCGTAAAAACTGTCGGTAAACAGGACTTCGCCCACGCCAATGGGGTCTGTGCTATCCACAATAATCACGTCAAAGGAGCCATCAGCCGCTTTGGCAACGTAGTCGATCCCGTCGCCCACAATCACTTCAGCGCGGGGGTTGGTCCAGGCATCGCCCGCAATGGAGGGCAGGTGCTGTTTGGAAAGTTCGATGACTGCACCATCAATTTCCACCATCACGGCTTTTTCCACACCGGGATGTTCCAGCACGCGGCGCAGCACGCCCCCGTCACCCGCGCCAATAATCAGCACCCGGCGCGGAGCCTTGTGCGTAAACAGCGGCACGTGGGTCAGCATTTCCTGATAAACGAATTCATCCCGTTCGGTAATCTGCACCACGCCATCAAGCAGCAGGACGCGACCGTGAGAATCGCTTTCAAATACCACAATATCCTGAAACGGGCTTTTAACGCGCGCCAGTTCCCGAACAACACGGAAGCGCTGGCCCCAGTTGTCGTACAGGGTTTCTTCAATCCAGTTTTCAGCCATCTCAGCCATCCTTGCCATACACGGCACGGCGGCTTTGCCCAATGCCAGGGCAAAGCCGCCGTTCAATACCGATAAAGAGGAAGTTTGCGCCTGATCCGCGCGGGCTTTTTAAGCCTGTACGCGGCCGCGACGCTCTTCGCTTACGTCCAGCTGCTCGGCCTGAAACAGGCGCTGCATAACCGGAATAGCCAGATGCGGGTCGCATGCGCCACACATGAAGATGTCGACCGCGGCAAAGTTGCGTTCGGGCCATGTGTGGATGGAAATATGGCTTTCAGCCAGCACAACAACGCCAGATACACCGCCATTGGGTGTAAAATGGTGGAAATGGCTGTGCAGAATGGTTGCCCCTGCCGCCAGAGCCGCTTCACACAGGGTGCTGTCGATTTTAGCGGGGTTGTCCAGATTGATGGCCCCCCACATATCAACCAGCAGGTGTGTCCCTGCAAATTTTTCGCCGTCTTTTTCGACGAAATAATCTTTACGGTCATCATCTTCGAATGCGACCGGAACAGAAATTGCCTGGTTATTGCTCGGGAGTTCCGAGACCATCCCCAGTTGAGCAAGTGCGTTCATTGACGTACCCCCAAACCAGTAGACAGCCTGTTGGGCGAAATTAATCGCCCCCTTGGGCCAAGAGCGCGCTAACTAGGGCTTTTTACCCCCTTGGTGCAAGCACTATTTTGGGTCTTTAACAGATTTGTCAAATAACGTTGGCATTCCAACCACACCCAAAGACACAACAGGCGCTTTTTGCACCTGCCTGAGAAGGGCAGTAAACAGCGCCTGCCGCTCCGCCCCAAGGGCGCGCCCGCCCACCCATGCGTACAGGCTGCGCACGGTGGGCGCATCACCCGCAGCGGTTGCGTCCGAGGCAAGCCGAATCACCAGATCACGCTGGGCGGTGCTCAGCACACCCTGCTCGGGCAGGGTGCGGCTGGCAAGGCGGCCTACCACCTGCACGGCCTGCTCCCACTGCTGGTCCTGCTCATACAGGCTCCCACGCACGGACAGGCCCGTATCGGATTCATCCTCGGCCAGAAGGGCCTGTGCGCCTTCGCGGTTGCCGCTGGCTGCAGCCAGCCGTGCCTCGTCATACCTGCGGCGGGCGGCAAGGTCGGCTGGCAGGTCGGCCAGTGCGCTGCGCTCCAGTGCGCGCAGGGCAAGGGGGCGCTGGTTGCTCTCCAACGCGGCTTGGGCAAGCTGCTCTTCAATATCAGCACGCATGAGCGGGTCTATGGCCAGCACATCGGCCTGTTGCAGGGCAGGCACGGCAAGGGCTGCGCGCCCCTGCGCCATAAACTGCCGCCCAAGCCCTGCCAGCAGCTTGGCCTTGAGCGGGTCATCTGGCACCTGCCCCATGCTGGCCCGCGCAAGGGCAAGCATCTGCCCCCGCGCCACCACAGGTTCCACGGCCTTGGGGGGGCTGCCACGCCCGGCAGGCCCATGCGCGGCGGCACTCCCCTTGGCCGGGGTAGTGGCCCCGGCACTGCCTTGGGGTGGGCCAAAAATAAGCCCCGAAAGCACTGTGCGCCATGCCTCATCCAGCCGCTCACGCGGGACCTGCTCGGATGGGGCCAGCCCGTCCAGCACGCCCGCTGCGCGCACCGGCCGCCCGGCCTGCGCCAGAGCCTGCGCGTAAGCCAGCCGCAACGGGGGCACAAGGTCCGCCCCCCCGTGTGGCCCTGCATCATCCTCGGGCGTATGCCCGCCCTCCGCCGCTTGTGCTGCCAGCAGTTGGGCATAGGCCTCTGCCGCCATGTCCGGCCCGATCTGGTCATGCGCGACCAGAAAATCCACCAGTTGCGCCCGCGCCCGGTCGGCCATGCGGTCATTCCCCGAGGCGGTCAGGTTTTCCAGCGCCACGCGTGCGGTTTCGGCCTGTCCTGCGCGCGCTTGCAGCATAATGCGGGCCAGATTGTATTCCGCGTCATCTGGCAAGGTGCCCAGCACTGCGCGCTCGTCCTGCCCGCCAAACTGGGCCAGATACCGGCTGACCCGCAGCAAAAGCCAGTCCCGCACAGGGGCGGGGTACTGCTCCAGCCGTGCATAACCCCGCGCCAGCAAAACCGATGTGAGCTGGCTGTTTGCCCCGGTCGCCATAAAATACGCGCCACGCCACACCACCATGTCCGGCCCAAAGGCCCAGTCCGCCGTGGCCAGCGGGGCAGCGCCCGCCATATCCCCACTCAGCAGGGCGGCACAGGCACGCAGGGCCTGCACCCCCGGCCCCGGCCAGCCACCCCGCACAGCACCTCCGCCCATATTCGGGCCAGACCCGCCCTCCGGCCCGGCGGGCATGGGCAGGTCGCGGAGCAAGGCCCATGCCTGTTGCGGGTAGCCTGCACCAAAGGCCGCCTGTGCTGCGGCAACCCGCACGGCCCACAGGGTCATGACCACGGCTTCGGGCTGGCCTGCCAGCACGGTTTGGGGGTTATCGCCCGCCTGCCCCAGACTGTCGCGCGCCTTGCGCCATTTTTGCAAAAGTGTTGCTGCGGGTTCGTCATGCAAACCAAGCCAGAACCAGTCCTGCCCTTTGCGCACGCTGGCACTGGGGGGGACGGCTGGCAGGCCCACGGGCAGGGGCTGGCCGGCCACGGCTTCCAGCATCGGCCCGTCGGCGGTGGACTGCATGACCAGTTGTGCCGAATCTGCTGCCACAACCAGCCCCACCACAGCCGGGCGCACCGCATAGCCAACCCCTGCGCGCGCGTGCAACGGGGCTTCCACCTGCCGGGTGGTGGCCACAAACAGCCTGCCCCCCGTTACGGGGTCTGGCAGGGTGATAACCCGCCCCGGCTGGCTTTGGGCAAACAGCATGCGCGCAGGGGCTGGCTGCATCTGCACCGTGGGCAGGGTGGCTGGGGGGGCGCACCGCCCGCCCGCCCCCTTGTGGGCCACACACAGCAGCCAGCCCGCCTTTTGGCGCACAACCACAATGGGGGGGTGTTCGGGCAGGTAAAGCCTCAGCAGGGTTGCATCATTCAGGGCCACGGTTTCGCGCCGGTCAAACAGCCCGCCATCTCCGGGCAGGTGGAACAGGGCTGGCAACGCACGGTCCACCACCACCATAAGCTCCGGCCCGGACCAGAACGCAGCCAGCCCCGCATGCCCATCTGCTGGCAGGAACAGGGCTGGCTCCACCTCGGCCACGCGGGGCAGGGCATCGGCCTGTACGCCGGTTACGGGCTGGGCGTGCAGGCCATCCGTATGGGCTGCGTCCTGCACGGCGGAGGCGGGGGCGTGTGGAGCATTGGCCCGCAGGGGGGCGGCCTGCACACAAGGGAGCGCAACCCCCAGCAGAACGCTGACCAGCGCGGCCCCGCTCCACGCTCGGTACAGCACAGAGGTAGCGCGCGCGCCACAAGAGCCTGAAGCAGCCAGATGCAGGCCCATACGGTGCAAACTGGCAAAGCCCATGAGCGCGCCCCTTAACCGACCGCAGCAGAGCACACCTGCCAGCAGCCATCTGGCACGCCCCACCCGCTCCACCAAGGGGTGCGTGGTGGAGTGCACCGTGGGCTGCACAGCCGGGGCAATCGGGCACGTGCCAGTCCGGGTTGTGGAGCGCAGGGCGGTCTGGTGTGGGGGGGGGGGGGGGGGGGGGGGGCCCCCCCCCCCGCCCGCCCCCGGGGGGGGGGGGG
>JBDNSL010000120.1:0-6465 GCA_047719095.1 Acetobacter sp.
GGTCATGGCGTGTCCTTCTCGTCCAGAATATGCAGGAACCACGAGAAAGTGGCGGAAAGCAACGGATAAACCCCTATGCACAGCAAGGCTTCAAAAAAGGCGGGTGCCGGATCAAGCAGGTGGAGCCGGAACAGGCAGGCCAGCGCCCACTGCAATGCCGCGGCAGCCGCTCCTACCAGCCCGAACAGGCACCATACCACTAAAAAATTCATCCGCATGAGACCAAAACGGGCATAGCTGCCGATGCCATGCACCAGTAATAGAATAAAGGCGCTGACCCCCAGCGGTGTAAAGCCCACAAGGTCCATAAAAAGCCCAAGCAGGAACACAGCCAGCGAGGGCATGCCCGATGGCCGCCAGACGGACCAGAAAAAAATCGTGTTGATAACAATGGCGGGCAACAACTCGGCCGATCCGGGAATACTGACGGGGGCTGAGAAAAAAATAATGACAAGCGCTGTAAAAACAGACGGCAGAAGGTGCCGCGCCGTGCGGTCGAGTCGCTGGCGGGATGTCAGTTGGGTTTCGGTGTCATGCTCCCAGCGGGGCTGATGCGGGTCCGCCATGGCGTTAGCCCTCCTGTCCGGGGCCGAGCAATGTTTTAAACGGCAGCGTTAACGCGCGGTGCGGGCGGGTAAGCGGGACATGGCCCGGTGCTTCGGGTGGTTCAATTTCGGACTGCCCAAAGTCAAACACGCGCAGCATGGTCAGCCTGTCCAGCCGGGCAAAGGGTTGGACCACGGGCTGGCCGGGGTGCAGGTAATGCACATTGCCAATGGGAATGCCCGAGGGAAAAGCCCCTGCCTGATCGGAGGTAACAACCCGCTCGCCCTCTATGGGCCGGGTATCCTGCGAATAGTACAGCAGGCGGGGCAGGGGGGAGTTATCCCCCACCATAATGGCGGCCGCATGGCTGGATTCCAGCTCCACAGGCAGGCGGCTGGCAATATCGTTAATCAGCAGGATACGGGCCGCATGTGCCCCCACTTCCGTAACCCGGCCAGCCAGCCCGTTGGAGGACAGCGCAATATTGCCCGTTTGCACGCCACTGGTGGTGCCTGCCACCAAAAGCACCGCGCGGGCGTAAATACCCCCGCTATCGGCCACAACCCGGCCAGTAACAAAGGCGGGGGTTGGCTCGGGCACCCAGTGCAGTTCGGTTTTAAGGGTGTCATTCTCCCGTGCGAGAGAGACCGCAACTTCGTACCACCGCCGCAGGTTGGCGTTTTCGGCACTCAGGCGGTGGTTTTCCTCCGCCAGATTGCGGGCCTCCTTCAGCCCGTGCACCAGACGTTCGCTATCGGTCTGGGTGCGTGACAGCAGGCTCCACAGGGGGGCCAGCACGTCGGCTACGCGCATGCGTGCCCTATCTGCCAGCGGGCGGTCGGCCTGCCCGGCAATAATGATCCCGACAGACATGAGCAGCAGTACTGGCAGCACCAGTTTGCTCAACGCCTGTCTTACCTGAATGGAAACCGGGACCATGGAAAGCCGGATGCCCTTATCTCTGACGGCATGAAAAACCAGACCAAGCCAGACGCTGCGGTGTGTACCCCAGCGCCAGACCGGGCCTTTAGTACATGGTGGTCAGCACGTTGCGTAAACGCTTGATTTCTTCCAGCGCGCGGCCTGTGCCCAGTGCCACGCAGGACAGGGCATCTTCTGCCACAGTCACCGGCAGGCCGGTGGCCAGGCGCAGCACATCGCTCATGCGGTACAGGAGCGCGCCACCACCGGTCAGCACAATACCCTTGTCCACAATATCGGCCGCCAGTTCTGGCGGTGTGTTTTCCAGCGCGGTCTTGACCGCATCCACAATCTGGCTGATCGGCTCCATCAGGCTTTCGGCAATCTGGGCCTGAGAGACCTGAACCTCGCGCGGGACACCATTGATCAGGTCCCGGCCTTTTACGTCCAGCCACGGACCGCTGTCTTCGGGGTCATCAGGTGGCAGGGCAGCACCAAGGTTGATCTTGATCCGCTCTGCCGAGCTTTCGCCAATCAGCAGGTTATAGGCGCGGCGGATGTAGGAGATAATGGCTTCATCCATTTTATCCCCACCAACCCGGACCGAGCGGGCATACACAATGCCACCAAGGGAGATAACGGCCACTTCCGTGGTGCCACCGCCAATATCGACAATCATGCTGCCAGAAGGCTCGGTTACCGGCAGGCCCGCGCCAATGGCTGCGGCCATGGGTTCTTCAATCAGCAGAACCCGGCGCGCACCCGCACTCTCTGCACTTTCCTGAATGGCGCGGCGCTCCACGGCGGTAGAGCCAGAGGGCACGCACACAATAATCTGCGGGCTGGCAAACGCCCTGCGGTTATGCACCTTGCGGATAAAATGCTTGATCATTTCTTCCGCAACATCAAAGTCGGCAATCACCCCGTCGCGCATGGGGCGGATGGCGGCAATGTTGCCCGGCGTGCGCCCGACCATCTGCTTGGCTTCTTCCCCCACAGCCAGAAGCTGCTTTTTGCCGCGTATGTCTGCGATCGCCACGACCGAGGGTTCGTTCAGTACAATGCCACGCCCTTTGACATACACAAGGGTATTGGCAGTACCGAGATCAATGGCCATGTCCGCAGACATAAGACCGAGCAGACGAGAGAACATCCAGGACTCCTGGTTGAAGCGGCACTACGCGACTGTGTGGAAGGGGCAGGCAAACAAAACGGACCCCAACGGTCGCTTTGGTCAATATGTCTGCACGGATTACCGGGGCATAGCGAGGCAGACAAGCCCTCTGTTCATAAACTTCCGCATAATTTCGTATGCAAGAGGGTATCTGCCTCGTTATCTGGGGGTATTGGCCCCCAGTGTAGGCTTTATCAGGCTGTCAGGGCTTCTGGGGCTGTGCGTGCGCGTTTGACCAGCAGCTTGTTCAGGGCATGCACATAGGCGCGCACGGCAGACACAACGGTGTCCGCATCTGCACCCTGGCCATCCACCAGCTTGCCGTCTTCTTCCAGACGGACTGTGGTGCGGGCCTGTGCGTCCGTTCCTTCCGTAACGGCACCAACGCTAAACAGGGCCAGCCGCGCCTCGTGCGGGAAGGCCTGCCGTAAGGCGTTAAAGGCCGCATCCACCGGGCCGTTGCCCGTGGCGGTGGCCTGCACGTCCTTGCCATCGACCTGAATGGTCAGGTCAGCGGCGGAGGGTTTGCCCGAGGAGGATGTCAGGTCCAGTGCTGCAAAGCGGATATGGTCGTGGTCACGGGCTTCGTCATCAACCAGTGCGACAATATCGTCATCGTAGACAACTTTCTTGCGGTCCGCCAGATCCTTGAAGCGCGAGAACGCCTCGTTCAGGCGGGCGTCGTCCATGTCCGCGTAACCCAGTGCCTTGAGCTTGTCGCGGAAAGCCGCACGCCCCGAATGCTTGCCCATAACCAGCGAAGACCGGCTCCAGCCCACACTTTCGGGGGTCATGATCTCATAGGTCGCGGCGTTTTTGAGCACCCCGTCCTGATGAATGCCACTTTCATGTGCAAAGGCGTTGCGCCCCACAATGGCCTTGTTGGGCTGCACGTCAAAACTGGTGATGGTGGCCAGCATGCGCGAGACCTTGAGCAGGTCCGTGGTCTGGATATTGGTGTTGTAGGGGTACTGGTCGTGGCGGGTGCGCAGCGCCATGACAATTTCTTCGAGTGCGGCATTGCCTGCGCGCTCGCCAATACCGTTTATGGTGCATTCCACCTGCCGTGCCCCACCCCGCAGGGACGCCAGCGTGTTGGCAACGCCCAGCCCCAGATCGTTATGGTTATGGGCGGACAGAATGACCTGATCGGCACCGGGCACGCGCGCGCGCACCATGGAAAAGATTTTTTCCATATCCTCGGGTGTGGCGTAGCCCACCGTGTCGGGGATGTTGATGGTGGTGGCCCCGGCCTTGATGGCCGCCTCCACGCAGCGGCACAAAAAGTCGGGGTCGGTGCGTGAGCCGTCCTCGGCGGACCATTCCACATCATCGGTCAGGTTGCGTGCGGCTGTGTTGCCTGCGGTAATCAGGTCCAGAACGGTTTCTGGCTCCATACGCAGCTTGTATTTCATGTGCAGCGGCGAGGTGGAAATGAAGTTGTGGATGCGCTTGCGCTCGGCCGGGGCCAGAGCCTCGCCTGCCGCCACAATATCCTTCGCACCCCCACTGCGGGCCAGCGCGCAGATCACAACACCTTTGGTGTGGCGGGCAATCTCGTTTACGGATTCAAAGTCACCCTTGGAGGCCACGGGAAAACCGGCCTCGATCACATCCACGCCCAGTGTTGCCAGAGCTTCGGCCATACGCAGCTTTTCGGCCAGATTCATGGAAAAACCGGGGGACTGCTCGCCGTCACGCAGTGTGGTGTCAAAAATAATGACACGGTCGGGCGTCATGGCGCCAAAGGATGGGTGATTGAAGCTGGAGGGATCAGCAGACATGAAAATGTTCCTGAATTTACTCTGGTCTGGCGCTGCCAAAGGCTTGCCACGCCTTATAATTTGCCTGTGCTGCACACAGGCGCTCTCACTTGAAAAATCCCCTGGGCGCGGCAGCACAAAGGCCACCCGGATCGCTCAGGGGCTGATAAGTCGAAGGAGAAGGTCCAGACGAAAGGCCACGCCGCCCTGAGCCGCTGTTACGCGGGTCGTGAGGGAATCGGACATGAACCGGTCGGAAATCATGCCCGGTAGAATACCGTCCTGCTGTGTGAGCGCAACAGGAAAATAACCGGCGCGGGAATTCATGGCCCTGCTTCAGCCCTGCGGCCGGCCGCGGCGCAGGGTGTGCAGCACGTACAGCATGACCCCGAGCAGCACGGCAGCAAAGGTCTGGTGCACGGCACCGGCCCATACAGGCACCACCAGCAGCAGCGTGGTAACCCCCAGCCCGTACTGGATCAGCACGGCCCAGCCCAGCAGGATAATGCCGTTTTGGGCCTGTGGGCCAAGGCCCGCACCCCGCCGCAACCCGGACAGCAGGACCGCGCCAATGCTCAGGGCTGTCAGGGTGGCCAGCAGCCGGTGGTCAAACTGGATGGCGGCCTTGTTGACCACCCAGTTCATCCACAGGGGGGAAAGCTGGGCGTAGTCGGCGGGAATAAGGTGGCCATCCATGAGCGGGAAGGTGTTGAACAAAAAGCCCGCATGCGTGCCCGCCGTAAAGCCGCCCGCAACAATGGTGGTGCATAAAAGCCCAATGCTCAGGCACGCCAGACGCCGGGTTAGCTTAACGCCAGAAGTCTGGGGCGTGGGCTGGGGCTGTGGCCAGCGGATGGAAAAGGCGGTCCACAAAATGGCGCCATACAGCAGCAGGGCGGCACTCAGGTGCAGCACCAGCCGCACAGGCTCCACCGCTGTGCTGTTGGCCCGAAAGCCCGAGGCGACCATAAACCAGCCAATGGCCCCCTGCAGTGCGCCCAGAACAAAAAACACGAACAGACGCACCGCAAGGCGGCGGGTGATCATGCCCCGGATAACAAACCAGACCAGAGGTGCCAGCAGCACAATCCCCATGAGCCGGCCCCAGAAGCGGTGCGTCCATTCGGCCCAGAAAATCTTCTGGAATCCTTCCAGCCCGAATCCTTCATGCTGGAGGTGGTATTGGGGGATGGTCTGGTACAGCGCAAAAAGGCGCTCCCACTCCGCATGGGTTAATGGCGGGATCATGCCGCTGACTGGCTGCCAGTCCATAATGGACAGGCCAGAGCCGGTCAGGCGGGTTACGCCGCCAATAGCGATCATGCCCAGCAGCATGAAGCACAGAAGGAACAGCCAGCCAGAAATCAGGCGGCGGTGGGCGGGCGTCATGTCTGGCTGGCGCTTGGGCGTGGTGGGCATGGCACTCTTTTGCGCTGGAGTTAAACTTTATGGCTAGGGTTTACAGCCAGCTTGCGGCTTGCGGCAAGAAGATGCTAGCGCCCAAGGGATGGAACCAGCCCCCCTAGCACCTGCCCGCTCCCCATGGGTGTTGTTCAAACCGTTGCTTATGCTGCTTATTCTGGTGATAGGCGCTGTGGGGCTGCGGCATGTGCCTGCTCTGGCGCATCTGCTGGACAGTACGGATATGCTGCGTGCGGGCTTGTCTGGGCGGTTGGTGTTTGTGGCGGGGGCATCTGTCTGGTGTGCTTTTGGTCTGCCCCGGCAGGTGGCCGGTTTTGCCGCCGGGCTGACCTATGGCGTGGCAGAAGGGCTTGCCATGATCACATCAGCTTCTACATTAGGGTGCGTGGCCGGTTTTTTGTGGGCCCGCTGGGGTGGTCGTTCATGGGCGCAGGCGCGCCTTGGGCCACGGTTTGAAAAGCTTGATGCGTTTCTGACCCAAAAGCCCTTCTTGAGTATTCTGACATTGCGTCTCCTGCCGGTTGGCTCAGCCTTGCTGCTCAACCTGCTTGGGGGCGTGTCCGGTATGGCGGTATGGCCATTTATTGCGGCAACCCTGCTGGGTGCGCTGCCCCAGAACGCCGTTGCGGTGCTGCTGGG